>JBKJHN010000228.1:0-6091 GCA_046599015.1 Ramlibacter sp.
GCAAGGTAGTACTCGTGGGCGATGGCGAGCTTCGGTTCGATATACACCGCATGGACCGGCTCGTCGCCCAGCATGGCGCCTTGCAAGCGCCCGGCGGCCCGCTCGAGTTCCCCCCGATCGGCAGCGCTGAGAATGCCGCCGCGCTTGCCGCGGCCGCCCGCCAACACCTGCGCCTTCACCATCCAGCCGGAGTCGGAGTCGGGCACCTGCGGCCACAGTGCTCCCGGCGCGACCGGCACACCGTGATTGGCCAGCAGCGCCTTGCCCTCGTATTCAAGCAGTTTCATTCAGGGTGTCTCGTGTCGCTGCGAGTGGGGAGCTTCATTGCGCCTTGAACGGGCCGGCCTTGCGCTTCTCGGCGAAGGCCCTGGCGCTTTCCTTGAAGTCTTCGGTGAGGTGCAGCTTGAGGGGGGTTGTCTGAAGGTAAGCTTCGCGCTCGGCCTGGTCCATATACCAGCGGCGGGTGCGCACGGTGGCGCGCACGCTCAAAGGTGGATTGGCTGCAACCTGACGCGCGAGTTCATAGGCCTGCTCAAGATGCTGCCCCTTGGGCGCGACGCGATCGACGATGCCGGCGGCCAAGGCTTCCTCGGCGGTGAAGAACCGTCCTGTGATCGTCGCCTCGGTGGCGAATGAACGGGCGCCGCGAAAGTGCAGCAAGGCCCAATAACGGGAGCCGGCCAGGCCACGAGAAGTCTCGGTGACTTGAAACCGGGTGCCCTCCTCCGCAACCACCAGCTCGCTTTCGAGCACCATTCCCAGCCCCAGGCCAACCGCGTAGCCATGCGGCGCGGCGATCACCGGCTTCCAGTTGATGGCCCGGGTCAGCAGGTCGGCGGCGTGCGCACCCCAGCCCTGCGATCCGCCGTGTTTCTTCAATTCTTCATCGGTGCGCAGTTGCCGCTGATGCACATCGGCGCCGCTGCAAAATGCCCGCCCTTCGCCGCGCAACACGGCCACATCCGCCTGGGGGTCGATGTCAAACTCGTGCAACACGGCCGCCAGCCGCATCACCATCGCGTCATTGAAGGCGTTGAGTTTGGCGGGCCGGTTGAAAGTGATGGTCGCGATGCGATCGCTGCATTCGTAGCGGATGAAGTCGTCACTGGCAGGGTCTGTCACCGATTGCTCCGATGCTGAAATTGCTTGCGCTAAGCCGCGCGGCGTGCGAGCGAACGCGTCAGTCGTAAGGCCTGAGCGGGTCGTACTGAAGGTCGATCCATTCCGCGGTGAAATTCGGGTCGCGGCCTTCCTTGAAAGCGCGCGGCCCTTCGCGCGCGTCTTTGTGGAACATCAATTCGACGTTGGCGAGGATCTGCGCCTCGAAGCCCTTCACCGGGTCCAGTCCCAGCCCCTGGTTACGCGCATTCTTGATCGCGCCGTAAGCCTGAGTCGGCCCCTTAGCCAGTTTGCGGGCGAGTTCATAGGCGCGGCTTTCAAGCTGATCCAGCGGAGCGACTTCAGTGACCAGACCCAGGCGCAGCGCCTCTTCCATCTCGACGAAGCGGCCGAGCAGCAGCATTTCGGTCGCACGCCCGAGCCCCACATAGCGCGGCAGCAGGTAGGTGGAACCGCCACCCAGCCCGCGATTGACGTACACCGCGCCGAACTTTGCCGCGGGATCCGAGAACCGGAAGTCGCAGGCCAAAGCCAGGTCCAGGCCAGCGCCAACGGCATAGCCCTGAACGATGCCAACCACGGGCTTGCGCAGCGTGAGCATGTCGATGACAGCACGGGGGAACCCGGTGCGCATCCGCGTCTGCAAATCAGGCGGGCCGTACTTGAACCGGTCCTCCGGCGCAAGATCGTCGCCGGAGCAGAAGGCGCGGCCTTCGCCGCGCAGCACCATCACGCGCACGGCATTGTCCCGCCGCACCTCCTCGATCACATCGACCAGGCGCAGGATCATTTCCGGATACAGCGCGTTGAGTTTGTTGGGCCGGTCGAGGGTGACCGTTGCGATGCCGTCTTCAATGTCAAGACGCACTCTTTCGAGCGAATCGCTATCCGACATGGCTGACTCCTTGTTTGGGATCTGTCTTCGGGGTTTGTCTTCGACTACTCATGGTCGCGGCACCGGCATGCGCACCGGCTCGACGTTGCCTTAAGATGATAGGCAGTTCAACGCGAAGCAACACCGTGGTAACCCTGCACACTCCGGTCAAACGCCAACCACTGCCGTCAAGATGAACGCTCAATTTGCTGCGCACGTGACGCGCGATACGGCGCTGCAGATGGATCTGACGGACCCATTGGCACACTTTCGTGGACGTTTCGCCGGACCCGACATCAGCCCCTTGTACATGGATGGCAACTCGCTGGGCCGGCAACCCGCCGGCACGGCGCGCTTGATGTCGGACGCGATGGATTCTTGGCGCGACGATCTCATCATTGCCTGGCGCCGGTGGATCCACGTGCCTCGCCAGCTTGGCGATCTCATGGCGCAGTCAGTGGTCGAAGCGCAGCCGGGCGAGATCATCATCGGCGATTCGACTTCGGTGAACCTGTACAAGGCCGCGGCGGCAGCATTGGGTTCAGTGCCCGGGCGACGAAAAATCGTGACCAGCGACGACAACTTCCCGACTGACCTGTATGTGCTGCAATCGTTGGCCGCGCAGTTGTCGTTGAAGCTCGAGGTGCTACCTGCCGACGCAGTGACCGGGCTGGACACTTCCACTCTCGCAGCCGCGCTGGACGATGACACGGCGCTGGTCTGCCTGTCTCATATTGCCTATCGCTCCGGGGCTTTGCTCGACATGATGGAGGTGACACGCATCGTGCAGGGCGCGGGCGCGTTGATGCTCTGGGACGTCAGCCACTCGGCAGGATCCGTGCGCGTTCCTCTGGAAAGCAGCGGCGCCGACCTGGCGGTCGGCTGCACCTACAAGTACCTTAACGGCGGCCCCGGCGCCCCCTCGTTCGTCTACGTGCGAAAGTCTCAGCAGGGCCGGCTGCGGCAGCCGCTGTGGGGCTGGTTCGGACACCGCGAGCAGTTCGCGATGTCGCCCGATTTCGAACCGGCCGAGGGCATAGATTCATTTCTGGTGGGAATCCCCGCCATCCTGTCGACGATTGCGATCGAGCCGGGGCTGGCGCTGATTGCCGAAGCCGGTATCGAACGATTGCAGGCCAAGGGACAGCAACTGACGCAGCTCCTGGTCGCTCTGACCGACCAGCGTCTTGCGCCTTACGGATTCAGCGTCGCGTCGCCGCGAAGTGCGGATCGCCGAGGGTCTCACATCACGGTGCGGCATCCGAAAGCGCGCGAGATCGTGCGGGCACTGATCGCGCGAGGCGTGATTCCCGATTACCGTCCGCCGGACCTGATCCGGTTTGGCCCCGCGCCGCTTTACACGCGGTTCGTCGATGTCTGGGATGCGATGGAGACACTGCGGCAGCTCTGTCAGTCGACCCCGGAATTCAAACCCTGAACGGATGAGCTTTAGAGCTGCAGCCGATACACCCGGTTCGCGGTCCCGAAGAACAGCGCCTCTTTTTCTGCTGCTGAGTAACCGGCCGCAATTCTCTTGAACACATTCCACAGAGTCGTGTAGCTGCAAGTTTGCTTGTCGACTGGAAAGTTGCTCTCGAACATGCAGCGCGCAGGCCCGAACGCATCGATTGCCGTTTCGAGATACGGCCGCCATGCCACCGCGAGTTCTTCCGAAGACGCCGGGACTTCGCGGGCGTGAAAGCCGAACCCGAAATACAGCATCCCCAACCCGCCTAATTTCACCACCACATTGGCGCAGCGGGAAAGGTCAACCAGCGCACTGCGCCACGAGGCGAAGACTTCCGCGCGGCAATTGGCATAGGGTCCTACGCCCAGTGGCGTGCCGAGGTGATCGAGCACGATCGTGGTCTCGGGAAAGCTGCGCGCAATTTCCGCCAGCATGGGAATTTGCGGATGGAACAGCCAGGCGTCGAACGTGAGGTTCAACGGCGCCAGCTGGGCAAACCCCGCGCGAAAGAGCGGATCGGCCATGCGGTCCGGCGGCGGCCTGCGAGGGCCGTAGTTGATGTTGCTGCCGTCCCATGCCAATGGATCGCGAATGCCCCGGAAGCGGCCCTGACCGGCGGCAACATGCGCAAGCAAGCCCTCGCGCACTTCCGGGCCCCGGCTGAGATCCAGCGTGCCGACGATTCCGGCGCACGGCTTGCAGCGTCCCAGACCCGGGGGGGTTTCCGCAAGAGATTGAATGACGAAATCAGTTTCACCGACCGGACGCAGCAGCGGCGGCCCCGAGCTGCGGTAATCGGTTTGCGAATCGACGAACACGGTCGCGCGAACGTCATGACCACTCGCCAGATCCTGCGCGAACTGCGGCAGGTAATAGCGGCCCTGCGCACCCTCACGCAGGTGATGATGCGGATCTATGATCGGCAAGTCGGGCTCGAGTGCCGGCTCCGCGGCGCGCGAGTGCCAATCGGTAAGCTGCCGCAGCGTTCGCGGGTTGTTCGTTGTAAACGGCGGCTCATCCGGCCCGCCGGCATCTCGCTCACTCATTCTCTGAAATCGCTCTCACGCAGTAAGGAACTGAGTTCAGTCAGGTTTCATGCCGATGCGTTGCGCCACCGCGTTGAACTTTGTGTGGTCGGCACGGATCAGCGCAGCAAATTGCGGTGCAGTCAACCCGGCTGGGTCGAGCCCGCGCCGCGTGAGTTCATCGGCAAGCCCGCTGCCCAGGATGGCAATCACGTCGGCCTGTACCCGCGCGACGATGCTGGCGGGCAGCCCGGCCGGGCCGAGAAAACCGACCCACGAACCGCCGACGAAGTCCTTGAGGCCCTCTTCGTCGAAGGTTGGAACTTCCGGCGCCGCCGGCGACCGTTTCGCCATGGTGGCGCCGATCGCGCGCAGGTTGCCGGAATCGATGTGCGGCTTCGTCGTGGCGATGGTGTCAAAGGCCATATCGACTTGTCCAGCCAGCAGGTCGTTCATCATGAGGCCACTGCCCTTGTAGGGGATGTGCGTCGTCTGGATACCGGCGGTGGCGTTGAACAGTTCCGCCACCATATGCGTCGTGGTTCCCGCACCGGAGGTTCCGTAGTTGAGCTTTCCGGGTTGGCTCTTCGCGAGCGCGATCAACTCCGTCAGGTTCTTCGCCGGGACCTTCGAGTTCACGACCAGGACGAAAGGCGAGCGTGCGACGAGCACGATGGGTGTGAAATCCGTCAGCGCGTTGAACGGCATGTTCTTGATGATGGTCTGCGCGATGGTCAGTTCGGAGGCGGCGGCCAGCAGCAGCGTGTGGCCGTCCGGTGGAGCCTTGGCCACGATACTGGCGCCGATCGTACCGGCAGCTCCCCCGCGGTTCTCCACCACGACGGTCTGGCCCCACGCCTGGGACAGCCTGCCTGCGATCAGGCGGGCCGTGATGTCGATCGTGCCGCCGGGTACGTAGGGGACGATGATCCGAACCTGGCTGGTGGGCCAGGCCTGCGCAAATGCCGCCGTCGGGCCGGCCAGTGCGAACACCAGGATGAAGGCGAAAGTACAACGCGCCCAAAGCCGAGATGCAAAGAGAATGTTCATGTCTTCTGTCCAGTTGTTTTGAGCATTGGATGCAATGCCCTGCGAGTTTCAGCGGTTGCGGCGGAACGGTCAATGGACGTAGGAGAAAGACGATACCGAGGTGGCGCATTGAGCCACTTGGTCAGCGTTTCGCTTGCCTCAGGATCACGCCTCAACGGGCATCGGCTCGATCAAGGATCAAATGCGAAATCTATTCACCACGAAAAATCCCTTCATGAGCGTATGGCTCAGCTCGGCGAACAAGGTCATGGGTTCCGCGCGCGGCCAAGCCGCAGCGGCATCGAAGCGCCAAGCCGCGTCCATGCAGGCAGAGACGACGAAACAGATCGTCGATTTCTGGAGCGGCAAGGCGGCTGTGCCGGCACGCAAGAAAAAAAATAGCCTTCAGACTCGCCACGAAGCTGTGTGGCAAGGAGGATCGAGGTAACTGGTAACCGCCCGAAACGTTTCTTGAAAAACGGCGTGCAAGGGACAGACTTGCATACTCAACTGGGGAACGATGATGAACGTTTCGTCCGCTGTCGGTTCGGGACGTCGCGCGCACGCACGACCGGT
>JBKJHN010000074.1:0-5765 GCA_046599015.1 Ramlibacter sp.
TCAACCCCGTAGCCCAGGGACTGAAGATGCTCGCAGATCCGGCGCGAAAGCCGTGCGTCAGCGCTGGTGCCATCCCGATCGCCGACCACAAAGTCAGCGTGGACCAGGCCGGGGAAGTCGGTGGCATGGCTGGCCCCGACTGCGGGCATCGAATGGCAATTGAGATGGATGCTGTAGCCGTGCCGTGCATGGGCCTGGTCGATGGCTGTTGCCACGGTCGCATGGTAGGGCTGCCAGCAGCGTTCGATCCGTGACCGGACCTCGTCGACGGTCAGTTGCCGCTGATAAAGGGGCACGCCGTCGTCGGTGCAACGCCAGACCAGACCTTTCCCCAGCCGTACCTTGGCCAGCGACTGTGGCGCGGTTTCGACCGGATCAGGCCAAGGCTGATCGAACATGGAAACGTCGATCTCGGTCGTGTTCCGGTTGACGTCCAGATAACTGCGGGGAAACAAGGCCTCGATCCAGGCGACACCCAGCGCTGGCGCGAAGTCATACAGCTTCTCCACGTGAGTGTCCTCAGCCTGGCGTAACAGCTGCAGTTCGCAGGCATGAGCAAAGTCATCCGGGTAATCCACACCGCTGTGCGGCGAATCGAGCACCAGGGGCGTAGCGCCCAAACTGGTTCGCAAAAGTGCACTCATGCACCCGATTGTGGCGCAGCAGGCGCGGTGACGCGGGCCGGCCGGGCAGCGGCTCGCCGCATCACTTCCACAAGGGCTTGCGCCAGTGCTTGCCGGCCCGTTATGAGCGCCGTGGTGTGGGTACCCGGCACGCGCACCACTCTGAGCGCGCGGACAAGGGGGCGCCAGAACTGGGGGTCCGTGTCGAACTGCGTGCCGTCTTCCGCGATGACGCACGTCAGGTCAACATCGATAGGAGGCGGTACGTAACGGGACATCATTTGGTAAAACGCCTTGTCGGCCTCGCTTGCAACATCGCGGTGCCCGCGCAGCAAAGGCCCGCGGCGCCCAACCGAGAGCACCTTCCGGCGCACGGCGCGGTACGACAGCCGGGCCAAGGTCTGCAAGCTCCTTCTCCTGAAGATCCAGACAGCACGCAAGCCGTCTTGGCGTAGCACTTTGCCTGGCCGGCCCGGAATCAAGGATGCAGCCGCCCCGGCGATCCTGGCCAGTGTCCGCATTTCCGTACGTGCGTTGAGTGACGCGGTGTCGATCAGAACCAGTTCCAGCACTTCGACCCCGTGAGCCCTGAGCAAATGAGTGAGATGCCAGGCGGCGAGCCCGCCGTTGCAATATCCCGCCACGAACACTGGCGAAGCCTGCCCTGCGCGAACAATCTGATCCAGATAAACCTGTGCAACATCTTCCATCCTGTGCCCGCCTAATTGATCCGCATAGCAATGCAGCAGGAAGACTGGCTGGCCCTCGGGAAGTAGCGCCGCCAGTTTGTGCGCATACAGCCCCCGGGTGACATAGTCGCCGTGGCACAGGAAAAGGGGTATGCCTGAACCGGACTTGACCTGCGTGATCAGTTCGCGATCGGCCGCCAGCCCGGATGTGATGACATGGGCGATGCGCCGGATGGTCAGCGTGGAGAGTTCCGACTGCGGATACGGCTTGCCAGACAGCCGTTCAACCTCCAGGAGCATTTCCGTCGCCAACAACGAATCGCCACCCTTCTCGAAAAAGTCGTCGTCGATTCCGATGTCGTCCGTGCCGAGCAAGCGGGACCACAGGTGGAAAAGCTCGGATTCCAGCAAACCATCCGGCTGCGCGAACTGCCGGCGCCTGGCGCCATAGCTTGCGGTCAACGCGCTGCGAAGCACCTTGCCCGTGTTGCCGCGCGGCAGGCTGGAGACCCACCATACACGACGCGGGAGCTTGAACGCGGCCAGTCGTGCCGCGAGAAAATACTTCAGTTCCTGCTCCGAAAGCGTGCTCCCCGCCTTCAACACGGCCGCTGCCGCGACGCTCTCTCCGAGCCGTGGATGCGGCACGCCGAAGGCGGCGGCCTCCGCGATGGCCGGATGCTGCAACATGGCCTTCTCAATCTCGTACGGGAACACCTTCTCGCCGCCGCGATTGATCACTTCCTTGGTCCGGCCGACGATCGTGAGATACCCGTCTTCGTCGATGCGGCCGAGATCGCCGGTCAATAACCAGCCAGCGTTTAATTCGCCGGCGGAATTCTCTTCAGCGATATCGCCGGGTGTTACCGACGGCCCCCCCACCATGATCTCGCCGACCATGCCGTTCGCCGCCGGCTGATGGCTGCCATCGACAATGAGCAGCTCTCCCGGCGCGGGCAGGCCGACCGTCCCCGGTTTGCTCCTGCCGGGAGGCACCGGATTGGCGGCCATTACCCCCGCCTCGCTCAGTCCATAAAACTCCAGGATCGGAACCCGCAGCATCCGTTCGGCTGCAAGCCGGACCTCTTCCGGAAGATAGCCGGCTCCGCACATCACGAAACGCACCGAATCCGAGATGGGCGGGTGCGGCGCCACCTTCAGCCGATCGAGGATGCCATTCAGCGAACCCGGCGAGACGGAAAGGAACGACGGCTTGAGGACATCGATCCACGCGGCAAGGGTCGAGGCCTGCCCGGGCGGCGGAAAACCGACGCTCGCACCCAGGATCAGTGGCACGAACAATGACGTCTTGACGCCTGCCGCGTAATACAAAGGCAAGGTACACGCAACACGATCTCTTGCGCTCAGCCCGAACCACAGACCGGAGCCGAGCTTTTCGGCCATTGCAAGCAGGTTGCGATGCGTGACGGGGATCAGCTTCGCAGCGCCCGTCGTGCCCGATGAACGAAGAAGGAGCGCGACATCGGCATCGCGCCCCGCTCGCACAGGGACGGGCGGCCCCACTGGGCTGGTTAGAAGTTCCAGCCTGGGTGCGCCGTCGGGCCCCGCCAGGGCCTGGAAGACGGCCAACGGTTGTTCCAGCATCGCCGAACGCGACGCCGAGTCCAGCCCGCTCGGGATCACGATAGCAGTCAATCCACTCACCTTCGCCACCTCGGCCATCTCCCCCAGGGTCAGTGCCGGGTTCACAGGGACGACTGTGATGTTGCTCGCCAAAGCCACCATGAGCCGGCCGCCGGCGATGCCCGAGGGCACCAGCAAACCCACACGATCTTCCCGGCGCAGGCCAGCTTGCGCGAGGTCTTGCGCGATCGATGAGATCGACGAAAGCAGTTGCGTGAAGGTGACCGGCTGGGCTCCGATTCCGATCAAGGCTGGAGAAGCCCCCCTTGCTTGCGCCTGGGCGGCGATGGAATCCGCAATGGTCTGAACAACATGGGGCCGCTCGGCCGCCTGAACTTCAGTGGGCGAGCAGGTCAACATTAATTCATTAAATGCGCGTTCAGGCCGCATTGCATGAGAGGAACAAACCGCTTACCCCGTCAGTGGGCTCCTACCTGAATTCGCAGATGCCTGGTACAGCGCGCCTGCTGCGCGTCACAGAAAAAGCCGGGTGTGCCCCGCTCTTCTTCTTGCCAAAGCAGCGGAGATGCACTATTGTGCACAGGTACTTTCATGCCTGTATCCCATGCCAAGCAACGTACTGCATCAAGTTCCGCTACGCCGGGCCGTCAAGGCGAAGCCCCGGCTCGTGCCAGCCGCGCCACCGGCACCGGTCGAAACATCGGCCGACATCGGTAACCCATTCCTCATTGCACTGGGTGAGCGCACCCGCGCCCTGCGCGCGCGCCGAGGGATCACGCGCAAGGCGCTCGCCATGCTGGCGGGAGTGTCGGTACGTCACCTGGCCAATCTCGAGTACGGGATCGGCAATGCCTCGATCCTGGTGCTGGTGCAAGTGGCCCGCGGGTTGCAGTGTTCACTGGCCGAACTCATCGGCGACGTGACCACCTCGTCCCCGGAATGGCTCATGCTTCGTGAGTTGCTCGAAGGCCGCGACGAGGTCGCCTTGCATCGTGCGCGCGTGGCAGTCGGTGAGTTGCTCGGCACCGGCGGTGCCAACGCGAGCGGCGGCCGGGAACGCAGCCACCGGGTGGCATTGCTCGGGCTTCGCGGCGCCGGGAAGAGCACGCTGGGAACAATGCTCGCAGAAGACCTGTCGTTCCCCTTCGTCGAGGTCAGCCGTGAGATCGAAAAATTCGCCGGTTGCCGGATCGGCGAGATTCAGGCCCTGTACGGCCAGAGTGCCTACCGCCGCTACGAGCGGCGCGCCCTGGAAGAAACGATCCAGATCTACCCCGAGGCAGTGATCGCGGCCCCGGGTGGGATCGTTTCCGATCCGGCCAACCTGAACCTCCTGCTGGCCCACTGCACGACTGTCTGGCTGAAGGCCAAGCCCGAGGATCACATGACCAGAGTCGCGGCGCAGGGAGACATGCGGCCGATGTCGGTGAGCAGGGAGGCGATGAGCGATCTGAAGTCCATTCTGTCGGGTCGTGCCGCCTTTTACTCGAAGGCGGAGTTCCAGCTCGACACCAGCGCCCAGCCCCTGGACGCCGTATTCGGCGAGTTACGCACTCTGATCCGGGAAGCGCTTAACATCGCAAACCAATAAGTTGCATTAAACTGCATTTATTGCTTGACCGTCGAAGACAGTGTGCACTATCATGCCTGTCAACGGCCGCAACACACCCGACCAGGAGACCCTTTTGAGAACATCACCCCGAGTCGATTACCAGACCGATCCTTCCCAATATCATCACTGGAAGCTGAGGTTTGAAGGGCCTGTCGCCACCCTGTCCGCCGACTTCGATGAGAACGCCGGCTTGCGGCCAGGCTACAAGCTAAAGCTCAACAGCTACGACCTGGGTGTCGACATTGAATTGAACGACGCCGTCAATCGCATTCGCTTCGAGCATCCTGAAGTGCGAACAGTGGTCGTCACCAGCGCCAAGGAAAAAGTGTTCTGCTCGGGCGCCAACATCTTCATGCTGGGCGTCAGCAGTCACGCCTGGAAGGTCAACTTCTGCAAATTCACCAACGAGACGCGCAATGGCCTGGAGGATTCCTCCAGGTACAGCGGGCTGAAGTTCCTCGCGGCCGTCAATGGCGCCTGCGCGGGCGGCGGTTACGAGCTGGCGCTGGCCTGCGATGAAATCATTCTCGTGGACGACCGCAGCAGTTCGGTGAGCTTGCCCGAGGTGCCGCTGCTCGGCGTACTGCCCGGTACCGGCGGATTGACGCGCGTGACCGACAAGCGCCATGTTCGCCATGACCTGGCGGACATTTTCTGCACGACCAGCGAAGGTGTGCGCGGCCAGAAGGCCAAGGACTGGCGCCTGGTCGATTCAATCGCCAAACCCGCCCAGTTTGGCGTCAAAGTTCAGGAGCGCGCACTCGAGCTTGCCTCACAGAGCGACCGGCCTGCAAGTGCAAAGGGCGTTGCGCTGACGCCGATCCAGCGTGTCATTGAAGAAGACGCTCTCAAGTACAGCAACGTCACGGTGCAGATCGATCGCAACAAGCGGACCGCCACCTTCACCATCCAGGCGCCGACCGGCCCGCAACCCGGCGATGTGGCCGCCATCGAGGCCGCAGGCGCGGCCTGGTATCCCCTGGCCCTCGCCCGGGAACTGGAAGACGCGATCCTCTCGATGCGAACCAACGAACTGGATATCGGCATGTGGCTGATCAAGACCGAAGGCGACGCGGCTTCCGTGTTGGCAATGGACGCCACGCTGATGGCGCATCGCGACCACTGGCTGGTGAGGGAGACCATCGGCCTGCTGCGCCGCACGTTCAGCCGCTTCGACGTGTCGTCCCGCAGCCTGTTTGCATTGGTGGAGGAAGGCTCCTGCTTTGCCGGAACCTT
>JBKJHN010000209.1:0-9105 GCA_046599015.1 Ramlibacter sp.
TGAAAAAGCGTTCCCCCAACGACAAGTCGCCGCTGCTCCCAGGCCGCCGCACCGCACTGCGCATGGCCGCTGCGCTTGGCGCCGCCGGTGCGATCGGGCCGCGGTTCGCATTCGCGCAGGACGACCTCGCCGCGTACCGCAGCGCCAAGATCAACTGGAAACAGGCCGAGGGGGAAACGATCACGGTGGCGGTGATCCCGGCGAGCTACTTCGAGAACCTGATCACGCTGCAGCCGCAGTTCGAGGCGCTCACGGGGATCAAGCTGCGCTTCGAGAAGGTCCCGCCCGGCCAGATCCGCCAAAAGGCGATGCTCGACCTGTCTTCCAAGACCGCGACCTATGCGACCCATGCGGCCGACCCGATGTATTACCCGCTGTACGTGTCGAACAAGTGGGTCGAGCCCCTCGACAAGTACCTCAACGATGCCTCGCTCACCGACCCGGCCTGGTTCCGGTATGACGACATCATCAAGGCTTGGCGCGACGCCGATTCGGTCGACGGCAAGCCCTACGGCATCCCTTACGACGGCGAAGTGACGGTCCAGGTTTACCGCAAGGACCTGTACGACGCCAAGGGCCTGCACCCGGCCAACACCTATGACCAGCTCCTCTCCAACGCCAAGGCGTTGAACGATCCCGCCAACCGGATGTACGGCCTGGCGATGCGCGGCTTCTCGGGCGCGGGGCAGAACATGTACATCTACCCCTCGCTGTTCCGCGGCTTCGGTGGCAACTGGTTCAAGGGCAAGGACATCGTTGTCAATTCGCCCGAGGCAGTAAGCGCGCTGGAGTGGTACGTGAACGCGCTCACCTCTTATGCGCCGCCCGCCGTGCGCAACTGGAACTGGCCGGACATCGCCGATGCCTTCTCGCAGGGCACGGTGGCCACGTACCTCGATGCGCATTCGTCGGCTGCCGTGCTGATGAACCCCGAAAAATCCAAGGTGATCGGCAAGGTGGGCTTTGCGCGATGGCCGCGCGGGCCCAACGGCAAGCGCGTCACGTCCATCTGGAACTGGGGCTTCCCCATCAACGCCGCATTGAGCGAGCGCCAGAAGAAGGCCACGTGGCTCTTCATTCAATGGGCTACGGCCGCGGAAACACAGGCACGCACCTCCTGGAAGTTCGCGGGGCCGGCCAAGCGCTCGGGCGTCAACCGGCTGTCGGCCTGGAAGTCGGCGGAGTTCTCCCAGGCCGTCGGCGGCGCCGGCACCAATTTCATCTCGGCCGCGCTCGAATCGCTGGAGCAGGACACCGACGTGGAATGGCGCCCGCGCGTGCCGCAATGGCCCGCCATCGGCGAGACCATGGCCACGGCCATCCAGTCTGCGCTGGTAGGGCAGAAGAAGCCCAAGGAAGCGCTCGACGAGGCGCAGGCGCGCATCGTCCAGATCCTGAAGGCGTGACCAGAGACCGCGGCAGGTGCAATCGGCGGTAACGGCGGCGCGCACGGGGGACAGTCTGGCGCGCCAGGAGCGGCGTTTTGCGTTCGCGCTCCTGGCGCCGGCGCTGTTGGTGCTGCTGCTCACCACCACGGTGCCGCTGGTGTATCTGGGCTGGACCAGCCTGAACCGCATCGACTTCAGCATGCCCTGGCTCACCGGCTTTGTCGGCGCGGGCAATTTCGGCAAGATGGGCGACGATCCGCGGTTCTGGAATTCGCTATGGCTCACCGTCGTGTACACGGCGTCGACGGTGGTGCTGCAGGTGATCATCGGGCTCTCGCTCGCATTGCTGGTGCTGCAGATTCCGCGCGGGCAGGCGCTGCTGCGGGTGGGCGCAATTCTTCCGATCGTGCTGGCGCCGGTGGTGGTGGGCCTGTTCTGGCGCACGCTGGTGCTCTCGCCCGACGTCGGCCTGGTCGACATGGCGACGCGGGCGCTGGGCCTGGGCAGCCATAACTGGCTGGGCGATCCGCAACTGGCGTTGATCTCGGTGATCGCCATCCACACTTGGCAGTGGACCCCGTTCGCTTTCCTGGTGCTGCTGGCGACGCTCTCGACGCTGCCGCCTGATGTGTACGAGGCCGCGCGGCTGGATCGGGCCAGTGCCTGGCAGCGGTTCACCCACATCACGCTGCCCCTGATCCGGCCGGCGATCATGATGGTGGTGATCATGCGCATGATGACGGCGCTGTCGGCCTTCGCCGCAATCTTCGCGGCCACGGGCGGCGGCCCGGGTTCGGCGACGGAGATCCTGAACCTGTATGCGTACCGCACCTCTTTCACCGAGCTGAACCTCGGCTACGGGGCGTCGCTGGCCATGGTATTGCTGACCATCACCCTGCTGGTGTCGTTCTTCATGTTCCGGCTGCGGAGGAAAGCATGACGCGCGGAGGATCGCCGATCCGCAAACTCTTGCTGTGGGCTGCGGCGGCGCTGCTCGTCTCGGGCTGGGTGTTCCCGGTGCTGTGGGGCCTGCTTACCTCGTTCAAGACCGAGCGGGACGTGCTGGCCTATCCCCCCAAGTTCATCTTCGAGCCGACACTGGCGAACTACCGCGAAGTGATGTTCGGCCCCACGTCGATCCTGCCCAACCTGTGGTCGAGCATCGTGGTGGCGACGGCGTCGACGCTGCTCACGATGCTGATCGCGGTGCCTGCGGCCTATGCGCTGGCGCGGCTTCGGTTCCCAGGGAAGAAGAGTTCGGGCTTCTATGTGCTGGCTACCCAGATGCTGCCGCCCGTGGGTCTGATCATCCCGTACTACCTGGCGATGCAAAAGCTGGGCATGCTGGACAGCTACAGCGGCCTCACGACGATCTATCTCACCTTTTCATTGCCCTTCGCGGTGTGGCTGATGGTGTCGTATTTCGAGGACGTGCCGTACGAGATGGAAGAGGCCGCGCTGTTGGACAGGGCGGGGCGGCTGCGCACGCTTTGGTATGTCATCCTGCCGCAGGTACGCGGCGGGATCGCCGTTACCACCGTGTTCGTGTTCCTCAATGCGTGGAACGAATTTCTTTTCGCCGTGGTGCTGGGCGGCAACAACGTGAGGCCCGTTACCGTGGCAATGTTCAATTTCATTTCCGTCGAGCAGACGCAATGGGCCCGCCTCGCGGCCGCCGCGATGCTGGCTATGGCTCCGGTCATCGTGATCGGCCTGGCGGCGCAGCGCCACATTGTGAAGGGGCTCACCGTGGGCGCCGTCAAGGGGGGAGGCCGCCGATGACGCAGTCTGCCAGTGTTCGCCTCGAAGGCATCATCAAGCGCCACGGCGCGTTCACTGCATTGCATGGCATCGGCCTGGACATCGAGGCGGGCGAATTCTTCGCGCTGCTCGGCCCTTCGGGCTCTGGCAAGACCACCACGCTGCGGATCCTTGCCGGCCTGGAATCGGTGGATGCCGGCCGCGTGCTGATCGACGGCGTCGACGTCACAGCCACCGAGCCCGGCGCACGTGACGTCGCCATGGTGTTCCAGAGCTACGCGCTTTACCCGCACATGAGCGTGGCGCAGAACATCGGTTTTCCGCTCAAGATGATCGGCATGCCATCAGGTCAAATCGATAAGGAAGTACGCGAAGCCGCGGCCAAGGTGGCGATCGAGCACTTGCTGGATCGCAAACCCGGCCAGCTCTCGGGGGGCCAACAGCAGCGCTGCGCCCTGGCGCGCGCGATCGTGCGCAAGCCCCGGCTCTTTCTGCTGGACGAGCCCCTGTCCAACTTGGACGCCAAGTTGCGGCTGGAGACACGGTCCGAGCTGCGCAAACTGCAACGCTCGCTGGGTGTGACCGCGGTGTACGTGACGCACGACCAGGAAGAAGCCATGACGATCGCCGACCGCATGGCCGTGTTCATGGAGGGCCGCATCGTGCAGGTCGGGACGCCGCATGAGATTTTTCGTAAGCCGGCAACCGCTACCGTGGCTGCGTTTATCGGGACTCCGCCGATGAATCTGCTGCCCGCCGTGATTGAAAGCGGACAGGTGCGCGTCGGAGACACATCATTGCAGGTCGCCACGAGCGCCGACCGGGGCTCTGCGGAAGTCACCCTCGGCGTTCGGCCGGGCGACCTCCGGCTCGCTGACAGCGGTATCCCAGCGCGCGTGGAGTTCGTCGAGGATTTCGGCGACAGCAGCATCGTCAACCTGGAGGCCGCCGGCCAGCGCGTCAAGTTGCGCGCGGGTGAGCTTCCATCCGTGCGCGAGGGCGACTGCGTCCACCTCACTTTCGAGCCGCACGCTGCACATCTTTTTGACCGGGCGACAGGTCAACGCATCTGAAAGGAAGTACCGATGGCAACCTCCGCATCGAAACCGAACATCGTCCTGATCCTCAACGACGACATGGGCTTCTCCGACATTGGCTGCTACGGCGGCGAGGTGGAAACGCCCCACATCGACCGGTTGGCGAAAGGCGGTATCCGCTTTTCCCAGTTCTACAACACGGCCCGTTGCAGTCCATCGCGCGCCTCACTGCTGACGGGGCTGCACCCGCACCAGACGAGCATCGGCGTGCTGACATACAACATGGGCCCTGAAGGGTATGCCGGGAACCTCAACGACCGCTGTGTGACCATTCCAGAGGTTCTGAAGGCAAGCGGCTACAGAAGTTATCTCAGCGGCAAGTGGCACGTGGCCAACAACTTGACCCAGCCGACCGACAGCTGGCCGCTCCAGCGCGGCTTCGACGAGTTCTACGGCACCATCATCGGGGCCGGGAGCTTCTACGATCCCAACACACTCACGCGAGGCAACGAGAACATCGAGCACGAAGCCAGGGAGTCCGGCTTCTTCTACACCGATGCCATCAGCGACAACGCGGTGGAGTTCATTCGAAAGCACCGGCGCGAGCACGCCGGCATGCCCTTCTTCCAGTACGTGGCCTACACCGCACCGCATTGGCCGCTGCATGCACACGATGAGGACATCGCCAAGTACAAGGGTAAGTTCGACAAGGGTTGGGACAAGCTGCGCGAGGAACGGCTGGAGCGGCTGGTGGCCAGTGGCATTTTGGACAGTTCGTGGCGGCTGTCCGAACGCGACCCGACTCAACCCGCGTGGATGCAGGTCGGGCACAAGAAATGGCTTTTGCGCTGCATGGAGGTCTACGCCGCGCAGATCGACCGGATGGACCAAGGCATTGGCCGGATCTTGTGCACCCTGGAGGAACAACGGGAGCTCGACAATACGCTTGTGATCTTTCTGTCGGACAACGGTGCTTGCGCGGAGGACATTCCCGATGACCTGACGGTGGACGAACTCGTGAACAAGCTGATGATCGCCAAGGAGCACACCCGAGACGGCGAACCGGTGAAGTTCGGCAATGATCCGGCGGTCATGCCCGGTCCGGAAAACACCTACCAAAGCTACGGCCGGGCGTGGGCCAACCTCTCAAACTCGCCCTTTCGCTTGTACAAGCACTTCATCCACGAAGGCGGCATATCCACGCCGCTCATCGTGCACTGGCCCGACGGCATCCCGGAACGCAATGCGGTGCGGCATTCTCCGGGTTACCTGCCCGACATCATGGCGACGATCGTGGCCGCAACCGGTGCGCAGTATCCTGACAGCCGCAACGGCAAGCCCGTCGCCGCGCTCGAAGGCCACAACCTTCTTCCCGCGCTCCATGGCGAGACACACGACCGGCCCCCGATGTTCTGGGAGCACGAAGGCAATGCGGCGGTGCGGATCGGCAAATGGAAGCTGGTTCGCAAGTACCCCGACCCCTGGGAGCTTTACGACCTTGAGCAGGACCGCACCGAGCTGAACGACGTCGCGGCCCAGCATGCTGACCGAGTGAAGGACATGCTGGCTCAGTACGAGGCCTGGGCGAATCGATGCGGGGTCATTCCCCGCGAGCGCATCGATCAGCTCATGCGAGAGCAGAACGTGGGCACCGCGTTCTGGGAGCGCGACGACTTCAAGGCGCCATATCTGCCGTGAACGGCAAACCGTGCTGTCTGCCCGCGCGTGAAGCGCCGCCTCGCGAGAGCACGCGGACCGGCGATGCTGCGGTGGAGGCGAGGCGGCTGACGCAGCACGACCTCGTCTTCCTCGCGGGAGGCGAGTTTCTCATGGGATCGGATTCGGCGGTCGGATTCCCCGGGGATGGCGAAGGACCGCCGCGCCGAGTTGAAGTAACCCCGTTTCGGATGGGTGCCACGACGGTCACCAACTCCCAGTTCAACGAATTCGTCCGCGCGACCGGGTACATCACCCAGGCGGAGGAAGCGGGTTGGTCGTTCGTGTTCTACCTTCAGGTGCCGCAAGCTCTGAGGGATACGATCCGCAGCCATCCCCACGGGTTGCCATGGTGGCTGGAGGTGCGCGATGCCTGTTGGCAGCGGCCGGAAGGCGCGGGTTCGACCGTGCGGGACCGCCAGGACCATCCCGTCGTGCACGTGTCGTGGCACGACGCCTGGGCTTACTGCCGCTGGGCAGGTGTTTCGCTGCCGACCGAGGCCCAGTGGGAATATGCCGCTCGGGGAGGCCTCCACGCGAATCGCTACCCTTGGGGCGATGGAATGCCGGCCGATCCGCCCTGCAATATCTGGCGGGGTGAATTTCCGAATGGTCCGGCCGCAGGGTGGACCCCCGGAACGATGCAGGCGCGCGCGTACTCGCCCAACGGCTTCGGGCTGTATGCGATGTCGGGCAATGTCTGGGAGTGGTGCAAGGACTGGTTCACCCCCGAGTACCACCATGTCACCGCCGGCACCGACCCGTTGTACGCCGAACCTTCGGGGCGCCGCTCCAGCCGCGGCGGATCGTTCCTGTGTCACGACTCTTATTGCAATCGGTACCGTGTCGGCGCGCGCGGCTCGAACACGCCGGAGAGTTCGGCCAGCAATCAGGGATTCCGCGTGGTCGGGTGAGGCGAAAACGTCTTGCCATGCGACGAGTGCAAGCGCAGCCACGGCCGTTTTCGGCCATGAGCTACCATCACACCACGCCTATCTCCCAACATGTCTGCAAGTTCGGCGTCTGCCTACGCGAAGCTGACGGATCTGCTCCTTACCTCAGAAATGTGCAGCACTTCGGTGAGAATCGAGGCATGTCCAACGCAAACCAGGCCTTCCTTGTCGAGTTGGCCGACGTGCTGGCACGCGGTGACGTGCACGGTGCACTGCGCGCGCTTAATGAACGAACGCCGTTCCGCCACACCGGCGTGTACCGGTTCGACCAGAGCATGCTGCACAACGTGGCCCTATACGACCGCTGGCAAGCCGATGCACCCGATGGTGAGGACGCACCCAAGCGGCTGACCTTCTGCGGCATTGTCGGCAACCGGGACGAGCCGCTACAGGTCAAGGATGGCCGCACCGATACGCGCTTTCCGTGGATGCAGTCGAACGCCGTCGTTTCCTATTGCGGCGTGCCGGTTCACCGTGCCGACGGCACGATCCAGGGCACCTTGTGCCACTTCGATCTGCAGCCTTGCCAGGCACCGACCGGCGAGGTTGAACTGCTGGAGGCCGCGGCCCCGCTGTTTGCCGACTTCCTGGCTGGCAGTGTCGCGCGGGATTCGGCTGGCGCCTGACATCTGGATTCGGCGCGGCCGGGCGTTGCCTTAAGCCGCTTCGCGAGCTCAAAGCGGTTCGTTGCTGCTTTGGCCGCAGCGCGGCAATCGGACTTCGACTCGTACGAAGGTGCAGCGGCTCGAACTGGTTTTCGGCGACTGGTTTCACACCGCTGCGCACGAGCAGTCCATTGCGCAGTGTCAGCTGCGCGGAGGCGTCGCTTCGCTGGCATGTCTGCTTTGGGTCGAAAGCGACGTCCGTGATCAGGCAGGGATGCGAGAATATCTGAACATGAGTGAAGCAGACGCATCCTTGTTGCAGGCCTTGCGGTTGGACGGCCAAGTGGCCGCTATCACGGGCGGTGCCCGGGGGATCGGCTATGAGGCCGCACGATTGTTCGTTGCGTCCGGAGCACGGGTCGTGCTGCTCGATCGGGACGGCGACGAGGCGGCTCTAGCTGCGGACAGGTTGGGATCCGCCGCCGCGGCCGTGCAGGTCGACGCGGCCTCAGAAGTTGACGTGGATCGGGTCTTCACAGAAATTGAAAGTCGGTATCAGCGCCTGGACGTCCTGGTGAACAACGCGGGGATCGCGATACGACACCCGACCGTGGAACTGTCGCTTGACGACTGGCAGAAAGTCCTTGACGTCAACATGACGGGCGTCTTTCTGTGCGCGCGTGCAGCTGCGCGGCTGATGTTACCCCGGGGTTTCGGAGCCATTGTCAACACCGCGTCCATCATGGGCTTTTCAGGCGGCGGCCTTTACCCGAACATTTCCTACCAAGCCACCAAAGGCGCTGTTGTGAACATGACGCGAGCTTGGGCGGTTGAGTGGGCTGCCGCGGGCATTCGCGTCAACGGTGTCGCGCCCACGTGGACCGAGACGGATTTCATCAGCGGCCTGAAAGCACAGCCGCACCTGCTGGAGCGCATTCGGTCCGTCACACCCATGGCCCGGCTCGCACAGGCGGTGGAAGTCGCGCACGCCATCCTCTTTCTTGCCAGCCCGGCTGCATCGATGGTGACTGGACAGATCCTTGCCGTCGACGGCGGCTTCCTGGCGCAGTAGGTCCGTTTTCGGTCCAGCTGTGCAAAAACGCGAAGCAGTTCGATGGGCGAAAAAATCAACCTGTGCGCGGCAAGCTCTTCTCGGGCAGCCGCCTGTGGAACACGCAGTTGTCCACCGACCTGACCAAGAAGGTGACGCAGCTCGATATCCCCATCTACTTCCTGCATGGCGTATACGACTACACCGTGTCCTACCCCTTGGCCAAGTCCTATTTCGAGCTTCTGGAGGCGCCCGTGAAGGGCTCTACACCTACGAGCAATCGGCGCACACGCCCTTCTTCGAGGAGCCAGACAAGGTGTGCGAGATCCTGCGGACCGATGTAATGACAGGGTCAAGCCGACTGGCTGATCCCCAGTAAACCAAAGCGTCGCGCGTGGGCCGGTTTGGGCCGCGATCGTGTTGAATGCAATGCTGTTCTCTGGCCGGCATACAGCTTGTGCACCGCTCAGCCCAGCGGCATCAGCGAACGCCGCGCCTGAACCCAGGGAAACAAAGCAAATGCAAGTTGCCCTGCCAGTCCCACCTGGTGCGGCAACTGTGAATACAGCGCCAGGTGTTCGGCCAGGCTGCGAC
>JBKJHN010000230.1:0-12572 GCA_046599015.1 Ramlibacter sp.
GTTGTGAATCACCTCCAGCGCGTTCTGCCCGAACCGCGCCATGGCAATGCCGGAGACCACCTCGCCCTCGCCGTTCAGTTCGGACAAGCCGCGCCGTTCGTCCGGCGCCATCTCGACGCGGGCGATGTCGCGGATCAGCACCGGCGTGCCGCCCTCGCTCTTGACCACCAGCGCCTCGATGTCGCTCCTTCCGCGCAGGTAGCCCTTGCCGCGCACCATGAACTCGGTTTCCGCCATTTCGACCACCCGGCCGCCGACGTCGCGGTTCGAATCGCGGATCACCTGCGAGACCTTCGCGAGCGGTATGCCGAAGGTGCGCAGCTTGAGCGGATCGACTGTGACCTGGTAGGTCTGCACGAAGCCGCCGAGCGATGCCACTTCGGCGATGCCCGGCGCCTTGGTCAGCTGGTAACGCACGTACCAGTCCTGGATGGTGCGCAGTTCGGCCAGCGTCTTGTTCTTGCCCAACAGCACGTACTGGTAGACCCAGCCGACACCGGTGGCATCCGGCCCGAGCGATGGCGAGACGCCCTTTGGCAAACGGCTGGAAGCGAAGTTCAGGTACTCCAGCACGCGGCTGCGGGCCCAGTAGATGTCGGTGCCGTCTTCGAAGATCACGTAGACAAAGGAAGCTCCGAAAAAGGAGAAACCACGCACCACCTTGGATTTCGGCACCGCGAGCATGGCGGTCGTGAGCGGGTAGGTCACCTGGTCTTCGACCACCTGCGGGGCCTGGCCCGGGTACTCGGTGTAGACGATGACCTGGACGTCGGACAGGTCGGGCAGGGCGTCGAGCGGCGTCTTCATGACGGCGACCACCCCCCCCACGACGATGAACACCGTGGCGAGCAGGATCAGGAACGGGTTCCTGCCTGACCATTCGATAATTTTTGCAAGCATGGGGCGTTGCCTCAGTGGCGGCTGTGGGAGCTGGCAGCCGCGGGCGGCGCCACCGGCGTGACAGTGCCTGATACGGCGGCGCTGTTGGCAGGCGATGCAGTGATGGCGGTGACAACATAGTCGCCGGGCTTGCGTTCCACGAACTCGAAGTTGACCGCCTGACCGGTCTTGAGTCCCTGGAGCAATCCCGAATTGGCCGCTTTGAACTCCATGGTCATTGCCGGCCACTTCAAGCTGGCCACCGGGCCGTGATCGAGGCTCAACGTTCCGGCTTTCAGATCGACACCCGCGACCTTGCCCTGCGCCTTGTGGCCGACCGCCGCGGGTGCAGTGGCAACAGGGCCCGCTGGCGCCGCAGCCTCTCCACCCTTTGCCGCCGCGCTGCCTTGGCCCGCGTGAGCTCCCAGGCCGCCCACCACGGCTTTGAGATTGCTCTCCGCGTCGATCAGGAAATTGGCGGCAACAACGACCTGTTCGCCCTCCGTCACGCCCTTGATGATCTCGACGAAGTTCTCTCCACGTCCGCCCACTTCCACCTCGCGCGGCTCGAAGCGCCCCTCTGCCACCTGCACCAAAACGATCCGCCGGGTGCCGCTGTCGATCACGGCGGAATCGGGCACCGTCAACACCGGCATCTTCGCACCCACCGCGAATTCCACCTGGGCGAACATCGCCGGCTTGAGCAACTGGCCCGGATTGGCGAGTTCCACGCGAACTGCCGCGGTGCGTGTCTCCGCTTTCAAGGTCGGGTAAATGTAGCCAACGCGTCCCTCGAAAACCTTGTTCGGATAAGCCGTGATACTCACCGCGGCCCGGGCACCCGGCTTGATGGCGCCGATGTCCTGTTCGAAGACGTCGGCGATCACCCAGACAGACGACAAGTCGGTGACCTGATACAGCGTCTCGCCCGGCATGAAGCGCATCCCCTGCAGCGCCTTCTTCTCGGTGACGACGCCCGAGACCGGCGACGGAAAACTGATGGTGCGCTGGCTTTCACCCGTTCGCATCAGCGCCGTCACCTGCCCCGGCGACAGACCCCAGTTGCGCAGCCGCGCCAAGCTCGATTCCGCCAGCTGCTTCATGCCGGCCTGCGCCTCGGGTCCGGCGTCTTTCATCGCCTGCATGCCCTGGACGGCAATGGCGTATTCGCGCTGTGCCGAGACCAGTTCCGGGCTGTAGGCCTCGAACAGCGGCTGGCCCCTGGCGACAGCCTGGCCGGTGACGTTGACGTGCAGCCGCTCGACATAGCCCTCGAATTTGGGCGTGATGGCGTAGATGCGGCGCTCGTCCGGCTCCACCTTTCCGGCCGCCCGCACGTTCTTTCCCAGCGGGCGCATCGCGGCTGCTTCGGTGCGCACGCCCAGCCGCTGCACTTTCTCGGTGCTGATCTGGATCTGGTTCGCTCCACCCGGTCCCGCCGACACCTCCTCACCCTCGTAGACCGCGACGTAGTCCATCCCCATCTGGTCCTTTTTCGGGGTCGGCGAGGTATCGGCCAAGCCCATGGGATTGCGGTAGTAGAGAAGCCTTCGCGCCTTGGCGGGGACGGCAGCTGAGCCGGCCCCCGCTGGGGCGACGGCCACGGTGCTGTCGCTCGCTCCTGATGGCGTGCGCGCCCCCAGCCAGTATCCGCCTGCTGCGACGGTGCCCAGGAGGAGAACAGCCACGATCACATTTGCGGTTTTCACAGGTCTTCTCCCACGATGCGTTCAATCTCGGCCAGGCGAATCTGTGCCTCGACCTGCGCCTTCAAGCGGTCCTGCCGGGTCTTGCGGATCTGCCGCTGCGCCTCCAGCAGCGCGGTGAATTCGAGCTTGCCGTTTTCGTACGTGGCCAGCGCCGAGCGCAGGCTCAGCTCCGATTGCGGCAACGACTGGTTGGTGACCAGGGCCTCGGTGCGTTGGGCCGCGTCCAGCGCGGCCAGGTTTTCCCCAAGGTCTCCGATCAATTGATTGCCGAGCGCCTGCGAGCGCGCGCGTGCGGCCCCGAGCATCGACACCGACTCGGCCTCCTGGGAGCGGCGCGTGGCCTGCTGCAGCGGAATATTGACCTCCAGCATCAGTGCCCAGGCCGTGATGCGCGACCCCATCTGCGTCGGTTGCAGTCCGACCGTGACGTCGGGGTAGCGATTGCGCAGGGTGAGCTCGCGGTTGCGTTCGGCGCTGCGCACCCGAGCTTCTTCGACCAGCAATTGGGGGTTGTTCAGGCGCGCCCGCTGAGCCAATGCCTCGCTCTGCAGCCCCCCCGTCGGCGGCAGCGGGCGCAAGGCGCGGGGTTCGGCGAGCGGGGAGGACGCGTCGCGTGCCAGCAGCGCGTTCAGGCGCGCCCGCACCTGGCGCTTCTCGCCCTCCAGCACGATCAGTTCCGAGCGCATGCCGGTCTGTTCGAGTTGCGCCCGGATCACGTCCTGCTGAGCGGCCAGGCCGCCCGCATAGCGCGCTTGCGCAATTTGCTGGACGCTCGCCATCAGGTCCAGGATCTCGCCGATCAGCCGTTCGTTCTCGGCCACCAGGAAGTAGCGTGCATAGCTGGTCTTGATGCGCGCCGCCACCTCAGCCCAGGCGGTGGCTGTCCGCGCGGACGCCTGATGGGCATCGGCAACCGCTACTTGGGAACGCAGCTCCCGTTTGCCCCAAGCCGGCAGCATCTGCATCAGCGTGTACTGGGTTTCGCCGACGCGGTTCGGCAGCAGGCTGGGCCTGGCATCGTTGCCGTAGTTGTTGAAGTTCATCAGCTCGACCCGAAGCACTGGATCGGGCAGTGCTCCGGCCGGCTGCACGCGCTGGGCGGCGGCGTCGGCCTCCAGCCTCATGGCGGCCAGTTCGGGATTGCCCGTCCGCGCGACATCGAGCAGGCCCTGCACGTTGCTGCCCAACGCGCTGTCCTGGGCCAACGCGGGGGCGGGGCCGCCCAAGGCACAAACCAGCAAAAGGCTGGCGCTGAATTGCAATTGCATCAGAATCCTCCGAAATAAAAACCTCGAACACGCATCTGCCCCAGTCAACGCCCGGGACTGCGGCTCAAGACTTCAATTGCGAAGGACGTGCAACGTGAGATAGAGCGGTAAAGACGCGTCGGGGCCTGCGAGCAGAGGCTGCGGACGCAGCGCGGTGCCGAGCGAGGCCGGGGCTTGCGCTTCGATCACCCGCACCAGCAGCCCCATCGCCGCCGGGTGCGGCTGAAAATCGGGCAACAGGGCCCGCGCGGCCGACTGGGCCTCGTTGCTGCAATGGGCCTTGCACAGCTGCGGCTGGGCCGGATCGGCGTCGCCCGTCATCGCATGGCAATCGGGCATGGCCACCGCCATGACGGCCTGGTCCGCGGCAGCAGGTGGAGCCGGGCACGAATAGGCGGCGATGGCGAGCTGCGTGAACAGCACCGCCATCATCAAGCCACCGGCGACCCAGCGGCGCAAGCGCCTGGAGAACATGCTTCAAGCATACCCGTGCAAACCGCGTGGCGCTTGCGGTATGTCAACGGCGAGCTTGGGATATACTACTGCACTATCCCATCAAATCGGATTCAAGGATGACGACCACTACCGTATTCACCAATAACCGCAGTCAAGCTATCAGGCTGCCGGCGGAACTGCGCTTGCCTGACAACGTCAAGCGCGTGGATGTTCGGGCGCGGGGCTGTGAGCGCATCATCGCGCCGCTGGGGCAGACATGGGACAGCTTTTTTCTGGAGAGCCCGCAAGTAGCCGACGATTTTCTGGAGACGCGCGCCAGCCAGCACCAGGCTGAACGCCCAGACTTGTGACGCTGATCCGACTATGCTTCGGTATCTGCTCGACACCAACATCGTGATCTACGTGATCAAGAGCAAGCCATTGTCGGCGTTGAAATTGTTCAACGAACATGCAGGCCACATGGCAATTTCGGCAATCACGCTGGCCGAGTTACTGCACGGTGCCGAAAAGAGCAACGCGCCGGCACGCTCACTGGTGGTAGTGGAAGACTTTTGCACCCGTCTGCAGGTCTTGCCCTATGGAGCCAAGGCGGCGCAGCATTACGGCAGTATTCGAAGCGCACTGGAAAGACAAGGGCAACCCATTGGTGTCAATGACCTGCACATTGCCGCCCATGCCCGTAGCGAAGGCTTGGCACTGGTGTCCAACAACCTGCGCGAATTCGAACGTGTGGAAGCGCTGCAACTCGTCAACTGGGCCATTTGACGCCGTTACTCCGAAGCCCGGCGCAAGGTTTCCACCACCGGCCGGTTCAACACCTCGCGCAAGCCCCACCAGCCGGCGGCAAGCGCCAGCGCCGCGCCGGCCAATGCGCCAACAAGCGGAACCCACGCCGAGGCGGTCCATTCAAAATCGAACGCATAACGCGCCATCGCCCACCCCACGATGCTGGCGACGACGCTGGCGAGAAACCCCGCCAACAGCCCCACGCCGATGAGTTCGGCACGCTGAACCTGACGCAGCAAGGCGCCACTGGCCCCCACGGCGCGCATGATCGCGAACTCGCGCGCCCGCTCTTCGCGAGTGGCGGTGACGGCGGCGAAGAGCACCACCACGCCCGCAGCCAGCGTGAAGCCGAACAGGAACTCCACCGCCCGGATCACTTTGTCCAGCACGCCTTGCACCTGGTTGATGGTGCTGGTCATGTCGACCGCCGTGATGTTGGGAAAGGCCCGCACCAGCTGGTTGTCAAAACCCTTGCGCTCCGGAGCGCGGAAAGCGCTCATGTAAGTAACAGCCACTTCCTCCAGCCGGGTCACCGGATAAATCACGAAAAAGTTGGCGCGCATCGAACCCCAGTCCACCTTGCGCACCGACGTGATCTTCGCGTCCGTCTGAATGCCGCCAATGTCAAAGCGCACCTCGTCCCCGAGCTTCAGGCCGAGCGTCTTGGCGATGCCCTCCTCCATGCTCACGGCGCCGCGCTCCTCGGGCTGCCATCGACCGGCGACCACCTGGTTGTGCGGCGGTTGCGCTGCGCTATTGGACAAATTGAACTCGCGGTCGACCAGGCGCTTGGCGCGGTCGTCGATGTAATCGTCGGGCGTCACCGTCTTTCCGTTGACCGCCACCAGCCGTCCGCGGATCATCGGGTACCAGTCGAAGCGCGTCACCCCGGCGTCCTGCAAGGCCTTGCGGAAAGCATCCCCCTGTTCCGGCATGACGTTGATGACGAAGCGATTGGGCGCGTCAGGCGGCGTCGCCTTGCGCCAACTGGCGATGAGATCGGTGCGCAGCAGCACCAGCAGAACGAGTGCCAGCAGGCCCACAGCCAGCGCGCTCACCTGCACGACCGCGTAGGCCGGCCGCGCGGAGATTTGCCGGGTGGCGAGCACGAGCCAGCGCGGCGCCGTGCCCTCGTTCACCGACACGCGCAACAGCTTGACCGCCAGCCAGCTCAAGCCCGCAAACAACACGACTGCGCCGGCGAATCCGCCCACCGCCATCGCACCCAGCAACAGATCGCTGCTGGCAGCCAGCAGCAGCGCGGCGAAGCCGGACACACCCACCGCGAGCACCATCGCCGAGGCCGGCTTCAGGCTGCCCACGTCGCGGCGGATCACCCGCAGCGGCGGCACCTGCGCCAACTGCAACACCGGCGGCAAACCGAAGGCGAAAAGCAGCGTCAAACCCATGCCCAGCCCGAAGCCCACCGGCCACAGGCTGGCTGCGGGCAAGGCAGATCCGACCAGGTCGGCAAGCAGCAGGACGAACACGAAGTGCACCGCATAGCCAAGCACCACGCCCAGGACGCTCGCCGCGACACCGATCAACGCGAACTCGAAGGCGTAGCTCCAGGCGATGGTGCGCTGGCTCTGGCCCAGCACTCTCAGCATCGCGCAATCATCCAGGTGTCCGGCTGCGAAGCCGCGCGCGGCCAGAGCGACGGCCACGGCACTGAGCAGCGCTGCCAGCAGGGCGACCAGGTTGAGGAACTTCTCCGCGCGGTCCAATGCCTGGCGCATCTCGGGCCGGCCGCCCTCCAGCGATTCCACCCGCACGCCGCGAATCTCCGGCTTCTTGACTTCCTCGAGCGCCCATTTGACAAAAGCCGCGACCTGCGGATCGGGGCCGGCCACCGCGAACCGGTAGCTGACGCGACTGGCCGGCTGGATCAGACGGGTGGCGGCCAGGTCGGCCTCGTTGACCATCACGCGGGGCGCGAAGTTGACGAATCCGGTGCCCCGATCCGGTTCGATCACGATGATGCGCGCCACCCGCAGGCTGGCATCGCCCAGCAGCAGCGGCTCACCCATCTTCAGGCCAAGCGCGTCCAGCAACGGCGCGTCCACCCAGGCTTCTCCCTGGCGCGGCACGTCGCGAGTTTTTGCCGCTGGCGCGTCGGGGTTATCCGCCACTTCAAGATTGCCGCGCAACGGATAGCCGGCAGGCACCGCCTTGAACGCGACCAGCCGGCTTGCGCCGCCCTGAGCGTCCTGCGCCCGCGCCATGGTCGGGAAGTTGAGAGTGCCGATGCTCTGCAGGCCCAGGGCGCGCGCCTTCTCGGCAAATGCCTGGGGGGTGGGGTTGTCGCTGGAAACGGCGGCATCACCGCCCAGCAGTTGCCGCGCGTCGCGCGCCAGCCCGCCCTTGAGCCGGTCGGCAAAGAACCCGACCGAAGTAAGCGCGGCCACGGCCAGCGTGACGGCCACAATCAGCAAACGCAACTCGCCGGCCCGCAGGTCACGCCAGAGGGTTCGCCAGCCCAACCGCCACGGGGAACTGCCGGCTTGTGCTGGCGCAACCGGCAGGCCTTGGTTGGTCGAAAGAGGTTCCGCAGTTGTGCTCATTGCCACGAGCTTAGCGGTTCGGGCTCCGCGCCGCAGCGGCGGGCCTTTTTCAAGCGGGCAAGCGCAACCGTGCGCCCGCGAGTTCAGACTGCAAATGCAGCCGATGCGGCGCGCAGTAGCAAAGGAAGTGCTTGTTGGTGGCGCGGCCGATAGCGCACAGGTCCAGCCGCTGTGCAATCTCATGGCCCATCTGGGTGATGCCGCTGCGGGAGACCACGATGGCAACTTCCATCTGGGCGGATTTGATCACCATCTCGCTGGTAAGACGGCCCGTCGTGTAGAACACGCGAGGACCCGGGTGGGCGGACTCTTCAACTTCGTGAAGCCACATCCAGCCTGCGATGGTGTCGATGGCGTTGTGGCGGCCCACGTCCTCCACGAACAGCAGCATCTGCTCGCCGTGGAACAGTGCACAGCCATGGACCGAGCCGGCGGATTTGTACGTGCTCTCCTGTTGCCGGATGGCGTTCAGAATTCCATAGAGTTGCGCCTGGGTGATCTGGGCAGACGGCAAACTGATCGTTTCGATCTCGTCCATGAGGCCGCCGAAGACACTGCCCTGACCGCAACCCGTGGTCACGACGCGGCGGGCTGTTCGCTCTTTGATCCGCTGAATGCCGGCACGCGTCTTCACCGCGGCAGCGCCCACCTCCCAGTCGACCGTGATCGACTCGACCTCATCCAGAGAGCGAACCAGGCGCTGATTGCGAAGGTAGCCCAGCACCAGCCATTCCGGCCGCGCTCCGAGCGTCATCAGCGTGACAAGTTCGCGCTTGTCGACATAAATCGTCAGGGCCCGCTCGGCGGGTATGGAGATGGTGGCGCGATCGCCATGCTCATTGACGGTTTCGATTTCGCGAGTCAGAGGCGCGCGTGCCTCGGTGAGGAATGGCAAGGCCATGGTTGAGGCTACACGATTTGTTCGCCCCCACGGGAGGCGATCTCTTATTCCCTCCCCCTTCGGGGGAGGGTTAGGGTGGGGGTACCCGGCCGGCAGCCCCACCCCCTCCCTCCCCCGGAGGGGGTGGGAGAAAACGTTTTACTTCTTCGCCGGCGCTATTTGCGCTGAGGTGGCATTGCCACTCGGCGGGCTGGCGGCTGTACCGGCAGGCGAATGCGCCCCCGCTGCTTCGAGCGGCTTTTGCTCCGGCGGGGTATAGGCGAACGGCCCCGGTTCCGAACAGGGCGTGGGCGCAGCGAACGCCACCGGCGTGGCGCCGGCAGCGGCTGCAGGCGCTGCCGTGCTCGTAGGCGGTGCTGCTGCAGGCTGCGCAGCGGTAACCGGTGCCGCTGTGGCACCGGCAGTTGCGGCTGGCTTGGCTGTCGTCTTGTAGCGCGCTGCCACCTTGTCCTGCGCCTTGCACAACAAGTAGCCGTCCACCTTCGCCTGCCAGGCGGCCTTGGCCGCGGTCTCTGCTGCCTTGGCCTTGGCGGCATCGTCCAGCGGGGGCAGCTTCGCCAACGCGATGCCGCACGCGGCCATCAGTACACCACCTGCAACCAGAAATTTCGTCATCTGTTTTCTCCTCGGTTCGTCAGGCGGGGCGGACCGTTTCCACAGGTTCATCCCGCACCACCAATGGCTGGGTGCGCTGGGCCGGAATCTTGCCGGCCTTGACATCCTCGTACCAGAACTGGTGGTGCTCCCGCGCCCAGGCTTCGTCGACGTGCCCGGTTCGCATGGCCCGGAAGGCCCCGTTCAAGCCGATGGTGCCGAGATAAATGTGCAATGCGAACACGCACATCATCAGCACGTTGGACACGGCATGGACCATGTGTGCGATCTGCATCGTGCTGCGGTCGTAGACCAAATTGGGGATGAGCTTGTCCATCACCAACCCCGAAGCGACCACGATAAAGCCCAGGAAAAACACGCCCAGCCAGAACACGACCTTCTCGCCGGCATTGAAGCGGTGCGATGGTGGCTCATCCCCCGACTTGCTGAACGCCCCCCCTGCCTTGAGCAGCCACCCCAGATCACCGCGCTGCGGCCAGTTGTCGCGCACGAAGGTGAAGAACACGATGACCAGTGACACGGCAAAGACCGGCCCGGCAAAATTGTGCAGCGTCTTGAGCACGTAGCTGAGCCAGCCGAACAGAGTCAGGCCCATCACGGGCAACAGGAAGAACTTGCCGAACGCCATCACCACACCCGAAACCACAAGTATCACAAAGGTAATCGCGTTAGCCCAGTGGGCCGAGCGTTCGAATGGCGTGAAGCGCTCGATCGCCGCAGGGCCGCGGCCGTCAGTGTGTCCCAATGCGCCACGGGCAAAGTAGAAAATCGCCAGCGCACCCAAGGAAATCAGGAACAAGGCGCCGCCATACGGAATGATCAGGTCGTTGCGCACTTGCCGCCAAGCCTCACCCGCGGTGGTGAAACGGGAGCCTGGATACTGCACCGGCGCCTGGATCAGGATGCCCGCTTCGGGGTCCTGGCTCTTGGGCAGGCTGGTGAACCCTTCAAAGCCCCCCGCCACGCCGCGCCACATGGGAGAGTTGTTGCCGGGCTGCACCTGGTTGCGCTGGGCATTGTTCTGCTTCAGGTAGTTGGGGTCGGAGCTCGCATCGGGCTTGACCTCGGGCTTCACGTCCAGAATGTTTTGCCCCTGGATGCCTCCTTGCGACGGGGCGGTGGGCGGCGGAAGGTCGTCCTGCCGGGTCTGAGCCGCAGCGGGCAGGCTGATCGCCAGGACACAAGTCAACAACAGCGAACGCAACATCTTGGAGCCCTTTTCAGTTCACCTTGGTGTAGTCGTTCTGGCCGTTCTGGGTACGGGTTTTCAGCTGCTGCTCCCAGCTCACCTTGTCGCCCTGCTTCCAGTTCGGCAATGTATAGGGCGTACCCGTACCACTGAAGGCCTGGGTATCCACCTTGACACCGCTGCTCAATGTTTGCGGCTTCTCAGTGCAACCGGACAAAAGGGCGAGACCGGCCAGCGCGGGCGCAATGAGGATCAGGCGCTGCCTCATGATTTGGCTCCGCCGGGCTGCCCGGCCTGCCTGGACCCATACGCGGTCCCCCAACCCCAGGCTTCGGCGCCCTTGCCCCGCTTGAGGACCCGGTTGCGCAGGATATCCGCCACGACGTCGCCGTCCCCTGCCAGCAGGGCCTTGGTCGAACACATCTCGGCGCAGGCCGGAAGCTTGCCTTCAGCCAGACGGTTGCGGCCGTACTTCTCGAACTCGGCCTGTGAGCCATTGGCCTCGGGTCCGCCGGCACAGAAGGTGCACTTGTCCATCTTGCCACGCACGCCGAAGGCGCCCGACGCGGGGAACTGAGGCGCGCCGAACGGGCAGGCGTAGCTGCAGTAGCCGCAGCCGATGCAGACATCCTTGTCATGCAGCACCACACCTTCGTCGGTGCGATAGAAACAGTTGACCGGGCAAACGGCCATGCAGGGGGCGTCCGAGCAGTGCATGCATGCCACCGAGACCGACCGTTCGCCCGGCACGCCGTCATTGAGCGTCACCACCCGGCGGCGGTTCACGCCCCAGGGCACTTCGTTTTCGTTCTTGCATGCGGTGACGCAGCCATTGCATTCGATGCAGCGCTCCGAGTCGCAGACAAACTTCATTCTGGCCATGCTGGTCTCCAGTCCCTAATTAGAGGGGACATGCAAAATTGCGATGCAATTCTTGATCTGTCCCACAGGTATCCTCTATGCCCGCTCGATGTTGCACACCGTCGTCTTGCTCTCTTGCATCATCGTCACGCTGTCGTAACCATAGGTCGTTGCCGTGTTCACCGCTTCACCTCGAACCACCGGCGCGGCCCCTTTCGGGTAGTAGGCCAGCATATCCGCGCCCTGCCAATGTCCGGAGAAGTGGAAAGGCATCCACACTGTGTCCGGCCCCACCCGTTCGGTGACCATCGCCTGCACATTCAGACGGCCTCCGGTGGGCGTGTTCAACCAGACGCGCTCCCCATTGCGTACGCTCAGCGCCGCCGCCACCTTGGGGTTGATCTCGACGAAAGCCTCCTGCTGAAGTTCAGCCAGCCAGGGGTTGGCACGCGTTTCCTCGCCGCCGCCTTCGTACTCGACAAGGCGCCCGGAAGTTAGGATCAGCGGGTATTTCTCGGCCACCTTGTCGGTCAGGTTCTTTTGCTGGATCGTCTTGAAGAGCGTGGGCAGACGCCAGAAAGCCTTCCTGTCGTCGTGCGACGGGTACTTGGCCACCAGGTCAGGCCGGGTGCTGTACAGGGCTTCGCGGTGCTGCGGGATCGCATCCGGGAAGTTCCACACCACTGCGCGCGCCTTGGCATTGCCGAAGACGTGACAACCATGGTTCTTCATGGTCACCCGGATGATGCCGCCCGAAGAATCCGTCTTCCAGTTCTTGCCTTCGGCCGCTACCTTCTCGACATCGGTGAGCTCGTCCCACCAGCCCAGCTTCTTGAGCAGCATGTGGTCGAACTCCGGGTACCCGGTCTGGATGTCGGCGCCCTTGGAAGCGGAACCGTCCTCCGCCAACAGGTTCTTGCCGTCCTTCTCGACACCAAAGTTCGCGCGGAAATTGCCGCCGCCATCCATCACGTGCTTGGAGGTGTCGTACAAGTTGGGTGAGCCGGGATGTTTCAGTTCCGGATTGCCGAAGCAGGGCCACGGCAGACCGAAATAGTCGCCGGTGAGGTCGTAGCCGGTTTCCTTGTCCTTGCCGCCCTTGGACTTGAGCGTTTTGACGTCGAAGTTGGCCATGTTGCGCATATGCGCTTTCAGCCGCTCCGGGCTTTGACCGGTGTAGCCGATGGTCCAGACGCTCTTGTTGATCTCGCGCAGGATGTCCTCGGGCACCGGCTCGTCCATGCCCTTGACCTTCTGCATCTTGAAATTCTTGGACATCTCCTTGCCGAAACCGAGCTTCTCCGCGAACTGATGCATGATCATGTGGTCGCTGCGGCTTTCCCA
>JBKJHN010000180.1:0-8535 GCA_046599015.1 Ramlibacter sp.
CGCCTGGAGCATCAGCCGCTTCAAGGGCCTGGGGGAAATGAGTGCGGAACAATTGTGGGATACGACACTCAATCCGGATACCCGGCGGCTGTTGCCGGTCCAGCTGGGCAAGCAGGACTTTCTGCAGACCGAGAACCTGATCACCAAGCTGATGGGCAAGGGCGAGGCTGCCGCCCGCCGCGAACTGATGGAACTGCACGGCGATGCGGTGGAAATCGACGTTTGATTCCCAGACACCAAGACCTTAAGCCCCGCACCTGAATGACTGCCGCCAATCTTGCCGCCAGCACCTCCGACCGGACGACCGGCCGGGTGCGCCTGCGACCGACGATGACGAGAAGAATCAAGACTCTGCTGGCCGGCCTCCTGCTGCTGCTCGGGCTCTTGCCTGCAGCGCAGGCCGAAGTGTGGGGCTATGTGGACCCCAAGGGCGTCGCGCATTTCGCCACCGAGAAAGTCGATGAGCGTTATGAGCTGTTTTTCCGGGGTGGAAGTTTCGATACCTCGCGGGGATTGCCGACTCCCCGAGCGGTCAATGTCCCCACGGCGCCGCCCAGGCTGATCGCGTTCTTCGAGATTTCACCCAGCTACAAGCAGGTCAAGCACCACCTGCGCGAGGCGTCCCGGGCCAACGACGTCGACTACGAATTGCTCACTGCGCTGATCGCCACCGAATCGGGTTTCGATGCCGGCGCGGTCTCGCCCAAGGGCGCGGTCGGGTTGATGCAGGTGATGCCGGCCACGGCCGAGCGCTACGGCGTCACCGGCGACAGCCGGAGCCCGCTCGGCAAGAAGTTGATCGACCCGCGTACCAACATCCGGACCGGCACCCGCTACCTGCGCTACCTGCTTGACTTGTTCCCCGGACGGTTGGAGCTGGCGCTGGCCGCGTACAACGCCGGTGAAGGCGCCGTGCAGCGGGCCGGCAACAAGGTGCCCAACTACCGCGAGACGCAAAACTACGTGAAAACTGTGATGCAGCTTTATGCCGTGCTCAAGCCGGCGGCCATGATTCCAGGCACACGCGCGCCGGGCCGGGTGCGCATGGAGCTGCCGGTGGGCGGTGCGATCGGGCGCGGCAACCTGCCGGCGCGCGATGCGGATACGCTGGCCGTGCCGGTCGCGTCGGCAGCCCAGACCGATTCCAGCGGTGATTGAACCTGCCGGTCGCTGCCGTGCAGTTCCTTGCAGGCTTATGCAGGGGGCGGGTAGGTGATATCCGTGCCGACCGATCCCGATGAACTGGTGGCACTCGGTGTTTTCGCCGGGGCCCAGGTTCTCATCGTCTGTTTCAGCGTCATCATCGCCAACGCCTATCGCGAGCGCGCCCTGTTGCTGCACGGGGCAGCCACGATGGCCGGCGTACTGGCCGTGCAACTGATGGTGGGCGGACGCCCGATCGGCGCCGAAGCGGCGATGCTGATGGTGCTGGCCATCGACGGGCTGCAATTGCGTGATGTGGTCAGCCACGCCGGCGCCTTGCGCCACCCGCGGCGCTGGCTGACCATCGTCAGCTTCGGCGTGCTGCCGGCGCTGGCGGTAGCCGAATTGGCCACCGGATGGCTCTTGCTGTTGCCAGGGCTGGCGGTCTGGAGCTCGGCCGTGGTGGTGATCATGCTGCGCGCATGGGCCCAGAGCCGACCTTGGGCGTGGTGGCTCGTCTCCGGGCATTTTGCGTTGGCAGGTGCTGCCGGCTGGCTGGGCTGGCGCTCGCTCGACAACCAGCCGCATTCTGCGCTGCCGCTCGCTGCGCTGCTGACGGTTTGGGCGGCGGCGACCTTTCTGGCCATCAGCTGGCGCAACCGGATTTTCGGTGAGACCTGGTTGCGCATGGACGCGCGCGCCACCGTCGATCCGCTCACGGGTCTTTCCACACCACTGATCTTTTACGACCGGGTCAGCGCGGTGCGCAACCTGATCAAGCGCTACGGCCATCCGAGTGTGCTGCTGTTGGTGCACATCGAGAATCTGCCCGCGCTGCTGGCCGAATTTGGCCCGGAGGTTGCCGAGTCGGCCGTGCTGGTTTCAGCCGACCGCATTCGTCAGTCCCTGCGCGACGGAGACGTAGCCGCGCGTCTTTCGCACTCGCGCATCGGGGTGCTCGCCGAAGGGATGTCGGTCGCAGAAGCTGCTTCCAGTATCGCCAGCCGCATCCTGGTCGCCGGCCTGAAACAGCCGTTGCCGGCGGCGCCGGCCGAGTTCCTGCAGTTTCGGGTGGTGCTGGCGGCGGTGCCAGCGAGCGAGGAGCCTTCCAAACAGCTGCTGCAGCGACTCGCGACCCGCATGGACGAACAGCTGCACACTGCTTCGGAGCGCCGCATCGTTACCCTCTCGGCCGAAGACCTGATGGCCTGACGCTGTTCCCTTTCACATCCAGCTTTCGAATCGATGGAGCAAGACCTCATTTCCTTCAACAACGGTGGCGACGACACCCAGCTCGACCTGGCCGACTATGCGCAGCGGGCCTACCTGGAATACGCGCTCAGCGTCGTCAAGGGCCGGGCCTTGCCCGACGTTTGCGACGGCCAGAAGCCGGTGCAGCGTCGCATCTTGTATTCGATGTCGCGCATGGGGCTGGGTTACACCGGCGCGGCGGCCGCGCGGCCGGTCAAGAGCGCGCGCGTGGTGGGCGACGTGCTGGGCCGCTTTCATCCGCATGGCGACCAGGCTGCCTACGACGCGCTGGTGCGGATGGCGCAGGATTTTTCGCAACGCTATCCGCTGATTGACGGGCATGGCAACTTCGGCAGCCGCGACGGCGATGGCGCGGCGGCGATGCGCTACACCGAAGCACGGCTGGCGCGCATCACCAACCTCTTGCTCGACGAAATCGACGAGGGCACCGTCGCCTTCATTCCCAACTATGACGGCAGCACGCAGGAGCCGCAACAGCTGCCGGCACGGCTGCCTTTCACACTGCTCAATGGCGCCAGTGGTATCGCAGTCGGCCTGGCAACGGAGATTCCCAGCCACAACCTGCGTGAAGTGGCGGATGCCTGTGTGGCGCTCATCAAGAACAGCAAACTATCCGATGCTGAGTTGGGCGAGTTGCTGCCGGGACCGGACTATCCCGGTGGTGGCCAGATCATCAGCCCCGCCGTGGACATCGCCGAGGCTTATCGCACCGGGCGCGGCTCGCTCAAGGTGCGCGCCCGCTGGAAGATCGAAGAGCTCGCGCGCGGTCAGTGGCAATTGGTTGTCAACGAATTGCCGCCCGGCGTGAGCACGCAAAAGGTGCTGGAGGAAATCGAGGAGCTGACGAATCCCAAGGTGAGGGCCGGCAAGAAGGCGGTGTCGCAGGAGCAGGTGCAGCTCAAGCAGACGGTGCTGTCGGTGCTCGACACCGTGCGCGACGAGTCCAGCAAGGACGCAGCGGTGCGGATCGTGTTCGAACCCAAGACCAGCCGCATCGAGCAGGCGGACCTGATCACGACGCTGCTGGCCCACACCAGCCTGGAAAGCTCCTCGCCGATCAACCTCACATCCATCGGACTGGATCGCAGGCCGGTGCAGAAATCGCTGCGCCAGATGCTGCTGGAGTGGATCGAATTCCGTCAGGCCACGATCGAGCGGCGCTCGCGCCATCGCCTCGGCAAGGTGCGAGACCGCATTCACATCCTCGAAGGACGGCAGCTGGTGCTGCTGAACATCGACGAAGTCATCGCGATCATCCGGCGCAGCGACGAGCCCAAGGCCGCATTGATCGCGCGCTTCAGGCTCAGCGAGCGCCAGGCCGAGGATATCCTCGATATCCGGCTGCGTCAGCTGGCCCGCCTGGAGGCCATCAAGATCGAGCAGGAACTGAAGGAATTGCGCGAAGAGCAGAAGAAGCTGGAAGAAATCCTCGGCAGCCCGGCCGCGCTGCGCCGGCTGATGGTCAAGGAGATCGAACAGGACGCCAAGCAATTTGCCGATGCCCGCCGCACTTTGATTCAGAGCGACAAGAGAGCCGTCGCCGAGATCAAAGTGGTCGATGAACCAGTGACGGTGGTGGTGTCGCACAAGGGCTGGGTGCGTGCGCGCCAGGGGCATGGCCACGAGGCGGCGACCTTCGCCTTCAAGGCCGGAGACGGTCTGTACGCGGCGTTCGATTGCCGCACCGTGGATACGCTGCTGGCGTTCGGCAGCAACGGCCGCGTTTACACCGTGCCGGTTTCGTTGTTGCCGGGCGCCCGTGGCGACGGCCAGCCGGTCACCAGTTTCATCGAGCTCGAATCCGGCACGCAGCTTCTGCACTACTTTGCCGGCGTTCCGGCAGCCTGGCTGCTGTTGAGCGGTTCGGGTGGCTACGGGTTTCTCGCGACGGTGGAGAACATGACGTCGCGGCTGAAGGCGGGCAAGGCCTTCGTCAGCTGCGGTCCGGGCGAAACCGTGTGCCGTCCTTCTCCGGCCAATGTGCCGTCGCAGGCGCCGGCCACGCATGTGTGCTGTGCGTCCACGGGTGGCCGCATCCTCACGTTCGAAATCGTCGAGCTCAAGCCGATGGCCAACGGCGGCCGCGGCCTGATGCTGATCGACCTCGATGCGAAGGACACGCTGGCCGGCGCCGCGGCGTACACGCGCAGCGTGAAGATTTCGGGTCTCGGTCGCGGCGGCAAGGAGCGCGAAGAAGTCCTCGAGATCCGCACGTTGAACAACGCCAAGGGCGGACGGGGGCGCAAAGGCAAGGCGGCCGATCTGGGGTTCAAGCCGGTGTCGATCGAACGGGTGGAGTAGAGACAGCTGTCATTGCGGCCATGACCCGCCATCCACGCCGAAGATCGAAAGATGCGTGCACGGCGCGTGGGCCGCTGCCAACGGCAAGCCACCAGGCCCGGGCCTGGCGTCCTGCCGTCGTCGCCTGCTTAGCTCGAACCGTTATGCCGCATCAAGCCCTGCCGCTGGACAGCTATGCGCCTCAGGCGTATAGTGATGTATGTTCACGGTCGTCGAGACTCTTCTATTCCAAAAGCAGTGGCGTGCGCTGGCGTCGGGCAGGTTCAGGCAAGTCTGGTGGTGTCCGCGTCGTCTACTTCACGCGCACTGTTGAAGAAGAGATCGTACTGCTGACGCTGTACGCGAAATCGACGACGGACAACCTCACAGGCGCAAAGTTGAAGGAGATTCGCCGTGTCCTCGAAGGTTAAACCGCTCACCGCAGCGCAGCTGCGCGCACATGAAGCCAAGCGCGATCTTGCCGCCGAATTGCTGGAATCGGTGAGGCAAATGAAGGCTGGAAAGACGAAGGTAGTTCATACGCCGGCTGTGGCAGCGCGCGAACGCACAGGTCTGTCGCAGTCTCAGTTCGCGGATTTACTGGGAGTGTCAGTTCGCACGCTTCAGGGGTGGGAGCAAGGGCGGAAAGAACCGAGCGGCGCCGCGCGCACTTTGCTGACGATCGCACGCACCAATGCGAAAGCACTTCTAGCGGTCGCTGGCAAGCATTGAGCGAAGATGAGGCATAACAGGCCAATCGACACGGACGCGCAACTCAAAGCTGCCGCTTCGCGGCACGTGTTGCGGGCCGGTCATCTCCAAGACCTCACACCAACCGGACCGCGCGGCCATCGCCCAAGCACTACGCATGAATGACGCAGCCGCCCTCGCTGCTTTGCTCTCCGAGCAAACTCTCCCGCCATGCTCCGCACTGGTGCGGAACGAGGTGATCGACGCAGACCTTGAGCGTGGCTACGTGAAGCTCCGCTTCGCCGAGCAGCGCGCGTTCGAGAACCACTTCGGGAACATCGCTGGGGGCTTCGCTGTCGAGCTCATTGACGTTCTGATTTCCGTCGCGGCGTACCCGAAGACCCGTCAGTGGTGTCCAACGGTCGAGATTCACAGTCGCTTTGTCGGGCCGGCCAAGATCGGCGTTTGCGACGGCGAAGCCTGGGTCGTCAAGGCCGGCAAGAACTTGGTGTTCCTTGAGGCCAATCTCTGGGGCTCCGATGGCCAGCATGCCTTGCATGCAACCGCTATCGTGACCAACCGAGTGGGATGAACAGAGCGGACCCCACACTGCTTCCACAGTGAGGCCTAACCCCTCGCTCAAGCGGCGCCCCGCTACGGCAGGGCATCTTGCCCGCGCGACGGTCTTGGTTCATGATCGGCCGCACGGGCAAGCCGCCCCGCCGTAGCGGTCGCCTAGCTCGACCGTTTGGCCTCAAAAAAGGAGCGCGTCATCGACCCCACCAAGATATGCCCGGTCACGAACGACACGGTCGTTGAGGTCTATCAGTACGTCTTCGCGCCGTGGGTCAAGGATCTCGGACTCTGCGAGTTCTCAGTGCGCGTGGGCCAAGCCTCCGCAAGGTTTCCGGCCAATCCAAAGCTGAACTTCTCCAGCGGAGCCGTCTGCGGCCAAGTCATCATGGCTGCCGTAGACACGGAGGGGCGCCCGCCTTCGCGCGCCGCTCAGCTCGAACGTTATAGTGCTAGTAGTGATAGCGAAGTTGCGCGATCAGCAGCCCGTCTCGCTCGGGCTTGTAGACCATGCGGTGCTCGTCGGTGATCCGGCGAGACCAATATCCGGCCAAGGCATGTTTCAGCGGCTCTGGCTTTCCGATTCCAGTGAACGGCTCGCGCGTGATGTTCTCAATCAACTCGTTGATGCGCTTCACCATGCGCTTGTCATGCTGTTGCCAGTACAGGTAGTCTTCCCAGGCTTGTTCGGCGAAGACCAGTTTCACTTGACGAGCTTCCGCACCTTGCCTTTGCCCGCTTCCAGTTCCTGCATGGCCGCAAGCAGGCGCCGTGCGTTCGTTGGGCTGCGCAGCAGGTATGCTGTTTCTTCAAGGGCCTTGAAGTCGTCCAGGGAAAGCATGACCACCGACTGTTCACCGCTGCGCGTGATGATCAAAGGTTCGTGGTCATCGCATACCCGGTCCATTGTCTTGGCCAGGTTGGCTCGAGCGGAGGTGTAGGTGATGGCATCCATGGCGTGTGTACCGATTTGAATGTACGGGATATTGTACATGTTTTCGGACGCGACGTCAGACCTCATGAACGATCAGAGTGCCATTGATCGTTCCGCGGATCGGCGAGCTATGCGGAACTCGCGGAAGGCAGGAGCGTTGGTGAGTACATCGCCAGCCGAGATCCAATCCCTGGGTATCTGGTACAAAACTTGATCGGAAGAAACATGGCTGAGACATCCCCAATGGTCAACATTGATTCAGTCGTGACCGTGCCGGGCGGCAACGGGTCCAAGTTTGTTTACGAGAGCGCACGCCTTGGACCGAAGATCGGCCTGAAAGACCTTGGTTGTAGCATCTATGTCGTACCGCCTGGGAAGACTGCCTTTCCGTACCACGCCCACTCGTTGATCGAGGAACTGTGCATCGTGCTTGAAGGAACAGGAACGCTGCGGCACGAAGGTGGGGAAGGGCCGATCAGGGCCGGGGATGTCATCGCCTCGCCGTGCGGCACAGCGCACCAGATCATCAACTCCTCGACCACGAACCTCAAGTACCTGGTTGTCTCGGGCAACACGACCGCTGACGTTGTGCTTTACCCCGACTCGGGCAAGATCGGGGCCGTATCCGGAGCATTCGGCAAGGGTGTCTGGCACTTCACAAAGCTGAGTTCAGCCACCGACTATTACGACGGTGAGGAGGAGCCGTCCCTTCCTGCGACGGCGAGGGAGGCCTAAGCCCTCGCCCATTAGCTCTAACGGTTAGAGGCATCACAGAGAAGGCAGATCGCCTGGTCTGCGCAACGCTGATCACGCGATGGCAAGGTCGTCCGTTCGTGGCCTTCACAATGACAGACCCCGGCTATGCGCGGCAAGGGCTGGCGCGCGCAACTCTGCAAAGGTCAATGTACCTGCTGCAACAGGACGGCGAGGACGAACTCAGGCTAGTCGTCACTCTCCAGAACGAGCCCGCCCGGATGCTGTACGAGTCACTTTCCTTTGTGCGGGAAGGGTGACGCCCACCCCCTTGGGCGTGTCTGAGCCGTGGCGTATCAGTGCCCTCACCCCACCCTCTCCCAAAGGGAGAGGGAGCAAGAGTCACACATGCAGCGCATGCCCCAGCGCGCGCAATGCCGCTTCCTGCACGGCCTCTCCCAACGTGGGATGCGCATGAATCGTGCCGCCGACGTCTTCGAGCCGCGCCCCCATCTCCAGCGACTGCGCGAACGCTGTGCTCAACTCTGATACCGAACGGCCGACGGCCTGCCAGCCGACGATCAAGTGGTTGTCGCGCCGCGCCGTCACTCGCACGAAGCCGTCAGTGGATTCCAGGCTCATGGCCCGCCCATTGGCAGTGAACGGAAAGGCCGAAGTCACGCACTCGATTCCGGCCTCTTCGGCCTGACCCGGCGACAAGCCGGCCACCACCACCTCGGGGTCGGTGAAGCAGACCGCGGGGATCGCGGCCGGGGCGAAGCGGCGGCGCTTTCCGGCAATGATCTCGGCGACCATCTCGCCCTGCGCCATGCCGCGATGCGCCAGCATCGGCTCGCCAGTGACATCGCCGATCGCCCAGACGTCGCGCATCGAGGTGCGGCATTGATCGTCCACGCTGATGGCGCGCCCAGCCATGTCGAGCCGCAGGC
>JBKJHN010000015.1:0-13292 GCA_046599015.1 Ramlibacter sp.
GCATGAATGACATCACAGAGCTGCAGCGCCTGGGCACTGCAGCCGAGGAACGAGTCGCGCGGTTGTTCGCAGCGCAGCGCGCCGCATTCGAGCAGCACCCGTTTCCTGAGGCAGCCGAACGGCGCAAGCAGCTCAAAGCACTGAAGCGCCAGATCGGGCGTTACCAGGACCGGCTGGCTGACGCGATGAGTGAGGACTTTGGCTACCGCGCGCCTGCCGAGTCGAAGATGCTGGACCTGCTCGGTTCGATGATGGAGATCAATCACGCGATCTCGAGCCTGGGGCGCTGGATGAAAAGCAGCCGACGCTCCACCGAGCTGCTGTTCCTCACCAACAGCGTGAAAGTAACCTACCAGCCCAAGGGTGTGGTGGGTGTGATCGTGCCGTGGAACTTCCCCATCTACCTTGCGCTGGGCCCCTTGACCGCCGCGCTGGCCGCGGGCAACCGGGTGATGGTGAAAATGTCGGAGGTCACACCTGCCACCAACGCCGTGCTCAAGATATTGCTGGCCGAAATCTTTGACGAAAACCAGGTCGCGGTGGTGGGCGAGGAGCTGCAGGACCCCAACGTCTTCACCTCGCTGCCGTTCAACCACATCGTCTTCACCGGCTCGCCCGCCGTGGGCAAAATCGTCATGCGTACCGCAGCGGAGAATTTGACGCCGGTGACGCTGGAACTGGGCGGAAAGTCACCCGCGCTGGTGACGCGAAACTATTCTTTGACCGACGCGGCCACGCGCATCACCCACGGCAAGGCCACCAACTGCGGCCAGATTTGTGTGTCGCCCGACTACGCCTTGGTGCCACGGGAAGGGGTCGATGCGTTCGTGGCCGGCGTCAAGGCGAGCTTTGAGCGCTTTTACGGTGGCCAAACCGAAGGCAACGCCAACTACACCGCCGTTGTGCACGACCGCCACCACCAGCGCATGCTGCGCCTGCTGGCCGATGCCCGCGCCAAGGGCGCCAGCGTCGTCGCCTGTGCCGACGTGCCGGCAGGGCCGGGCCGCCAGTTGCCACTGCACATCATCACCAACCTGACGCCCGACATGGCCGTGATGAAAGAGGAGCTGTTCGGCCCGATCCTGCCGGTGGTGCCCTATGACAAGGTGGAAGACGCGATTGCGTTCATCAATGCCAGGCCGCATCCGTTGGCGCTGTACTGCTTCAGCCATGACAGCGCCGAACGGGCCGACCTGCTGCGCCGCACGCACTCGGGCGGCGTGACCATCAACGACTGGGGCTGGCACGTCGTCAATCACGACGCGCCCTTCGGCGGCGTGGGCAACTCCGGCATGGGCACCTACCATGGGGAAGAAGGTTTCAGGGAGCTGTCGCACGCCAAGACCGTCTTCAAGCGTCAACGCTTCTTTCCGATCGACCTGTTCTACCCGCCCTACGGCAATGTAGTGCAGCGCCTGGCGCTCAAGTTCTTCCTGGGCAGCGCCGACCCGACGCTGGGCGGCAAGCCGCACGGCTGATCAGCTCCCAGCCAGAGATGCCAGGCGGCTGACCCCCGCATCGATTTGGTCCGCCGCAATGGATGAATAGCCGAGGCGCATGTAGCGCGTCGGTGGACGGGGGGTGTGAAAGAAGACATCTCCCGGCTCGATCACAATGCCCTTGGCAAGGGCCCGCTCCGCAAGAGCGCGGGTGTTCGTACCTTCGGGCATCTCCACCCAGAGGGCGGAACCACCTTGGGCCTTGCGGGCCCGTGCCGCCGGAAGATGGCGCCACAGTGCCCGCAAAAGACTGACTGCCCGCTCCTGATAGGCAGTGTTGAGTTTGCGCACGAACGCTTCATGAAAGCCGTGCGCGATGAACAAAGCCGCGGTGTGCTCGTTGTTCGTGGGTGGGTGGCGAAGCATGAGCCGTCGCATGGCGCGCAGCTCCAGCATCAAGCGAGCCGGTGCGACCAGGTATCCGAGCCGCAGCCCGTGGGCCAACGTCTTGGACAAGCTACCGACGTAGATCACGCTGCCGGCCCGGTCCATGCTCTTGAGCGCCGGGCTGGGTTGACCGAGAAAATTGAGTTCGCTCTCGTGGTCGTCCTCGATCAGCACCACCCGGTTCCGTTCGGCGTAGTCAAGCAGTTTTTGCCGTCGGGCCAGCGACATCGTGACTGTCGTCGGGCATTGGTGGCTGGGCGTCACGTAGATGTAGCGGCAGTGCGCCAGGCCGGGGCCCACGATCAGTCCCTCGTTGTCCACTGGCAGAGGCCGCACCGCAGCACTGCGCAACAGAAGGTTGTTGCGGGCATCCGGATAACCGGGGTTCTCGATCCCCACGACGGTGCGGGGGCCGACCAGCAGTTGAGACAGCAGGAACATGGCCTGCTGCGCTCCCGCGGTAACCAATATCTCGTCGCGCTGCGCCCAGATTCCGCGCGCGGGCAGCAGCCGCTGCTGGATCTGCTCGAGAAGCGGCTCATGGTCGCGGTCGATGTGGTCAGGCGCCCAGCTGCGTATGGCACCCACGTGCATCGATTCCATCGCGCATTCGCGCCATTGCGCCAGAGGAAACAACGACGCATCGAACTGACCGTAGATAAACGGGTAAGGCAGTTCCTGCCAGTGCGATGGCTTGGCGATATTGCGCTGCTCGGACGGACGCAGTTTCAGTCGTTGCTCCCAATCAGGGCCGCGGCGAACCGCTGGGTCCAATGGTGGGGGAGCCCGCTTGGCATGCCCTCTCAGCGCATCGACGCTGACGCGGTGCCCGCTGCGCGGATGGGACTGGACGAGGCCGCTCTCGCAGAGGTTTTGCAGCGCCAGTGTGACCGTCAACCGCGACACGCCGAGTTGAAGCGCCAACGCGCGCGTCGACGGCAGCGGCGCGCCCGGCGCGACCAGCCCTTCTTCGACCGCCTGGGCCAGCATGTCACGGATTCGTGCCTGCAAGCTGCGGCCTTGTCCAAATCGCTTGAAGAGCCGGCTCCACATGGGCGAGGCGTTGCGCCCAGGCGTTCGTCCCTTCCTAGGTATTGACCCTGCGTCCGCTGGAGAATCGTTCATCTGGCGCTATTGAATCTGCTTTTCTGGCTATATCGAGTTCGCCCGCCCGACTGTACTCTTTATCGCAATGAGCCCAGGCGACGCATGTTTGAAACCATACTCAGCAACGGCACCGTTTACGACGGTACAGGGAGTGAGGCTTATCGAGCCGACATCGGCATCCAAGGCGGCAATGTAACGGCAATCGGTGACCTCGGCGGCGCGCAGGCGGCACAACGATTGGACGTCCAAGGCTTGGCCATTTCGCCCGGGTTCATTGATTTGCACACTCACTCCGACTTCACCTTGGTTGTGAATGGACGGGCCGAGAGCCAGGTGCACCAGGGCGTGACGACCGAGGTTGTCGGCCAATGCGGAATCAGCTGCGCGCCACTGCGCCATGCGGATGAGGACTCACGCTTGACACTGGGCTATGCGTTGGGAGATACAGCGAGAAAGCGCTGGCGAACGTTCGGGGAATACCTCGACGTGCTGGAGGCAACGTCTCTGGGCGTCAACGTCGCCGCCTTGGTCGGCCACGGTGCGGTGCACAGGGCAGTGCTGGGCGATGCCCTGCAGGCTGGCGAGCCAGAAGACATCGCCCGCATGAAGAGGCTGGTCGAGGACTCGTTGGACGAAGGCGCCGCCGGCTTTTCCAGCGGACTGGAGTACTGGCCAGGCCTCCTGGCCTCTCCCCATCACCTGTTGCCTCTGTGCGAGGCGACGGCTGCGCGCGGAAAGCTCTACGCAACGCATGTCCGAAACCGTGATCGGTACTACGACCTCGGATTCGGTGAAGCGCTCTCCACCGCCCGGCAATCCGGCGCCAGGTTGCAGATCTCGCACATCCAGACGAAGTTCGGCGCGCCCGATTTTGCGATGGAGCACACGCTGGAGATGATCGAAACGGCTCGCCGGCATGGCGTCGATGTGGCGATGGACGTCATACCGCATGACTGGAACAACACCACGGTCATCTCCATCCTGCCCACATGGGCCCGCGAGGGCGGTACTGAAGCGACACAGCAACGGCTGCGCGATCCAGCGATGCGAGAGCGCATCAAGGTCAATCCGGCACCCATGCTGTTGCTGGTGGCGGCTGGAAAGTGGGATGAAATCATCCTGCTGACGGCCAAAACGAACGCTGCTCTGGTGGGCGCGACTTTCGCCGAGATCGGCAAGATGCGTGGGGTTGATCCCTATGACGCACTGATGGACATGCTGATCGAGGAAGGGGGGGACGCGCCGCGCATGATGTGGGCGACTCGCAGCTTCACCGATCGCGACATTGAAATGGCGATGCGCGACCCCCAGTGCGCGGTGATTTCAGACACGGCCGCGCTCGCACCGTATGGCGTCCTGAAAGACGACCTGTTCTCGCTGAGCGGTTACGGCTGGGCAGCTCGCTTCCTGCAATATTACGTGCGGGATCGCCGGGTGTTGCCATTACATGAAGCGATTCGGCGCATTACATCCTTGCCCGCTTCGCGGGTAGGCCTGAAGCAGCGTGGCTGCCTGCGTCCTGGCTACTGGGCTGATATCACGGTGTTCGCGCCCGATCTGATCGAAAGCCGGTTTACCGCCCGTCAGCCGCGCCAATACCCCGGCGGCATCGTGCATGTGCTTGTCAATGGTGAACTGGCGATGAAGGACGGGCAGCGCACGGACAGCAACGCAGGTCACGTGCTACGAGACGCAGGCCATTGAGACCTCGATCAACCGATGCGCGAACGTACCATCAAATCACCCCAGTCATCCGCAAGCACCAACCGAACCACCAGAGGACAGCATGATCCAGATTCACAATGCCTGCCGCGCAGTTCTCGTTGCACTGCTCTTTCTTGGAGAGTCGTCCGCGTTTGCGCAAGACTGGCCATCCAAGCCGGTGCGAATCATCTTCCCGTATTCCCCGGGAGGCTCCGGAGACGCCGTGGCGAGAAATCTGGCGAAGAGAATTGAGACTGCGACCAAACAGACGGTGACGGTGGAAAACGTGACGGGAGGCGGGTCGATCGTGGCGGCCCAGTCGGTCGTCAACTCTCCTCCCGATGGAGTCAAGCTGTTCTTTACCGGCTCGAGCACGATCACCGTAATGAAGCACGTCAGCAGTCGTTTGCCGATCGACCCCGAAAAGGAATTTACGCCGATCACGCTGGTGAATACCTTGCCTCATTGGCTCGTCGTCAAGGCCGACAGGCCCGAAAAAGACCTCCAGGAATTTGTTCAATTCATAAAAGCAAACCCGGGCAAGGTCAACATCAGTGTGAATTCGATCGGCGGCATAGCCCACTTGGCGCTTGTCAACTGGGCGAAAAATAACCAACTGGATTTCGCGGTCGTGCCTTATCGGGGTTCGCCGCCCGCCATGATCGACCTGATAGGCGGAGTCACGACGGCGCATGTCGACGTCATCGGTTCTTCCTTGCCATTCGTCAAGGATCGCAAGGTGAAAGCACTCTCGCTGCTGCAACAGAGCCCGCTCGCCGATCTTCCCGATGTTCCGGTCTCTCCCGCCGAAAACAAGGGAGGCCTTCTCGTCGACGGCCAACATGTGCTGGCGGTCAAGACCGGAACCCCCGCAGCAACCGTCAATCGCATTTACGACGTGGTCAAGCAAGTGACGGCAGAGCCGGATTTCATTGAGTTCCTCCGAACTTTGGGATACGAAAGGGCGGTCCCTACGCCGGCACAAACCAAGGAACTTCTGGTGAACCATTCAAAGATGTATGGCGAGATCGTTCGTCGCGCGAACATCAAGATCGAGTAGCACTGGGGAACGCCCCTCGTAGGTATTGACCCTGTGTCCGCTGGAAATTTGTTCATCTGGCGCTATTGAATCTGCGTTTCTGGCTATATGCGAGCCCGGCTGCCCGACTGTACTCTTCATCGCAATGAGCACAGGCGACAACACAAGACGATTGACCGGCGCCGCCACGGTCGCGGTCGTGCTGGGCCTGTGGTTCGTCGGCTCCAAGGCACGATGGATCGACCCTCAGATCTTTCCGACCCCGGAACAATTCGGGGCCGCCGCCCGCCAACTCTTGTGGGGCGAAGGATTCGGAGACGGCCGGCTGCATCAGCATGTGCTGCAAAGCGTGAAGCTGATCCTGATGGGCTTCTTCGCGGCCGTCGCCGTCGGCGTGCCGCTGGGCCTGTGGATGGGTTGGAGCAGGCGTGCCGAAGCCATCGTCAACCCCATCTTTTTGCTGATCCGCCCGATTCCCGCCCTCGCCTGGATACCTCTCGCGATTGTCTGGCTGGGTCTTGGCGATGCCGCCAAAGTGATGATCCTGTGGTTTGCCGCATTCGTGCCGGCGGTCATCAACAGCTACACGGGCGTGCGGAACATCGACCGGCCGATCATCGAAGCGAGCCGCATGCTTGGCATCCGCGGGATCGCCCTGGTGATCGGGGTGATTATTCCGGGCGCCCTTCCCTCCATCTTCACAGGACTGCGTCTGGCGCTGCAGGGGTGCCTCACGGCACTGGTCGCCGCCGAACTTCTGGGGGCGCTGCTGGGAGTCGGCAAGGTGCTCTATCAGGCGGGGCTCGACATCTATCCCGCCATGATTCTGGTGGGGATGGTGGCGATCGCTGTGGTCGGTTTCGCCCTGACAGCGGTTCTTGATCTTGTAGAACACCGTTCGATGCCTTGGCGCACGCACCGCTGAACGGCGCCATGGACAACAAACTCACCCATTCCCAGCTCGCCTGGATGTCCCTGGCGGGTCTGGCCTTTTTCTTCGGCCTTTGGTCTTTTGCCGCCTGGGTGGAACTGGCGCCGAGCAGATTCCTGCCGCAGCCCTGGGACGTCCTGCAACGCGGAGTGCGGCTCCTCGCCGAGCCGTTTTCCGGGCAAACCCTGCAGGGCCACCTGGCCGCCAGCATCGAGCGCTACGTGCGGGGCTTTCTCCTTGCCGCGGCGGTCGGCGTTCCGCTTGGCCTGCTGATGGGTTGGTACCGGTGGCTGGACAACGTGATGACACCGCTTTTCGACAGCCTGCGGTTTATCGCCCCGATTGCGTGGGTTCCGTTCGCCGCGCTGTGGTTCGGTACCGGCATTGGCGGCCCCACCATGATCATCTTCGCCGGCGCGTTTCCGCCGTGCCTCATCAACGCCTACCGTGGCGCGCGCCACGTCGAGCGCAAATACATCGAAGCCGCCCAGGTGATGGGCGCGTCCGGGCCGCGCATGGTCTACGAAGTGCTGCTGCCGGCATCGCTGCCGTCCATCATCGCAGGGCTGCGAGTGAGCGCGGGTGCGGGCTGGCAGTCTCTTATCGGCGCGGAACTCATAGCGGCGAACAGCGGCATCGGGCTGATGATGGTTCGCGCCCAGGGTGCGCTGGACACCTCGATTGTCATGGTCGGGATGATTGCGGTCGGTGTGTTCGGGCTGCTGGTCGACGTGGCGCTTCGCGGTGTCGAGGCCTGGGTCAACCACCGACGTGGGTTGTGAGAGGCCAAAGCATGTTCGACATTCTTGTGGCCGGCGGCCAGTAGGACACAAACAAATGGGCGACATCGTTCTCGACTCGGTCTCACGCAACTTCCGGCGCGACGGAAAAGATTTCCTTGCGCTGGACAACGTCAGTTTCACTGTCCGCGACAAGGAGTTTGTGGCTGTTGTCGGGCCGTCCGGATGCGGCAAGACCACCTGCCTGCGGATGGCCGCGGGCCTTGAGTTTCCCAGCGCGGGAAGCGTCCGGGTGGGCGGCAAGGAGGTCCGCGCGCCCGGACCGGACCGTGCTGTCGTCTTCCAGCAATTCGCCCTCTTTCCCTGGAAAACCGTGCACGACAACGTCTTGTTCGGGCTGCGCTCGCTCGGTGTGTCACGCAGCGACGCACGCGACCGAATCGCCAGCAGCCTCGAGCTGATGGGCCTGCAAGGCTATGAATCAGCCTACCCGCACCAGCTGTCCGGCGGCATGCAGCAACGTGTGGCGATCGCGCGCGCCTATGTGCTCGAACCCGACGTCTTGCTGATGGACGAGCCATTCGGCGCGCTTGACGCGCAGACCCGCACCGTGATGCAGGAAGAGTTGCTGCGCGTCGGACGCGCCAATCCGCGCACCGTGATGTTCATTACGCACGCCGTGGACGAAGCCGTCTACCTGGCCGACCGGGTGATCGTGATGACCCGGCGCCCGGGACGCATCAAGCAGACCATCGACGTGGCGCCGGTACGTGAAGCCGAAGGCTGGCAGAACTACGAGCGGATCGAAGACGTGATGGACCTCGAATCCTTTGTTCACCTGCGCACCCAGATCTGGCGACTGCTGCGCGAGCAGCACGACCCGGGCGACCACTGAAACGCTACCCACCCGTTGACCCCGTTATCACCAGGAGACTCTCATGACAAGCACCCGCAGATTATTCGCCCTTTCCATCGCTTCGCTGGCTGCGCTCGCCAGCCTCGCAGGCCCCGCCAATGCACAGGAGCTCAAGGAAGTGCGCATCAGCTCGCAGCCCGCGTTGCTGGGTTCGGTGCCTTTTGCCGTCGCCGATGCCAAGGGCTGGTGGAAAGAGGCCGGGCTGAAAGTCACCGTGATCAACTTCCCTGCCGGAGCGCCCCAGATCGCGGCCAGCAAGAGTTGGGACGTGGGCTACACCGGCTCGGTGCCGGCTGTGCTGGGTGCCGTGCGATTCGGCTTGCACACGGTGGCCTTCTCTGATGACCAGTCGGCCACGAACGCCTTGTACGTGCGGGGCCCCAACGCCGATGCCATCATCAAGGCACCCGCCGCGCAGCTGAAAGGAGGAACCGTGTTCCTCACAGGGAACTCGACCGTCGACCTCGCCGCCCGGTCCTGCATGACCAAGTTTGGACTGAACAAGGGCGACGTGACCGTCCGGTCGATGGGTCAGGCTGAAATCATCGCTGCGATGAGCTCGGGCAGCGCCGATGTGGGCGGGCTGTGGGCACCCAATACCTACACGGCCGAGGAAAAGGCGGGCGCGCGGCTGCTGTGCTCCGGCAAGGACGCTGGGGTGATGGTCCCCGGCAATCTCGTGGTGCGCGCTGATTGGGCCAAGGAAAATCCCCAGACCGTTGCGAAGTTCCTGGCGGTGTACCTGCGCGCACAGCGCTGGCTTTCGGCCAATCGGCCGGAAGCGCTGGCGGCCATGAAGAAGCACTATGACGCGGGTGGCGTGGTGATTTCCGATGCGGCGATGAACAAGGAGTTCGACACGCGCCCAACCTTCGACCTGGCGGGCCAGATGGCGCTTTTCAACCGCGGCGCGCAGCCATCGCGGGCCGACACGACGATGAACACCATTGCCGCTTTCATGAAAGACGTCGGTTCGCTGCGTGCTGACGAAGCGCTCCCGGAGCCGCGCACCTATGTCACCGACGAATACTTGAAGCTGATCGATCGCGACCCCCAGCTCAAGGCGTTCGCCAACCGCAGCAATTGATCGTTGCCACCGATTCCTCCCGCTCTTCAAGAGTCCATGACCATCCATTACCTCAAGAAAGCCGACCCACCCGTCCAGGCTATCGATGACGCGACAGCCGACACCGTACGCGGCATGCTCGCGGCCATCGAGAAAGAAGGCGAGGAGGCGGTGCGCCGCTACGCCCGCGACCTCGACGGCTACTCGGGCGACATCGTTCTCGGCGCGGACGCCTTCGCGAAAGCAGGGCGTGCGTTGTCAGACGGCGTGAAGCACGACATCGCGTTCGCCCGGGAGCGCGTGTCGGACTTCGCCCGGCGCCAACGTGAATCGCTTACCGAATTTCAGGCCGAATTCCTGCCGGGCCTGATAGCCGGCCAGAAGCTGATTCCCTGCAACACGGCGGGCTGTTATGTCCCGGGCGGCCGCTACGCTCATGCGGCCAGCGCCATCATGAGCGTTGGCACGGCCAGGGTGGCGGGCGTGCAGAACATCATCGCAACGTCGCCCGCGCACAAGGACCATGGCGTGAACCCGGCGATCCTGTACGCCATGCATGTTTGCGGCGCGGACCACGTGCTGGCGCTGGGCGGTGTGCAAGCGGTGGCGACGCTGGCGTACGGGCTTTTCACAGGGCATGCCGCGGACATCATCGTGGGCCCCGGCAATCGCTTCGTCGCGGAGGCCAAGCGCATGCTCTTCGGACGGGTCGGCATCGATGTCATTGCGGGCCCGACCGAGTCCGCGATCATTGCCGACGAGAGCGCCGATCCCGCCATCGTGGCCGCGGACCTGGTGGGTCAGGCCGAGCACGGCCCCGACTCGCCGGTGTGGCTGATCACCCTGTCCCGAACCCTGGGAGAAGAGGTGATCCGCCGGATGCCCGCAACGATCGCCGCACTGCCAGAGCTGGCCCGCAACGCGGCGGGGGCAGCGTGGCGCGACTATGGCGAGGTCGTGCTCTGCGAGAGCCGCGAGGAAGCTGCACAAGTGAGCGATCGCTACGCCAGCGAGCACCTCCAGGTGATGGCGGCCGACCTCGATTGGTGGCTCGCTCGCCTGAAGAACTACGGCTCACTGTTCCTGGGCGAGGAGACTACCGTGGCTTATGGAGACAAGTGCTCCGGCCCCAACCACATCCTGCCGACCAAAGGAGCGGCCCGGTATTCGGGCGGACTGTCGGTGGGCAAGTTCATCAAGACGGTCACGTGGCAACGGCTGGACCGCAGCGCATCGCGAGAGGTCGGCCAGGTGGCCGCGCGCATCTCACGCCTGGAAGGGATGGAGGGCCATGCACGTACGGGAGACATTCGTCTGCACAAGTACTACCCCGGTGAGCGCTTCGATCTCGGCACGCTGGGCGGCCACGGAGGCTGAAGATTGTTCGCGCAACAACCTCTGGACTTGACGGCGCAGGAGCCCATTCCCGCCGAGGGAGTGCGGGCCGCGCTGGCACTCATGGCCAGCGGCAAACTTCACCGGTACGGGGAGGCCGGATCGGCGCCGGCGGAGGCCGCCCAACTGGAGGCCGAATTTGCGCGAGAGCTCGGCGTGCGCTACTGCGTGGGGATGAACTCGTGCGGCTCGACGATGTTCGTGGCCCTCAAGGCTTTGGATGTAAAGCCCGGCGATACGGTTCTGTCCAACTGCTTCACCCTTGCACCTGTGCCCGGAGCCGTGGAACACGCCGGCGCCAAGCTGGTGCTGGTGGACGTGACCGATGACCTGACGATCGATCTGGACGATCTCGAGCGCAAGGCCGCAGCTGGAACTGCGCGGGTGCTGCTGTTGTCCCACATGCGCGGCCACATCTGCGACATGGAGCGCCTCACGGCGATTTGCAGGCGCTACGGCATTGACGTGGTGGAAGACTGCGCCCACACGATGGGTGCGGGGTGGTCCGGTCGCGCCACCGGCACCTGGGGCCGCGTGGGCTGCTTCAGCGTGCAAAGCTATAAGCATGCGAACGGCGGCGAAGGCGGGCTGCTGGTGACCGACGACGAGGACGTCGCGGCGCGGGCGATTCTCTTCAGCGGCAGCTACATGCATTGGCGGGCCCATTCGGTGCGCCCCTCCGACGAGGTATTCGACCGCTTGAAGTACACGACGCCAAACTTCAGCCTTCGCATGAGCAATCTGGTTGCCGCCATCGTGCGCCCGCAATTGGGCGGCGTGTTGGCAGATCGCGCGCGTCGGTGGAACGAGCGTCACGACTGGCTGGCAGCAGGCCTGGCCCGGCTTCCGGGAGTGCGCCTGCCACACCGGCCAGCCCAGGAGCAGTATGTGCAGAGCTCCATCCAGTTCCTGCTGCCAGGTCTTGCAAAGGAGCAAATCGCGCGCTTCATCGAAGGTGCGGGGGCATTGGGCGTCAACGTCAAATGGTTCGGTGCCGCTGAGCCGCTTGGCTTTACCAGTGCATGGAGCCATTGGCACTATGCGGATCGGCAACAAACGCTGCCCCATGCCGCGCGCGTGATGGCGTCCTTGTGCGACCTGCGTATTCCGCTGTCGCTGTCCAAGGCCGATTGCGACGGCATCGTAGCGGCGATTGGCGAGGCTTTGCGGGCCTGCGGCTGACCATGACAGCAGCCCTTGCCAGCAGCACGACGATCAGCGCGCTGTTCGATCTCACCGGACGGCGTGCCCTGGTCACCGGCGGCAACTCAGGCATCGGCCAAGCCATGGCACGTGCGCTGGGTGGCGCGGGCGCAAGCGTGTGGCTGGTTGCCCGGCGTCAAGCCGAGCTCGACGCCGCGGTTGCGCAGCTCCGGGCCGAGGATATCGTTGCGGGCTCGGTGGCGGCGGACCTGTCGTTGCCTGAGGCTGCCCGCAGTGCGGCTCTGCGTGTGGAGGCCGAGATAGGCGGCGTGGACATCGTGGTCAACGCAGCGGGCGTCAATCTGCGACAGCCATTCGGGGAAGTCACGCCGGAAAGCTGGTCCATGCAGATCGGCTTGCACTTGTCTGCTCCTTTTTTCGTGACCCAGGCGCTCGCTCCGGGGATGAAGCGCCGAGGCTGGGGACGCATCATCAACATCGCGTCGCTCCAGAGCTTTCGGGCTTTCAACAACAGCGCACCTTATGGCGCGGCCAAGGGCGGCATCGTGCAACTCACGCGCGCCATTGCCCAGGAATGGTCGCCTCACGGCATCAACTGCAATGCAATTGCGCCTGGTTTCTTCCGGACGCCGCTGACCGCGGCAGTGTTCGATGACCCGGAGATGTCGAGCCGCAATGCGGCACAGACCTGCAAAAGCCGCAATGGCGAGCTCGCCGACCTCTTCGGAATCACCGTCTTCCTGGCCAGCGATGCCAGCGACTACGTGACCGGCCAGACACTGATGGTCGATGGCGGGTTTTCTGCCAAGTAGCCCGATTCGAAACAGGAAATCTCCCATGCAAGCCCTGGTGTACACGCAGCCGAAGCAGGTATCGCTGCAAGACATTCCCTATCCCCGGCTCGCACCGGCTGAGGCAATTCTCAAGATCGACGCCGTCGGCATCTGCGGATCGGACATGCATGCCTGGCATGGCCACGATCCGCGGCGTCAGCCTGGTCTGGTGCTTGGACATGAATTTGTCGGGACCATCGCCGAGTCAACAGACAGCCATGCGGCACCGGGCACCCGTTTCACCGGCAATCCTCTGATCACTTGTGGCATGTGCGAATACTGCGCCCAGGGCAGGAACAACCTTTGCTCGAATCGGACGATGGTGGGCATGTCGCGGCCGGGCGCCTACGCCCAATATATGAGCATACCCGTGGCATCGCTGGTGGCGATCCCACAGGACATGTCTGACATCGCAGCAGCCCTGACCGAGCCGGCGGCGACGGCCTGGCACGCCATCAACCTGTCCATGCGCGCCCTCGCCCGGCCCCTGCATGAGTGCCGCGCGCTGGTC
>JBKJHN010000140.1:0-11307 GCA_046599015.1 Ramlibacter sp.
GTTGATACGGCGGGAATATGCGCCCGCCAAGTCGCCAACAAGCTTCTCGAATGGAGGCGGGTTCTGAAACGGATCGCGCGCCAATAGATCCAGCAGCTCCTGCGACTGCTCCTTCAGGCCTGCTGCCGAGAGTTTTTTCGCGTCCTTGAGCGCATGTTTCGCATAGACAACCTGCCACTTCACCACTTGATTTCTCTGGCGCTCTTCTCAAGAGGCTCAGCCATGCCCTTCTTGATCGATTCACGCATGCCAGGCACGCAGAGGAGATACAGCGTCTCCTGGATCGCATCCCAATCCTGGGCGGATACGAGAACTGCGCTACTGCGCTTGCCCGCAATCACCACGGGCCGATGCGACTCGTTCGTCTCGTCGATCAGCCGGTACAGGTTGGCGCGCGCTTCGCTAGCAGTGACAGGATTGGCCATGAGAGTTCTCCGATGAGAGCAATCGTACGCTTATACGTACGTCACGTCAAGAATCACTTCGGCCGACGGCGATTCGCGAAGCCGCGTCGCGCCAGAAGATGCGGTTCACGCGCTGCCCCATAGTCTGAAGGGAACATGAAGGGCAGCATTTGCAAAGTCTTTGTCTGATGACAACAGCGTCATCTCATAACGCCCGCATAGCTGAACCAAGAGCGCGTCAATGGCGCCAATTTGCACACCGCCTCTGCGGCAGGCGTTTCGAACCTCGGCGGCAGCGACATGATCTTGGCGATCCGGTTGAATCAATGGTAGTGCGCCGAATCGCTCGATGATTGCTTCCCTCGCCTTCGGGCCGCTGAATCCCTGCAACAGTTCCTGGAGAACCAGGCCCGTCGTGACGACCGAGTCTGCTCCATCGAGCGCTTCGCGCAGGGCAATGACTTCCCTGGCTTCAACTGTGCCGTCGCGGCGCAATGCCAAAGACCAGACGCTGGTGTCGACCAGAAGCGTCATGATCTTGAGCGCTCTGCCTTGTAATCGTAATCGGAGTCCCACTCCAGCTTTCCGAACAGCTCGGAGACACGCCGTTGCTCGCGCCGGGCAATGAACTCCTTCAGGGCAAGCGTTACCGCCGCCCTCTTTGTGGGCTCCCCGCTCACAGCGACGACGCGATCAAGCAGGGACGGATCTAAAGCAAGATTTGTCGCCATGTTGCACTCCTTGTGTAGCAGTCTACACATCGCAGCTTTCGATTGCAAGCGGCCGCCGATTTCGCCGTATGACGAATGAAAGGGACTTGCCCGTCCCGAACAGGGGAAGTCCTGCTGAGCAAGTGCAGATACAGGTTGCTGACTCGGTTCACCGCAGCGCAAGCGCGAGATCAGCGGCCGCTTGCGGTCCGCCTGGATCGAGAGCACTTAAAAACGCAACGCAGTTGCGCTATTTAAGCGCCTTGTAGCGCATCCGCTTCGGCTTGGCCCCTTCCTCGCCGAGGCGCTTGCGCTTGTCGGCCTCGTACTCCTGGTAGTTGCCGTCGAAGAAGGTCCACTGGCTGTCGCCTTCGGCGGCCAGGATGTGCGTGGCAATGCGGTCCAGGAACCAGCGGTCGTGGCTGATCACCATCACGCTGCCGGCGAATTCGAGCAACGCATCCTCCAGCGCGCGCAGCGTTTCCACGTCGAGGTCGTTGGAGGGTTCGTCCAGCATCAGCACATTGCCGCCCGCGATCAGTGTCTTGGCCAGGTGCAGCCTCCCGCGCTCCCCGCCTGACAAGCTGCCCACGCGCTTTTGCTGATCGCCGCCGTTGAAGTTGAAGCGACCGCAATAGGCGCGGCTGGCCATCTGGAACTTGCCGACGTTGAGGATGTCCAGGCCCCCCGAAACGTCTTCCCAGACGGTCTTCTGGTTTTCCAGTTCGTCGCGGTGCTGGTCGACGAATGCCATCTTGACCGTGGAGCCGACCTTCACTTCGCCGCTGTCCGCTTGTTCCTTGCCGGCCACCAACTTGAACAGCGTCGACTTGCCCGCGCCGTTCGGGCCGATGATGCCGACAATCGCGCCGGCCGGCACCTTGAAGCTCAGGTTGTCGATCAGCACCCGGTCGCCGAACGACTTGGTGACGCCCTTGAACTCGATCACTTCATTGCCCAGGCGCTCGGCCACCGGGATGAAGATTTCCTGCGTTTCGTTGCGCTTCTGGTATTCGTAGTCGGACAGTTCCTCGAAGCGCGCGAGCCGCGATTTGCTCTTGGCCTGACGCGCCTTCGGGTTCTGGCGCACCCATTCCAGCTCCTTCTTCATGGCCCTGGTGTGCGCGTCCTCGGACTTCTGCTCCGCCTCCAGGCGGGCCTCCTTCTGCTCCAGCCAGGTGCTGTAGTTGCCCTTCCACGGAATGCCCACGCCGCGATCGAGTTCCAGAATCCATTCAGCCGCGTTGTCCAGGAAGTAACGGTCGTGGGTGATGGCCACGACCGTGCCGGGAAAGCGGGTCAGAAAGACTTCGAGCCACTCCACCGATTCGGCGTCCAGGTGATTGGTGGGCTCGTCCAGCAACAGCATGTCCGGCTTGGAAAGCAGCAGCCGGCACAGGGCTACGCGACGCTTCTCACCACCGGAGAGCACGCCGACGACGGCCTCCCAGGGCGGCAGCCGCAAGGCATCGGCGGCGATTTCGAGCTGATGCTCGGAGTCGGTGCCGGCAGTGGCGATGATCGCTTCCAGCCGCGCCTGCTCGGCGGCGAGCACATCGAAATCCGCGTCGGGCTCGGCGTAAGCGGCATAGACTTCTTCGAGCTTGGCCTTGGCGGCGAACACTTCGCCCATGGCTTCCTCGATGCTCTCACGCACTGTGTGTTCGGGGTTGAGCTTCGGCTCCTGGGGCAGGTAGCCGATCTGCAAGCCGGGCATCGGCGTGGCTTCGCCCTCGTACTCCTTGTCGACGCCCGCCATGATGCGCAGCAGCGTGGACTTGCCGGAACCGTTCAGGCCCAGCATGCCGATCTTGGCGCCGGGAAAGAACGAAAGTGAGATGTCTTTGAGGATATGTCGCTTCGGCGGGACGATCTTGCCGACGCGATTCATCGTGTAAACGTACTGGGCCATGGATTATTCAGAGCTTGCTGTGCAAACCTTGGATTATCGCGTGCCCACCCGACCCGCCGGGGCCAAGCGGGAATCTAGGTGGGATCGGGCGTGTTGTCCACGCTGTTTTTCAGCGCTGCCCTGGCAACCTGGTCGAGCGCCTCGTCCACCACGTTGCGGTCGGCGATGACCTTGATGTGACCCCGCGCCCGGAGCCGGTCGAGTGTGCGGCGTGACATCGAGTGGGCCGACCCCGCCAGCGAGGTGAACATGAACAGCGTGCCTTGCGGGCTGGCCCAGGTGAGTTGGGCCCGCACCCACTGGTCCTTGACCAGCAGCTCGACCCAGGCGCCGGTTCTCAGGCCTCCTGGCCGCGCGGCTCCCGCGGGGTGCTCGAGCGCGGGTTCGGCACTGGCCGGGTGCGCCGGGGAGAGGACATCTTCGTCGAGGTAGCCTGAATCGACCGCCTCCTGCTTGTCCAGCCAGATCGCCACTTGGCTCATGCTGTCGCTGAAGACGGACTCCTGCGCCTCGATGGCATCGGCGGCGGCCCTGCTGACGGTATCCCGGCCTTCGTGCACCGCCGCGCGATGGATGGTGATGAGGTTGTTGAAGAAGCGGGCTGTGAGCTCCGGCGGGTACTCGATCCGCCCAAGGCCTTCGCGCAACTTGGCCAGCAGCCCCGGAATCATCTGGACCAGCCGCTTGGCCCGGCCCCGAGTGGCCGTGCTCTTCTGCACGCTCCAGATCATGTCATCGACCATGGCGCGGTAGCCGTACGGATCGTCCGAGCCGTCGACGCAGCTGAGCTGAACCTCGGCAACCACCTGGGCCCAGGAGTTCTTCAGGAAGTCGGCGACAAAATCGGCGACGTCCAGCCCTTCCAGGCGTTGACCGAACTCGGCGGCCAGTTTCTGCGCCAGCAGGTTGCGTTGCTCCGCGTGCAGCAACGCCCGCGCAGCCTCTTCCCGGCGCTGGAGCAGCACTTCGTCGTGCTCGGTCCATTTGTTCTGAAGGTGGTCCATCAGTTCGCCGAAGGTATCGGCATCGACCGGCTTGTCGTCGAGCCAGCGCACGGAGTCTTCAACGGTCACCAGAAAACGCCGCCAACCTGGATCGTTCTGCTCGGAAAACGCCAGGCTGCGCTGGGTGATCCGGTCCAGGAACTGGCGTGCCGGGTGGGTCCGGTCACTGAAAAAACGCGAGTCCTGTTCGGCCAGCTTTCGCACCGCCGGCTCGATCTCCTGGAGGTGGCGCTTGAACTCGGGCAGCAGCCGCTTGTCGTGCTCCAGGTTCTCGAACATCAGCCGCACCACTTCCTTGCCCAGTTGCAGGCCCAGGCGCGGCAACGACACTTCGTCGGAAACCACCGCGGATTGCGCCAACAAGTCCTGTGGCTCAGCGGAAGGAGCAGCTTTCGGCCGCTGCTCCAGCTGCTCAACCAGCGTATCGACCTGCTTCATTTCCTGCAGCATCGCCATCGATGCCGGCATGGTGTGCAGGAAATCCCTCGGGGCGGTATGCGCATCGAAATCGCCGGCCAGCAGGTTGCGCAGGCGATCGAGCGTCAGCAACGTTTTCGCCATGGTGTCGGCCGCCGGCACACCGCCGGAACCAGCCCCTTTTTGCACCCTGCCGCCCAGCGGTACTGCCGCTTCGACGCCGCTCGAGCGCAGCCAGTCCGACAACTCGCGATAGAGCCTGCGCAAGTTCACGCCCAAGAGGCCGGCAGCGGGCGCGATCAGCGCTTCGCGCGTGGATGCCTCGGGCACCTGCGCCGCAAGGCAGGACTGCAGCGCCCGCACAAAGACGTCCGGCCGCAGCGGATTGAGCCCCGGCTGAATGGTGCGCCAACCGAGCAGGGTGCTCACCAGCGCATCCAGGCCCGGCAGCACGTCGTCCACGGCCAGCGACACCTCCTGGTGGGCGCGCGCCACTTCGATGCTCTGGTCCAGCTCGGCATCCTCGAACAGCCGCAAGTCTTCGAAGCGCAGCACCTCGGCGTGCACCTGCTCCTTGCCGCCGCCCAGATACACCAGACGGGTCAGTTCCGCGCGAAAGCTGGCAATCACCTCGGGCTTCTTCGCACTGAGGTTCTGGATTGCGGTTTTGACACCGCTTTGCTGGAACGCGGCGATGCGGCGAGCAGCCGTTGGCGAACTGGCAGCGAGCAGACCATTAAGCACATCGCCGATCAGCGTGTCCGCCTGCTTCAGCATGGCTTCCAGGCAGTCGGCCAGCGACGGCTGTAGGAGCGTCCGGTCATCGGAAACGCCGATTCGATGCTTGAGCAGACTGGCCATGTTTCTTTTGTAAGGCCAAGCAATTATCTGTCCGGCGGGCGAGGGTGCGCCAGTGTTTTTCCGCCCCGCTGCGCCGCGCGAGGCAAATGCGAGACAGCGCTCACTCTCGATTCGACTTGAACCTTGGATGCGGAACGCTGTAAGCACTGGTAAAGGCGGGCCGCCGGACGACCCGTTCTCCCCGGCGCAACGATGAGCGAGCTTGCGCAAACCGTGCGACAATACCCCTGTTGCGGACTCCAGTTGCCCGCAACCTCAGCGTCTCGCTGGGGACAAGCCGGCTTCAACGCAAGCGGGCGGCTCCCACCCCTGAACCTCATCTGCCTTTGACTGGCTCGGTGCCATGCACCGTACAGGCCGATTCCCAAGCGCCACGGATGGCGCACCCTTAAATGACTTTTGACGAATTGAACCTGGCACCCGCCATTCTCAAAGCCGTGCGCGAGCAAGGCTACGAGATTCCGACACCCATCCAGGCCCAGGCGATTCCCGCCGTGCTGGCTGGGCAAGACATCCTCGGCGGCGCCCAGACCGGCACCGGCAAGACTGCCGCCTTCACCCTGCCGATGCTGCACAAACTCAGCATGGGTCACAGCAAGACCAACAAGTTCGGCAAAGACGGGATCGCCGCCCTCGTGCTCACGCCCACGCGTGAACTTGCCGCGCAGGTGGAAGAGTCCATCCGCACCTACGGCAAGTATCTCCAGCTCACATCCACCGTGATCTTCGGCGGTGTCGGCATGAACCCGCAGATCGCCAAGCTCAAGGCGGGCGTCGACATCCTGGTGGCCACGCCCGGCCGCCTGCTCGACCTGCAAGGGCAAGGCATGTTGGACCTATCCACCGTCGAGATGCTCGTGCTGGACGAGGCCGACCGCATGCTCGACATGGGCTTCCTGCCCGACGTGAAGAAGATTCTTGCGCTGATGCCGAAGGAAAAGCAGAGCCTGCTGTTCTCGGCGACTTTCAGCGACGAAATCCGCGATCTGGCGGACCGGCTGCTGCGCAATCCGCAAAGCATCCAGGTCACGCCCCGCAACACCACCGTTCAACGCATCACGCAGGTCACCCACCCGGTGAGCCGGTCCAAGAAGAAGCAGTTGCTGGCCCACATCATCCAGGAGCACAACTGGAGCCAGGTGCTGGTGTTCACCCGCACCAAGTTCGGCGCCAACAATGTGGCCGAGTTCCTGTGCAAGAACGGCATCAACGCGATGGCGCTGCACGGCAACAAGAGCCAGTCGGCGCGCACCCAGGCGCTGGGCGGTTTCAAGAGCGGTGACATCCGTGCCCTGGTCGCCACCGACATCGCCGCCCGCGGCATCGACATCGACGACTTGCCGCACGTGGTCAACTACGAAGTCCCGAACGTGCCGGAAGATTACGTTCACCGGATCGGCCGCACCGGCCGGGCCGGCAATGACGGCGCGGCCGTCAGCCTGGTGTGCCTGGACGAAGAAGGCTTCATGCAGGAGATCGAGCGCTTCACCAAGCAACGCATTCCCTCGCAGCTGATCGAGGGTTTCGCCGTCGAGCCCGGCGAGCGTGCCGAGCCGATCGCCATGGGCCGGCAGACGATTTGGGGCGGCCTGGGCAAGCCCCCTGGTCGCGAAGTGATGGCCGCCGCAGCCAAAGCGGCACGGCAGGAAATGATGCAGCGCATCCGCGACAACAAGGCAGCTGACGGCGCCCGCGGCGGTGACCGCTCGGCCAGGCCGAAGCCGGCTCAAGGCCAGCGCAACACAAATGCCAACGGCAATGGCAATGGCAATGGCGGCCGAAGTGGCACCGGGACCGGCAACGGGGCCCGCAACGGCAATGCGCCACGCCAAGGCGGCGCCCGCCCGCCGCAGCAGAGCCGGCCCGCCAACGGCTATACGCCACGGCCGGTCGACGATTCGCAACCACGCGATGGCGCGCACAACAGCTCCAGCCCGTTTGTGCAGCGCGACGCACCGGTGAGGCACACGGACGGCCAGCCGGACCCGCTGCGCACCAGCGTCGACAGCATGGGTGGGCGTGGCCGCCGTGGCGGCGGCGGCGGTGGCGGTGGCGGTGGGCGCTCGAACCGCTCCGGCGGCGGGTACGGGCCGCGTGGGCCCGGTAATCCTGCCAGGACCTCCGGTCGCTGATTCAAGATCGAGCGCTCAGCCGCGTTTGGCCGGGCGCTGATCTGCGAAGGGGCTCCTACGCCGCGCGCGCCGCGCTGCTGGTGTGGGTGTGAATCAGGTACGGCACATCGAGAATCAGCGCCACTTCGCCGCTGCCCAGGATGGTGGACCCACTGATGCCCGCCAGCTTGTCGAAGAGGCGGCCCAGGGGCTTGATGACTGTCTGGAATTCGCCCAGCAGCGAATCGACCACCAGGCCGGCCCGCTGTCCGCCGTAATCCACCACGACGACGTTTTCCCGTTTTTCCGGCTCGCCGGCTGTGTCGAACACCTCGCGCAGGCGCAGCAGCGGCAGAACCTTGCCGCGCAGATTGAGATAGCCGGTCTCGCCCATGCGCGCGGCGTCCTCTCCCGCGAGCTGCAGACACTCGACGACACTTCCCAGCGGAATCACGTACGTCGCCCGTCCGACGCTGACCAGGAAGCCATTGATGATCGCCAGCGTCAGCGGGATGCTGACCGTCACCTTGGTCCCCTCGCCTGCGCCGGAGGTGATGTCCACGGCGCCACCGAGCGACAGGATGTTGCGCCGGACCACGTCCATGCCGACCCCGCGCCCCGAGACATCGGTGATGGCTTCCGCGGTGGTGAAGCCGGCCTCGAATACCAGCTGCCACACCTCGGCGTCCGGAGCATCCTCGGCGATCGACATGCCGCGCGACGCGGCTCGGGCAAGGATGCGGGCGCGGTCCAGGCCGCGCCCGTCGTCGCTGACTTCGATCACCACCCGGCCGCCGCGCTGCGATGCTGCCAGGGTGACGCGCCCAGTGGGCGGCTTGCCTGCCTGGGCGCGGCCTTCCGGCGGCTCGAGTCCATGGTCAATCGCGTTGCGCACCAGGTGCATCAAGGGATCGGAAATCTGTTCGATCAGGCCCCGATCGAGTTCGGTGCTTTCGCCCGACGTCACCAGCTCCACGCGCTTGCCCAGGCTCTCGGCCAGAGCCCGGGCGAAGCGCGGGAACCGCGCGAACACATTGGCTATCGGCACCATGCGGATTGCCAGCACCGCTTCCTGCAGGTTCCGGGTGTGGCGGGCCAGGTCGGCCAGGCCGGTTCCGCCCTGGCGTCCGGCCAATTCGCCAAGCGCGCCCTGGCTGGAGAGCATGGATTCGGTGATGATCAATTCACCCACGAGATTCACCAGCAGGTCGATCTTGTCGGTCGCGACCCGGATCGACGTCGCGTCGGCAGCCGGCTTGGGCGCAAGGTCAGCCGGCATCGCTGCCGCAGGCGCCTCGACGCCCGCCAACTCCGCCGCAGGTGGAGCGGCTCGCGCGGCATTGGCCTGAGCCAATTCCCGGCGACGCCTGAACTCCACCGGGTCGACAAAAAACTCATCTTGGGCGTTTTCCGGGTGCGCGAAGCGCGGCGGCGTCGCGGGCGCGGCAGGTGGCGGGGCGCCGGCTGCCTGCGGGTGGACGACGATCAGCTCGGGCGCTACCACCAGCGAAAGCACGCTGCGCAGATCGAATTCGGTTCCGTCGAGCGCCGCGTCGAAAGCAACATGGCCGCCCGCGACATTGTCAAACGACTGGTTCTCGACGGCGCCCATCTCGGCCAGGCCGCTCATCATCATCTCGAGTTCGGCGGCGTCGATGGCCGAGGCCAGCGGACCGAGCCGTACGCTGAAACGCCGCAAGGACGCCGTCGCTGCGACCTCGGGCGTGGGCGCCTTCGAGAGCTCGACCCGGGCGCGCAGCAGGGCCTCCGCTACGAAAGCGTCGGGGCCTTCGCCGACCAACCCGCGGTGGTGATCGACCTGGCCCCTGACGGTGTCGCCTGCCTTGAGCATGGCGTCCACGTCGTCCTTGGCCACCGGCCGTTCGTGCTTGCGCAGCAGATCCAGCAGGTTCTCCATCACGTGCGCGAGCGATGCGATGTCATCAAAACCGAGCATCGCCGCGCTGCCCTTGATCGAGTGCACCGCACGAAACACGCCGTTCAGGTCATCGGAAGACGGCGCCTGGGTGTCCATGCGCAGCAGCAGCACCTCGGATGCGGCAAGATGTTCCTGGACTTCATCGAAGAAGATCCCCCGGAACGCATCGTTGGTGCTGAAGTCCGCGGAAGTCTTCACGTGTGAACATCGCCTAGATAAAGGTACGGACGATCTCGACCATGCGCTCGGGGTCGAATGGCTTGGCCATCCAGCCGGTGGCGCCGGCCTCTCGCGCCTGCCGCTTCAACTCGGGATTCCCCTCGGTCGACAGCACCAGCAACGCCACGGGATCGTAGACGGGCAGGCAGCGCAAGGCGCGGATCAGGCTGACGCCATCCATGCGCGGCATGTTCTGGTCGGTGACCACCAGATCGAAAAGGCGCCCCTTGGCCAGCTCGAGCGCCTCCACGCCGTCGGCCGCCTCTTCGACCTCATATCCGGCTGGCTTGAGCACAGCGACGACCATCTTCCGCATGGAAAGCGTGTCGTCGACGACCAGAATGTATTTAGCCATGCCTCACCGTTGCTTGGACGCGTTGGCCCGCCTGCGGCCGCTCGGCAGGAACTTGGCGATAACTTCCAGAAGTCGTTCCTCGTCCAGGGGCTTGGTCAGGTACTCGTCGCATCCTGCCAGCGAGCCGCGCAACTTGTCGAACGGCGAACTGCGGCTGGTGAGCATGACCACCGCGGTTTTCCTGATCGCCTGCTTGTTGGACTTGATCAGCTTGCAAACCTGGTAGCCGTCGATGCCCGGCAACACGACGTCCAGGAAGATGCAGGCGTATTCGCGCGCGCCGGTGAGCCCGATGGCCTGCTCGCCGCTTTCGGCGAAGTCGACCTCGAACTTGAACGGGGCCAGCTTGGCCTGCATGAACATGCGCACCGTGGCGTTGTCGTCCACCACGAGCACGGCATCCCCCAGCGCGTTCCTGACTTCTTCCGGGCGTGCGGCTTGCGGAGTCTTGACGGAGCCGGCACTGGAGATGGCATGAGAACTGCTCGATTGTTCCCGGCCGGACTGCGTGGGCACCGCGCGGGCGAAGCCTGGGCGTGGCGTCGGGGGATGAGGAGTGAACGCGCGAGGCGTGAGCGAACTTGCGGACCGATTGCCGGGTGGGCTTTCGAGCGGGGCCGGCAGCGTTTCCTGGTTGGTATCGAGGGCCTCTTCCATCGCCTGGATCAGGCGGGCCCACTGCACCGGCCGCGCGACGAGCACATGGCCCTCGGACTCGTTGCCGGATCCGACCAGTACCGCCGGCCGTGCGGCGTGCCGGTTGAGAGCCCGGAACTCGCCCATCGCAACGGGGTCTTCCACATCCACAAGGTACAGATGCGGTGGAGTCCCCGAGGCCGGATCGTATTGCTTGAAGCCGGGGTCGCGCCGCGCAGCCAGCGCAAAGATGCTGGTGAGCATGGAGCGTTCGGTCGGGTTGAACCCGATCACGTCAACAAGATAGTGGTTGTGCGACACGATAAATACTGCTTGTGGCCGGACAGGTGGCGCGTTCCGCGTGCTCGATTTCCTCCAGCAGCGCGCTGCCGTCCACGATCCGGCGCTCCACCTGCTTTTCAAGCATGCCGTCGATCAGTGGCTGGTAGCGCGCAAGCCGCGGGTCAAGTCTTGGAATGGGTGCCATCAAGTGCTGCGCGCGAATCTCGAGCAGAGTTTCGCCCGGAAATGGCCGATGACCGCACAGCATCTCGAAAAAAACAACGCCGAGGCTGTAAATGTCCCATGCGGGAGCAGGCGTGCCCCCCTCCACTTGCTCCGGACTGGCGTAGCAAGGCGATCCGGTCGCCGGCCGGGTCGGCGCGCTGCCTGGCCGCACTGCCAATCCAAAGTCGACCAAAGCCAAAGCGCCGCCAGTGCGGAACAGATAGTTTTCCGG
>JBKJHN010000243.1:0-7353 GCA_046599015.1 Ramlibacter sp.
ACGCCGCCGTCGCCAGCCGGCGGTCGGCAAAATAGCCAACCGCCTCCAGCGCCTGCACCAGTGCGTCGACGGAAGAAAACGCCGGGTGCGCAGCCACAGCCTGTCAGTCTAAGGAGAGCGTGCAGACCGCAACTCAATCCTTGTCATGACAAAGCCCTGGCCACAGCGCGCTGGGCCATGACGCTGATCAGATTGGCCCGGTAGTCGGCAGTCGCATGCAGGTCGCTCGACAGGTTGGCCGCATCGATCTTGACAGCCTCTGCCGACGCCGGGGTGAAACTGCGAGTGAGCGCATCTTCCAGCCCGGTATGGCGGAACACGCCATTGCCGCCGCCGGTGACGGCCACTCGTACCTTCCCACTCAGCACACCGCTGTCGAACTGCGCGACGAAGACGCCGATCAGCGGGAAACTGCTGGCCTTCTGGCGCAGCTTCTCGTAGGCCGCTCGCTTCGGGATGGGGAAGCGGATGGCGGTGATCAGTTCGCCGTCCTGCAACGCCGTGGCAAACATGCCCTGGAAATAATCGTCCGCTGCGATCTCGCGTTTATTCGTGACGATGGTGGCGCCGGAAGCCAGCACCACGCTGGGATAGCACGCCGCCGGATCGTTGTTGGCAACCGAACCGCCAATGGTTCCGAGCGCGCGCACCTGCCGGTCGCCAATGCGCGAGGCCAGATCAGCCAGTGCCGGATAAGCGGACTTGACTTCGGTGTTGTTGGCAACGTCGACGTGGCGCGCCATCGCGCCGATCACGAGATTGGCGCCGTCCTTGCGGATCGCGGACAGCTCCTTGATCCCGCCCAGGTCGGCGACCTGTCCGGGTTGCGCCAGCCGCAGCTTCATCGAAGCCAGCAGGGTCTGCCCGCCGGCCAGCGGCTTGGCGCCGGCAGCGGCCAGCTTGGCGGCATCGGCGAGGGTGGAGGGACGTTCGTAGGTGAAGGTGTACATGAGGGTTCTCCTTCTGGATCAGGTGGGCCGGCCTTGGGTGGCGGCTGTCGTGGCACGTTGCTGCGGCTCCTGAATAGGACTGACGCTGCCCTTGTGGATGGCTTCCCAGACGCGATGCGGCGTTGCGGGCATGTCGAAATCCTTGACGCCCAGCGGCGCCAGCGCATCGAGCACCGCGTTGATCACCGCCGGCGGCGAGCCGATCGCGCCAGCCTCGCCGCAGCCCTTGGTGCCCAGCGGGTTGTGCGTGCAAGGCGTGCAGACGGTGCCCAACTTGAACATCGGGAAGTCGCCGGCGCGCGGCAGGGCGTAGTCCATCATGCTGCCGGTGAGGAGCTGCCCGGTCTCCTTGTCGTACACGCAGTTCTCCATCAGCGCCTGGCCGATGCCCTGCACCAGGCCGCCATGCACCTGGCCCTCGACGATCATCGGGTTGATGATGGTTCCAAAATCGTCCACGGCCGTGAAGCGGTCGATCTTGACCTCGCCGGTCTGCTTGTCGATTTCCACCTCACAGATGTAGGTACCGGCGGGGAAGGTGAAGTTGGTCGGGTCGTAGAAGGCTGTCTCGTTCAGCCCCGGCTCCAGCTTGTCCAACGGGTAGTTGTGCGGCACGTACGCCGTCAGCGCCACCTGGCCGAACGGGATTTTCTTGTCGGTGCCCTTGACCGTGAATTCGCCATTGACGAAGTCGATGTCCGAATCGCTGGCCTCCATCAGGTGCGCGGCAATCTTCTTGGCCTTGGTCTCGATCTTGTCCAGCGCCTTCATGATGGCGGCGCCGCCCACCGAGATCGAACGCGACCCATAGGTGCCCATGCCGAACGGCACGCGGCCCGTGTCGCCGTGCACCACGTCGACGTTCTCGACGGGGATTCCCAGCCGCGCCGCAACCACCTGCGCGAACGTGGTTTCATGCCCCTGGCCGTGGCTGTGCGAACCGGTGAACACCGTGACGCTGCCGGTCGGATGCACACGGATCTCGCCGCACTCGAACAGGCCAGCCCGCGCACCGAGCGCGCCGGCGATGTTCGAAGGCGCGATACCGCAGGCTTCAATGTAGCTCGAGTAGCCGATGCCACGCAGCTTGCCTTGCCCTTCGCTCGCCGCCTTGCGCGCGGCAAATCCGTCTACCTCGGCCAGCGTTTGGGCCTGGTCCATGCAAGCGTGGTAATCACCGACATCGTATTGCAGTGCCACGGGGGTCTGGTACGGGAAGCTGGTGATGAAATTGCGCTTGCGGATTTCGTCCTGGGCGATCCCCATCTCCCAGGCGCAGCGCGAAACCAGGCGCTCGAGCAGGTAAGTGGCCTCGGGGCGGCCCGCACCGCGGTAGGCATCGACCGGCGCGGTGTTGGTGAACCAGGCGTCCACCTCCACGTAGATTTGCGGCGTGGTGTATTGCCCCGCCAGCAAGGTTGCATAAAGAATTGTGGGCACCGCGGTGGAAAACGTCGACAGGTAGGCCCCCAGGTTGGCATCCGTGTGGACCTTCAAGGCCAGGAACTTGCCGTCCTTGTCCATCGCCATTTCGCCGTGCGAGACGTGGTCGCGGCCATGCGCGTCCGACAGGAACGATTCCGAACGGTCGGCAGTCCACTTGATGCTGCGATTGAGCTGCTTGGCCGCCCAGGTCAGGCAGACCTCCTCGGCGTACAGGAAGATCTTGGATCCGAATCCACCGCCCACATCCGGTGCGATCACGCGCACCTTGTGCTCGGGCAGACCCAGCACAAAAGCCGTCATCAGCAGTCTTTCCACGTGCGGATTCTGGTTGGCGACGTACAGGACGTACTCCTCGGATGCGCGGCTGTAGCTGCCGATCGCCACCCGCGGCTCGATCGCATTGGGTATCAGCCGGTTGTTCACCAGGTCCAGCTTGGTCACATGCGCCGCATTGGCAAATGCCGCGTCCACCGCCGCCTTGTCGCCGAGCGCCCACTTGTAGCACTGGTTGTCCGGCGCCTCGTCGTGAATGGTGACGCCGCTTTGCTTCCCGGCCGCGTCCGACACGTTCACTACCGCCGGCAGCACGTCGTAGTCGACCACCACCGCCTCGGCCGCATTGCGCGCCTGCTCTTGCGTTTCGGCCACGACCATCGCCACATGGTCACCCACGTAACGCACTTTGTTGATCGCCAGGATCGGGTGCATCGGCTCCTTCATCGGGGTGCCGTCGGGGTTGTTGATCAGCCAGCCGCAAGGCAGCCCGCCCATCTTCCCCTCGATGTCCTTGCCGGTGATGACACCGACCACACCCGGCATTTCGAGGGCCGCCGAGGTATCGACCGAATTGACCTTGGCATGCGCATGCGGCGAGCGCACGAACACGGCATAAGCCTGGTTGGCCAGCGTCACGTCGTCGGTGTACTGGCCGGCGCCGGTCAGGAAGCGATAGTCTTCCTTGCGTCTGACGGCCTCGCCGATGTGCGGCAGTTTTGCAAAGTCGGGTGCACCCATGAATGTTCTCCTTTAAGCCGTGGCCGTGGCTTTGGCCGGCGCGGCCGACATGCCTTCGCCACCCATGATCACGGCCTTGACGATGTTCTGGTAGCCCGTGCAGCGGCACATATTGCCGTCGAGCAGCGCCCGGACCTCGGCCTCGCTGGCCTTCGGGTGGTGCGTGCAAAGGTCGATCGCGCTCATCACCATGCCCGGTGTGCAGAAGCCGCACTGAAGCGCGTGGTTCTCGCGGAAGGCCTCCTGCATAGGATGCAGCTTGTCGGCGCTTTCCGCCAGGCCCTCGATCGTGATCACTTTCGATCCCTCGGCCTGGACCGCCAGGATGGTGCACGACTTGATCGACTTGCCGTCGACATCGACGACACAGGCACCGCACTGGCTGGTATCGCAACCGACGTGGGTGCCGGTCATGCCCAGATGCTCGCGCAGGAATTGAACCAGCAGCGTGCGCGCCTCGACCTTGCCTGAGACGGCCTTGCCGTTGACGGTCATGGCGACGGAAATGGTCATTAGTCTTCTCCCTTACTCTAATTTGTTCGCGCGGGCGCGCTAAGCGCGCCCGCTAGGGCGTTGAATCGACTGTCGCAAGCCGCTCCGGCGGCGGTCAAGCGAATTGCGGGTGACAGTCTATCCGCGAGCCGCTGCTAACGACTCGCAAGGAATACCAGGACCAGCACAACGGCGCCGACGCCGATGACGATCCAGTGCCGGTAGCCTCGCTGCGCTGCAGCAGACGCCGCGGGAGCGGCAGCCGGTGCCGAGACGGAAGCGGCTACTCCGCCAGGCAGAGGGCCACCGACCATGGCGGCGAACTTGCTGAAGAACTCGTCGGCCAGTTTGCGGGCGGTACCGTCGATCAGGCGCGCGCCGACCTGGGCGATCTTGCCACCCACCTGGGCATCGACATTGTAGTTCAGGGCCGTGTCCGAACCGTCTTCACTCAGGGTGACGACCGCGCCGCCCTTGGCAAAGCCTGCCGCGCCGCCCTGCCCCTCCCCGGAGATCTTGTAGCCGTTGGGGGGATCGAGGTCGGAAAGCGTGACCTTACCAGTGAAGTTGGCGCTGACCGGCCCAATGCGCATGCGCACCTTCGCCTTCATCTCGGTGTCAGACGTCTTCTCGAGCGATTCGCAGCCCGGAATGCACACCTGCAGTATGGCTACGTCGTTGAGTGCCGCGAAAACCTTCTCGCGCGACGCGGCGATCCTGTACTCGCCCTTGATTTCCATGTCGTAACTCCCGACTGAACACCTACCATTTGCTGGTATAGGAGTCCGGCGGCGGTTCTGCCAGTGGCTCGCGTATGGATACGTAGATCGTCGCCAGGTAGGGGATCGCCATCAGGATGGCAATGAAGCCGAACCAGTTGGCCTGCGTGTTCCAGAACAGCGTCCGAATGACCCACCGGCCACCATCGGCCGAGACGAAGCCGCCGGCGCCGCCGTCGTACAATTTGATAGCGCCCTCGGTCACCACCATGATCACCGCCCAGAAGATCAGCAGCCCGGCCAGGACGATCTCCGGCAAGACCGGCCTGACACGGCTGAAGGTACGGCCCATGCGCACGAAACCGCGGCTGCCGTCGTAGCCCAGCAGTCGGCCGAACGAGAGCGCCTTGGAAATCCGGTGAGAGCGCGACGCCGGCTCCGTGCGCAGGATGGTGATGGTCTTCCAGGCCATCAGCACAATGCTCGGAATGACGAAGCTCCAGATCGGGAAGTCGCGGTAGCGGCCGTCGATCGCGATCTGGCGGTACCAGTCGCCGATGCGGATGACGCCGTCGTACCAATCGATGCTGATGACGACGAGATAGAAGATGCACAGCACGGTCAGCGCCAGATAGAGCAGCTGCGCCATCAGGTCGGCGCGCTGGAGGATACGGTAGCGCGGCAGCTCGCGCCACGCCCGCCATGCCTCCATGACCCGCGCGCCGTAGAGCGACGGATCGGCCATCTTGCCGGTCAGGCTGTCGGCGATGCCGCGCAGCAAGGCGTAGCTGAACAAAGCGAGCAGGGTGGCCCAGAACATCACGCCCAGCATGCGCTCGAAGTAGAAGTTGCGCGAAATGTCGATCCACGTCGCCTGCACGTAGCAGGTCGCCACGACCTGGGTGAAGAACGCAAAGAGCACGATCGACTTCCATCCGGCCGGCCGGCGCTGGCTGACGAAGCCGAGCAGCAGCAGGCCTGACGCTATCGTGGTCAGGGCGAAGAGAATTCGCCAATGCGGCTCGGCCACGACCGGCTTGCCGAGTTCGAACTTGTCGTGCCGCTGCGCGTCGATCAGACCCCATGCCGCTCCGACCGTGCCCTCCTGGCGCGCCTTCCAGTACTGGTCGAAGGCCTCGATGACGTTGTAGTCGAATTTCTCGCGCTCGGCGGCGGTCCGGAAGATCGAAAAGTACTGGACCTGTTCCACCCGTCCCGGCCGCGCGTCCGAGCGCATGCGGCCGTCGCTCGGCCAGCCGGTCTCGCCGATCACGATCTTCTTGCCTGGGAAGCGTTCCTGCACCTTCTTGTAGATGTCGGTCAGGTGCTTATCGATGCTCAGCCGGCCGTCGGGCTCGCGGCGATCGACGCCGATTGGCTCGTCCTCCCAGTACGGCAGAATATGGATGGTGATGAAGTCGACCTCGTCGGCGAGCTGAGGATTGCGCATCCAGAACTCCCAGACGTCGGCATACGTAACCGGCTGCGTCACGCGCTGCTTCACCTGGCGGATGTAACGGCGCAGTTCGTTGGCCGTCAGATCCTTGCGCAGCAACACCTCGTTGCCGACGATCACCCGCTCGACCGTATCCTTGTACTTGTTGGCATGGTCTATCAGCAGGTTGACCTGCTCGAGGTTTTCCTTCTCGTTATTGTTCAGCCACGCGCCGTGCCAGACCTTCAGGCCATACTTGCCAGCGCGCTGCGGCACGGTTTCGAGGTTCTCGCCCGACGAATAAGTGCGCACCGCCTGCACCTTGCCCTGCAGGCGCTTCAGATCCTCCTCGATCTGGTCCGGCGTCGGAAACGTGCGGGTAAGCGGGCTCTGCCCCGGCCGGTAGGGGGCAAACGACACACTCTGCAACGGCTCCGCCGTCCAACCGGCGATCTCCACCGGCCTGTTGGGCAACCACCACCACAGAAGATTGAGCGCGGCCACGCCCGCAAACGCGACCAACGCTATCAGAGCACGCATGCGGGGGTTCTAGCAGGATCGGTTGCGCCGCGAATGTCTTTTCAGGGCCGATTGTCCCCAATCACTTCAATTTGCCTTGCGTTGCATGCCGGAGATGGCCTGCCGGGTGATCTGGTGGCCGCGAAACAGCACGGCCTCCTTCCAATCGTCGGTGTCGGGATAGAATTGCCGGCGCATGGCAGCCCGCACCGGCCCCGCCTCCCTGCCCAGCGGGTCGCCATACTTGTGCAGCCAATGGTCGGCCCGGAAGGCTTTCTGGCCGCTCTCGCGGTCGAAGGTGCCGTATTCCAGGGTGCACATGGTGAGCCGGGTCTCAGGCTCCAGGAGGACACGGTTGAGGCCATAGTGGCCGAGCCCGTCGCGCGCCTGGGAGGCGGTCTGGCCACGCTTGGACTCGGTCACCGATTCGCCCCAGAAAGCGCGCACCCGCCGGGACGCCGGCGTGTCGATGTCGAAGTGCGTGATCGGCTCGCCATAGCCATAGGGGCCGAGGCCAGTGTGAAAGTCGATGACGGCGACGTCGCTCCGGCCCTTCAGGAACTTGTCGGTGATGGCGTGCAGGGTCCGATTGGACCAGGCGGGCCCGCCGCCACCGAAGAACATGCCGTCGGGATGGCTGTACTGGCCGCCCGATACGGCGCGGAAATAGGCGATGTCGCCCACCTTCTTGCGGTAGGCCGCAAGCTTGGCTTCGGCCGCCTTGACGCCAGCCTCGCTCAGGTCCGCCGGGATGAGGAAGTCGGCGATCTCCAGATAG
>JBKJHN010000031.1:0-3626 GCA_046599015.1 Ramlibacter sp.
CTCCCGATGCTTTCGCCTGGCTTCGATTCGCAGCGCCGCTCTCACCCAGGCGGGTCATCGTGGATGATGCGCAGTCATCGCTGCTTGCCGGCGCCAGAGCGCTGTTCGGGCCATCGGCGATCGTGGAAAGTGCCGGGCTGAGCCGCGGTACTCAATTCGAGTCCACGGCGGTGGACTTGATGGTCCCCCAGCGCCGGCCGCTGCAAGGACCGCGACCGTGAGCGGGAGCGTGAGCGGGAGCGATCCTTCTACCCGGCCGGCTGTGGGCGCACCAGAACAACCCGGCCTTCGCTCGTACCTCCAGGCCCTGCCCAAAGCCGAACTGCACGTTCATCTGGAAGGCTCGCTCAGCGCGCAAACGCTGCTGCGCCTGGCCGATCGAAACAAGCTCAGGCTTCCATTTTCCACGCTTGAACAGTTCCAGCCTTATTACCGGTACCGCACCTTTCGCGACTTCGCCAACATGCTCCTGCTTGGCGTGCGTTGTCTGCGCCGGCCCGAGGACTTTCATGAAGCCGTCGTTGACCTTTGCGGGGCATTGGTCAATGAGAACGTGCGCTATGCGGAAGTGACCTGGACACCGCAGTTCTACCTGGACCGGGGCTTTCCGCTCGACGTGATTCTGGATGCAATGAACCAGGCGAGCCAGCAGTCCAGCGTCACGTCCGGGCTGCAACTGCGGTGGATTCCGGACTTGGTCAGAAGCTATCCTGGCCCGGCCGACCTGGTGACGCGATGGGCAAGCAGTCCGGCGGCCCGCGCCAAAGGCGTCGTCGCGCTGGGCCTGGGCGGCCCCGAGGCGGGCTTTCCCGCCAGCGGCTTTGCATCCCATTTCCGGCTCGCGCGCGCGTTCGGATTGCCGGCCAATCCGCATGCGGGGGAGGGGATGGGACCCGAGAGCGTGCGCGAGACCATCGACCAACTCAAGCCCTCGCGCCTGGGCCATGGTGTGCGTGCCAGCGAGGACCGCAGTTTGGTGACTTCGCTGGCGCGCGAGGGACTTCCGCTGGAGGTGTGCCTGACCAGCAACATCAAGCTGAACGTCTATGCGTCGTACTCCGCGCATCCTGCCAAGCGCCTGCTGGATGCGGGCTGCTGCGTCACTCTCAATTCGGACGATCCCGTGCTGTTTCAAACCTCGCTCACCGACGAGTACGTGCACGCGATCACGGAAGCCGGCTTCACGCTTCTGGACATCAGGCGTGTGATCCTCAACGCGGTACGTTCCAGTTACATGGCGGAAGCTGCGAAAACCGCCATGGTGCGGATATTCGAAGAGGAGATGGCGGGGTTGGGGCCGGCGCCAGACGTCGCCTCGCAGGCGTGAGGCGGCGGGGTGGATGTGGCGCGTAGTCAAGTCCGCTGACCTCCGAGCCGAATCCGCATGACCTCTGTGCCAACACGTTAGTGGTACGCGCGCGGACGGCGGCATCACTTCACACGCGCTTAGCTGGCAAGTTGATAGATCGTCCGGCCGGCGTACCTGAGCCGGTTGGCCAGTTCGCGTCCGATACCGGCCAGCACCTTCACCGCGACGGTCGGATGGTCCCGCGCCATTTGTTCGAACACCGCGTGGTGCAGCACGTAGCAAACCAGGTCCCGATCGGCTTCGACAGTCGCCGAGCGCGCCTGGTTGTCCAACAGCGCAAGCTCGCCAAAGGCCGTCCCCGCGGAAAACGTCATCAAGCGTGTAACGCGTTCGGCGCCGGGAAGGCGCAGAAGGACGCTCGCGGAGCCCTGAACAATCAGGTACAGGTCGCGGCTGGTATCGCCTTCCTTGAAGACCGCCTCGCCCTTGCCGTAGGTGCGCCGTTCCAGTGCCGCCTGGAGGAGCCCCAGTTCGTCCTGGCCCAGGCTCGCCAGCATGCCGAACTGATTCAGAGTGATTTCCGCGGCTTCAGCCGCATCGTCCCCCAGCAACTGTTCCTCAGCCCACTCGATCGCGCGGTCGGCGTCCTGGAACAGGCGCTCGCCGGTCAGTGCGGCGGTGACTCCCATGTCCTTGAAAAACTTTGCCAACCGGGTGCCTTGCTCCAGAGAGCTGAGCAGCAACGTGACCCCGGTGCGATTCAGGCGTTCCTGAATCTGCAGGATGATCTTGGCGCCGGTGCTGTCGACTTCACCCACCCGCTTCAAGTCAAGAATGACATGCGAGGTGGGCTTGCGCAGCGCCGCTTCGACGGCATCGGCCAGGTCGTCCGACGTGCCGAAAAAGACCGGCCCGTCCAGTTCGAAAACGATGATCTTCGAGCCATTGGCCCGCAGGAATTCAACCTGCGCGTTGCCACGCGTCCTGCGCGACTGAACCGTGTCGCATCGGTAGCTTCTGCGTATCACCGACTTGCTCATGCTGAAGAGGAAGAACATGATGGTGATCGCAATTCCCACTGCTACGGCCACCACGACGTTGACCAGCACCGCCGACACGGCAACGACCAGGATGACCAGGAGATCGAGCACGGCGGCTCGCGGACTCGAAAACTGGCGCTTGAACAATCGAACGCACATTGCCAGGGTCCAGCGATCGAAAAGCTGGATGGCCACGACGATCAGCATGGCCGCAATCACCACTCGCGGCAGGTAGCCAATCAACGGCGAGAGCACCAGGATTGCCAGCAGGATGACCACGGCATGCACCAGCAAAGAGAGCGGCGTGCGCCCGCCGGTGCGATGGTTGACGTAACTCGAACCCAGGTTGATCCCGTTGGCGATGCCGCCGAATCCAGCGGCCACCATGTTGCCGACGCCGAGCCGGACCAGTTCACGATTGCTCTGGATGCGGTTGCCGGAATCGGCCTCGACCAGGCGCGCGCACAGCATTCCGTCGAGCGACGCAATCAGTGCCAGGCTCACTGCGCCGCTGAGCAGCACCGGCATGGCCGTCCAGAACTGCGGGTCCGCTGCGAGCTGGACAAATCCCGCGAAGTATTGCGGATCAGGCCAAGAAAAGGGAATGGAGCCCACCAGCGGCCCCAGTTGACTGCGCAGTCCGAACAGCGCGAGCAGATAGTAGGCGCCCACCCCGCCGAGCATGCCCAGGAAAGTCGGTGGAACCGCCTTGGTGATGAGTCCGCCTTTGAGTATCAGCGTGCAGGTGACAAGGCCCACGAGTAGCGTCGGCACTTGGACTTGCGTCAGCTGGAACGGAATCTCCCACAGCGCGACATGCCCACGGAATCCAAGAAAACCGTCGAGCTGCGACAGGAAGATCAGGATCGAGGCAGCATTGGCGAAACCGGCAATCACCGGCGCCGGAACGTACTTAACCAAAGTTCCCAGCCGGAATAGACCCAGCAGGGCCTGGAACAGGCCCGCCAGCAGGATCAGCAAAAACACGATGGTGAGCAGGGTGTCTGGCCTGGCGGACTGCAGGAAGGGCAGTTTGGACTGCACCAGGCTCGTCAGAACGAGGGAGCCGATGAGAAAGGTCACCATGCTGCGTGGCGCGTAGATCATCGTGGTGTTTGCGCCGAGCAACACCGCGACGATGCAACCGATCGCTGCCGCATAAAGCCCGGCGAGGATGCCCTGCCCGGCCCCGCCTGGCCCCAACGCCGCCAGTGCCAGGATTCCATACCCCATGCTGACCGGGATGGTCAACATCGCCGCGGAAAATCCTCCGGCGA
>JBKJHN010000114.1:0-26729 GCA_046599015.1 Ramlibacter sp.
ACTCGCCACCAGGGTTGCCCCCGTGCTGCCGTTCGACTTGCATGTGTAAAGCATTCCGCCAGCGTTCAATCTGAGCCAGGATCAAACTCTACAGTTCGATCTTGATTTTTTTGCCCCCTTGCGGGGGCCACTCATTTGGAATTGACAGGATTTTGATTTCTCAATTTCCTGTCTCTTACTTATGAGCGTTTAAAGGTCTTGCGACCTAGTTCCGAAGAACTTGGCAATCGCCTTCAAACGCCCACGCTTATCGGCTGTATATTTTTAACGAACTTCGCTGGCACTGACTTGGCGGAACGCCTCATCGTTACCTTGGTTCCGCTGCGATCAGCAGAGCCTCGAATTATCACAGGTTTTGGCAAGTCCTGTCAACTTGAAGGTTTCCACCGCTTCGCTATCCGCGCTTGTTTTCACTGGGAAGCCAAGCTGCTTCGGCGTTTTGAGGAGAGCCTCGAATTCTATACCAGTTTTTGATCTCTGGTCATCCTTGGCACCTTCTTTTCCTCTGCCTTGCGTCACCACCGCTTTCGCGGCGCTGTGTTGAGCAGAGCCTGCGACTATAGCACGGCAAGTTTTGGCTCCTTCAGCCGAGTTGTTCTTTTTTGCGTCGCCCCGGCACTTTGAGCGGCAGCGCACCGCGTGTCACCGCCCACTTCCATCCGCTGGCCGGATAATCGCCGGCTCCATGGCACTGATCACCCTCCTTGACGCGCAACTGGCCTTCGGTCACGTCGCCCTGCTCGACCACACCGACTTGTCTCTGGAAAGCGGCGAACGCGTCGGCCTCATCGGCCGCAATGGGGCCGGAAAGTCCTCACTGCTGAAGATTCTGGCCGGCCTGGAACGGGCCGACGACGGAACGCTTCAGCTGCAACAGGGCCTGCGTATCGCTTATGTGGCCCAGGAACCGGTGCTCAATTCTGAAGCCACCGTGTTTGAGGCAACACTGGCCGGTGTGGCTGACGTGATCAGGCTGATCGATCAGTACACGCATGGCCAGGGGGACCTGGATCAACTGCAAAGCGCCATCGAGGCTCAAGACGGCTGGAACTGGGAGCAGCGTGTGGAGGAGACGCTGCAACGGCTGCACCTGGACAAGGATGCCGTGATCGCCACGCTTTCGGGCGGCACCAAAAAGCGCGTCGCGCTAGGTCAGGCGTTGGTGCGCCGGCCAGACGTGCTGCTGCTGGACGAACCGACCAATCACCTGGACCTGGACTCGATCGAGTGGCTGGAAAACCTGCTGATCGACTTCAAAGGCAGCGTCGTCACCATCACCCACGATCGAACCTTCCTGGACCGCGTGGCGACTCGCATCGTGGAGCTCGACCGCGGGCGGCTGCGCTCCTACCCCGGCAACTTCACGCAGCACCTGTTCCAGAAAGAAGAACAGTTGGCCCAGGAAGCCATCATCACCGCCAAAGCCGACAAACTGTTGGCGCAGGAGGAGGTGTGGATTCGAAAGGGCGTCGAGGCCAGGCGCACGCGCGCCCAGGGGCGCATCACCCGGCTCGAAAGGCTGCGCGCCCGCCGCGCGGCGCGCCGCGACCAGCTTGGCAGCGTGAGGCTGGACGTCGCCTCCGGGCTGCCCAGTGGAAAGATCGTGGCGGAACTGACGCGGGTGAGCAAATCATTTGGGGAGAAAAACATCGTGCGCGATTTCACCGCCACGATCTTGCGCGGCGACAAAGTCGGACTGATCGGCCCCAACGGCGCCGGCAAGACGACGTTGCTGAAGTTGATCCTCGGTGAACTGCCGCCGGACACCGGCAAGGTGCGCCAGGGTGCCAATCTCCAGGTGGCCTATTTCGATCAGATGCGCGATGCGCTCGATCTCGACGCGACGCTGGAGGACTTCATCAGTCCCGGCAGCGAGTGGATCGAGATCGGCAACCAGCGCAAGCACGTCAAGAGCTACCTGGGCGACTTCCTGTTCTCGCCGGCCCGTTCTGGCTCGCCGGTGCGCTCACTCTCCGGCGGCGAGCGCAACCGCCTGCTGCTGGCGCGCCTGTTTGCGAGGCCCGCCAACGTGTTGGTGCTGGACGAGCCGACCAACGACCTGGACATCGACACTCTCGAACTGCTGGAAGACCTGCTGCAGAACTATGAGGGCACGGTATTTCTCGTCAGCCACGACCGGACCTTCCTGGATAACGTGGTGACCAGCACCATCGTGTTCGAGGGCGATGGCGCCTGGCGGGAATACGAGGGCGGTGTGCAGGATTGGCTGACCCAGTCGCGGCGAGCCCAGGGGCTGGCAGACGCCGCCGCGAACGCGGGGACGCAGGGCGCCCCATCCGCGCCCGGGAAGCAGAAGTCGCTGTCCGCCGTAGCGCCGGCTGCGGCCATCAAAAAGAAACTCAGCTACAAGGAGCAGCGCGAACTCGACTCCCTGCCCGGGCTCATCGAAGCACTGGAGTCGGAACAGAAGTCGCTCCACGAGGAACTCGCCGACGGCGCTCTGTACGGCACCGACCCGGCACGCGCCGCCCAGTTGGGCGAGCGCAGCGCCCGCATCGACGACGAATTGATGGGGGCGCTGGAGCGCTGGGAAGCGCTCGGGAAATCTGTATGAGCCTTTGTCTGTCAGCCACTGGCGGCCACGGCTGACCTCGAGCCGCTCCACACTGCAGCGCTGATTGTTACAGTAGCTGGAGCATGATGCAGCGAATGTTCACTGCCGCACTACCGTCCCGCACCCCTTTCCATCGGGAGTCCATCTGCCGCTGGTTGCTGGCCGTGGTGCTCTCGAGCCTCGCGGCCGGCTGCGCCAGCCTGCCGAACAATGACGACAGGCCGCCATCCCAGGCGTTCAATGCCCCAGACCAGACTCCGCTCGGCCAACTCGTTGCGCAGCGGAGGGCGCAAGCCAGAACGGCCAGCGATTCCGGTTTTCTTTTGCTCGACAGCGTACACGCGGCGTTCTCCAGCCGCCTGGCGCTGATCGAGTCGGCCCAGCGCACCCTGGATCTGCAGTACTACGCGATCCACGCGGACAAGAGCACAAAACTGCTGTTGGAAAAACTACGCGATGCCGCTCAGCGCGGTGTGCGGGTGCGGGTCCTGCTCGACGATTTCAATGCCGTAGGCGCAGACGCCCAGGTGCTGCGATTGGCGCTTGAACCCCGTATCGAGATCCGGCTCTTCAATCCGGTGCCGGGCTCGCGCAGTTCGCTGCTGAGCCGCGTGATCCCATCGCTGAGCGATATCAATCGCTTCCAGAAGCGAATGCACAACAAACTTTTCATTGCCGACAACGCGATGGGCATCACGGGTGGACGGAACCTGGGCGACGCGTATTTCGGCACCGACGACGAGAACAACTTCGTTGACCTCGATGTGCTGGCCGTCGGCCGGGTGGTGCGCGACATGTCGGCCAGCTTCGACCGCTACTGGAACAACGAACTCGCCTATCCCATGGAGAAACTGGTGTCGGCACAGGAACTCGAGAGGTTGCGCGTGTCCACGGCGCAAGCCGATGCGAACCGGTCTGCAGCGCGGCCCGATGAGGTCGCGGCAGCACCGCCTTCGGCCTCGACATCCACCGTTCTTCCCGACATCACCCCGACGACTGTCGTTAGCGCCGAGCCCACGCCAATGGACCTGCGCAAAGTTCCACTGGCCTGGGCGCCGGCGCTCCTGCTGGTGGACAAGCCGGGCAAGATCGGACCGGGGGACGACGAGGTGGATGCCGGCGATACCGTGGTGGACGGCTTGATGCAGTTGATGGAGCAAGCCCGTCAGGACGTGCTGATCATCTCGCCGTACTTCGTGCCGGGCAAGCCGATGATGCAGGTGTTCAGCCGCATGCGGGCGAAAGGCATTCGCGTTCGGGTGCTCACCAACTCGCTGGCGTCCAACGACGCTCCCGTCGCCCACGCAGGTTACGCCCGCTACCGCAAGGACCTGCTGGCGCTGGGCGTCGAGCTGTACGAGATGCGCTCGGATCAGGTAGGCACGATCGCCGGCATAGGCTCGACTGCGGGTCTTGGTTCAGCTGGTGCGGGCTCCAAGACCAACAGCTCGCGCGCCAGCCTGCACTCCAAGGCGGTGATCATCGACCAGCGGCTGGCTGTGATTGGCTCGATGAACCTCGACCTGCGCTCGCAACGCCAGAACAGCGAAGTCGCCCTCCTGATCCGCAGCAGTGCCGTTTCGCAGCAAGCAGCGCGCTTGGTCGAGGCGACTTTGACCCAGGGCGCGTACCGGCTGGAACTGGACGATGGTGCGCTGGTGTGGCGAGCGCCGCCAGGGGCATCGTTCAAGGACAGCCGCAGCGAGCCCGAAGCCAGCACCCGGCTCAAGCTGATGGTGAAGCTGATCGCGCCGTTCGCACCGGACGAGATGCTGTAGCTCTGGCTTTGCGGAGTCGATCCGCAGGCGAAGCCTCTGCCGCGAGCGACTACAGTGTGTGCATGAACCCGCAAGCCCGCCCCCATCCATGAGCCGCGCCGAGCTGTTGGCCTTGTTGGCTCTGTGCACCGCCATGAGCTTCTCGCCCGGCCCCAACACCACGCTGTCCACGGCCCTGGCCGCCAATCACGGACTGAAGCGGGCCTTGCGGTTCTGCCTGGCGGTGCCGACCGGCTGGACGCTGCTGCTGCTGGCCTGCGGTCTGGGGCTGGGTGCGCTTGTCACCGGCATCCCGGCGTTGAACTGGGCGATCAAACTCGCGGGCGTGGCCTATATGCTCTGGCTCGCCGTCAAGCTGGCCGGCGCCGGGCAGTTGGCGCAAGTCGACGCGTCGCGACTGAACGTCACGTTTTCGCAAGGCGTGGGTTTGCAGTTCCTGAACATCAAAGCCTGGATGCTGGCCATGACGCTCACCGCGGGCTGGGTGGTGAACGCGGGCGGCCAGCCCGCTGTCAACCCCGGGCAGCGCCTGGCGATCATCAGCGTCGTGATGCTGATGTTCGCATTCACCAGCAATTTCACTTACGCGCTGATCGGCTCCCTGTTGCGCCAATGGCTGGCGCGCGGTTCCCGCCTGCTGTGGTTCAACCGCGCCATGGCCTCGGTACTGGCGGCCACTGCCGTCTGGATGCTGACGGTATGAGCCGCGACGAGATCGACGCCGGCATCGCGGCACTCTGCGAGCCGCAGCGTACTGGATGTTCCGCTTTCCTGAAGGACTGAAATGCAGCAACGCCCGTTCCGCCAGGTGGACGTGTTCGGCAACACCGCGTACCGCGGCAACCCGCTCGCCGTGGTGCTGGAGGCCAGCGGTCTGACCGGCGAAGAGATGCAGCATTTCGCGCGCTGGACCAACCTGTCCGAAACCGCTTTTCTGCTGCCGCCGCAACGCGACGCCGCCGATTACCGGGTGCGCATTTTTACGCCGGGTGGCGAGCTCCCGTTCGCCGGCCATCCCACACTCGGCAGCTGTCACGCCTGGCTCGAAGCCGGCGGGAAGCCGCACGCGCGCAACTCGATCGTGCAGGAATGCGAGCTGGGCCTGGTGCGGATTCGACGCGAAGGCTCGCGTCAGGCCTTCGCCGCACCAGCGCTGAAACGCTGTGCGCCCCACCCGGTGGTGCTGGAAGGAATTGCCAACGCGCTTGGACTGAAAGCCAGCCACATCCTCGATTCACAGGTTCTGGACAACGGGCCGGCATGGGTGAGCCTCTGGCTCGACAGCCCCCGCACCGTACTTGAACTCTCGCCCGACCACGCACAGCTGAAAAAGCTCGGCGTCAAGGTGGGCATAGCTGCGGCATATGACGAGCAAGGCGTGACGTCCGGCGAGCCGCAGGTGGAGGTGCGCGCGTTCGCAGCGGCGTCCGGCATCCCCGAAGACCCGGTGACCGGAAGTCTGAACGCCAGCCTTGCGCAATGGCTGATAGCGGAGGGCTACCTGCCAAGCCGTTACCTCGCGGCCCAGGGTGCCTGCCTGGGCCGCGCCGGACGCATTCACATTGAACGTGACGAGAGCGGCCAGGTGTGGGTTGGCGGCGATTCTGTCACCTGCATTTCAGGGAGCGTGCAACTGTGACCCCAAGTTCGCGCGTGGATCACCTCGTCGTCGCGGCCGATTCCCTGGCCCAGGGCGTGCAATGGTGCGAGGCCACCCTGGGTGTGACGCCCGGGCCGGGCGGCGATCATCCTCTGATGGGCACGCACAACCTGCTGCTGCCGATCGGCACGGCCAGCTATCCGCGCGCTTACCTCGAAGTCATGGCCGTCAACACCGCCGCTCCACCGCCCGGGCGCAGACGTTGGTTCGACCTGGACGACGAACTGTTGCGCCTGGCCGTGCGTCAGCAGCCCAGGCTGGTGCACTTTGTCGCCAGAACGCCGGATGCCGCGCCGGCGTTGAAGGCCCTCGAACATCTCGGCATCCAGCGCGGCCCGCTGTTGCACGCGGAGCGCGCGACGCCGAATGGCCTGTTGAGCTGGCGGATCACCGTGCGGGGCGACGGCCAGCGGCTTTTCTATGGCGGTCTTCCGACCCTGATCGAGTGGGGCAGCGTGCATCCTGCGGAGGCCATGACGGGCGCGGGTCTGGCGCTGCAATCGGTCGAGGTCCACCATCCCCGCCCAGCGGACCTGGCGGCAGCCCACGCGGCCATCGGCCTGCAGGGCGTGACGCTGCGGCAAGGCGCACCCAACCTGGTGGCAACGCTCACGTCACCCAAGGGGCTTGTCACACTTGAATCGGCCGGCACCTGATCGCTCGGCGGCCGGTCCCGGGCGTGACCACCACTCGCTGGTGCGCGAGGCAGAATGCCGCGATGGGAACTCTTTATCTGGTGCGGCACGGCCAGGCATCGTTTGGCGCCGAGGACTATGACCAGCTCAGCGAACTCGGCTTGCGGCAGAGTGTTCGCCTGGGCGAATATTTCGCGCAGAAAGGCATCCACTTCGACGGCCTGATTGCCGGCACCTTGCGCCGGCAAAAGCAGACGCTCGAAGGCATCCTGCAAGGCATGAATCGCCAGGGGGAGCACCTGGCGTGGGACGGCTTGAACGAATATGACAGCGAGGCCGTCATCGCCACCGTCCATCCGCACAAGCTGGAGAAGCCGACCTCCCACGAGATGTACCGCCACCACTTCCGGTTGCTGCGTGATGGCCTCGGTCAGTGGATGGCGGGCGCCGCCAGTCCCAAGGGCATGCCCAGCTACGGTGAATTCGTGGCAGGGGTCGCGGGAGCGCTGGATCATGTGCGAGCCAACCACTACGGGCAGAACGTACTGATGGTCACCAGCGGCGGACCCATTGCCACGGCGGTGGGGCATGTTCTGGGGGTGGCTGCGCAAACCACCATCGACCTGAACATGCGCATCCGCAACAGCTCGATCACGGAGTTCGCGTTCACGCCCAAGCGCCACATGCTGGTTTGCTACAACGCCATCCCGCATCTGGAGCACCCCGAGCATTCGCAATGGGTGACGTACAGCTGAAGCGGCTCGCAGCGAGGGTTGCGCTTGCTAAACTTCGGCGATGCAGCAGACAGCGGACTCCACAAGCCACTGGTGGGTGATCTGCCTTTGCGCCGACTGGTGCGGCGTGTGCCGTGAGTGGCGCGACGCGTTCACTGCAACGGCCGCCACCTTCCCCCAAGTGCGCTTCGCCTGGGTTGATGTCGAAGACGAGGCCGACGCGATGGGCGACGTCGATATCGAAACCTTCCCGACTGTGCTCATTGCACGCGATGACCGGCCTATGTTCCTCGGTCCGGTACCGCCTTCCGGGCCGGGTCTGAGCCGTCTGATCTCGAGCCTGCTTGGAAACACTTCAGGTTCGCCCGGCGTCCCGGCGGAAGCTGAGCCGTTGCTGCGGCGCCTCGCGCAGACGCTGATGTCCAAGCCATAGCAACCAAACGTATCTGGGCAAGGCACCGTCCTACACAGCCGTGCTTTTCTTCCTGACGAGCGGAAAAACGTTATGCACGCTCAATTGGCGGCATGACCGGCGCGCCGTGCAGGTCATGCTTTTTCCCAAACGTATTTCCAGGAGATTTTCAAATGGCATCGAACGATCAAGGCAATCAAGGCAGCCAAGGCACCAAAGGAAGTTCCAGCCGCGGGTTTGCATCGATGGATCCGCAGCGCCAGCGCGAGATCGCGAGCGAAGGCGGCCGGGCCGCACATGAGAAGGGCACTGCCCACGAATTCACCTCGGAAGAAGCTCGCGAGGCCGGACGCAAGGGTGGCCAGGCGCGCAGCCAGAGCAATCGTTCCAATGCCAACCGCGGCAGTGGAACTGGAAATTCCGGTACCAGCCGCTAACAGTCGAAGTCGAGGGCCGCGCGGGACTGCATCGAGAAGCGCCAAGGGTGGCGGCGTGATCCGCCAGACCTAACAATTGCAGGAGGCGCTACCACTCGCCGACAAGGCGGACCCGCTGGTCGAGGTCGGCTGGGAGGTCCTGTGGCGCTGCCAAGACGGCTGCCGGCTTGTCTGCCGGCCTGCTTCCTGTCAGTCGGCGCATGAACTCGACGGCGAAGCCACGCTGTGCCAAGGGCTGCTGTTGTGCGGTACGCTGAACATTGGCGAATCTCATGACGGGCTCCTTTCTTGTTTGCAAGTGTAGGAACCGAAGCAGCAACGCAATGTGACAGCGCGCACAATCTTCGCCGCAGGCCTTTGCGCCGTGGGGTCCACGCAACAACAGCGAGGCAGCGTCCCACTGTCATTTCCGAGCGACGGGTGTGGGAGGACATTCTCCGCATCAGATGACGCTTCAAGACATCGGCGGATCGACAATCGTGGAGAGCGGCAGCGCGGACAATTCCTGAAGCAACAATGCGAGCTGGCGGCCGGCCGCTTCGAGCGTGGCCCGGCCTTTATCGGCCGTCGCCGCGGCGGCGTTACCGGCGGCGCCTTCGGAGTTGTAGTCCTGCATCTGCCACCCGAGCTTGGCGCTGCTGCCGTTGCCCAGGATCGGATATTTGGCCGCGCGCTCTTGCGCCGAGGACTTGAAATCGCGAGCCTGCGACATGTCCACGTGCTGCGGTCCCAGCGCCAGCATCAGCGAGGTTTCGATCTCCCCGGCATGCACGCCGAAGCGGTGTTCGGGCGCACTGAACAGGCCGTTGATGGCGTCGCCGAGCGGCAGGTTCCACCAGCTGCAGCTATAGACGATCAGGTTGCAGCGGGTGCGCAGCTCGCGCGCCGCTATGTCCATCAGGCTGACCTGCCCGCCATGCGAGTTAAGCAGCAACAGCTTTTTCAGGCCGGCGCGCGCGACGCATTCGCCCAGCTCGATCCAGCTGGCCACCACCGTGTCGAAAGACAGTGTCAATGTGCCGGGAAAGCGCGAATGCTCCGGGCTATAGCCCACCTGCTGGGTCGGCAGCACCAGCACCGGCAGTTCCGCCGGCAAATGCGGCAGCGCCGAGGCAATGACGCCGTCCACCAATGCCTGGTCCACCGAAAGCGGGAGGTGCGGACCGTGCTGCTCGGTCGCGCCAACGGGCAGCACCGCTACTGCGGCGGCCGGATCGAGGCCCGCGAAGTCGCGCGTAGTCAGGTCGGCCCAGAAGCGGGATTTGGTCGGCATCCGCTCATCTTACGGCCAGTGGCGGCGTCTCGGCCGGCCAGCGCGTAGCGCGCTGCCCGAACAATGTGAGCCGCATCCACCCCAAAGAACTCGCGCAGCGCCACGCGGGTGTCGCTGCGGCCGAAACCGTCAGTGCCCAGCGTGAGGTACTTGCGGCCGGCCGGCACGAAGGCGCGGACAGTCTCCGGAACGGCCCGAACATAGTCCGAGACGGCGATCACCGGGACAGCGCTGTCATCCAACAAGTCACGCAGGTAAGGCGTGATGTGCGACTCGCCGCGGATCGCACGCTGCTCACATCCCACGCCGTCGCGGGCCAGTTCGCTCCAGCTCGTCACGCTGACGACCTCGGACGCGACGCCCGCCACAGCAAGCTGCTGCGCCGCCTTGATCACTTCCGTCAAGATCGCGCCCGAGCCCATCAGCGTCACCTGCGACGTGCCTTCGCCATAAGCGCCGAACCGGTAGGCTCCGCGGATCACGCCCTGCTGCGCGGCTTCCGGCAAATCCGGCTGGGCATAGTTCTCGTTCATCAGCGTGACGTAATAGAACACATCCTGCTGCTCCACCAGCATCTCGCGCATGCCGTGGTCGATGATCGCGGCCATCTCGCCCGCGAAGGCCGGATCGTAGGCCTTGCAATTGGGAATCGTCGCTGCCACAAGGTGGCTGCTGCCGTCCTGGTGTTGCAGGCCCTCGCCGGCCAAGGTGGTGCGACCGGACGTCGCGCCCAGCAGGAAGCCGCGCGAGCGCTGATCGGCGGCGGCCCAGATCGCATCGCCAACACGCTGGAAACCGAACATCGAGTAATAGATATAGAACGGCAGCATCGGAACGCCGTGCACGCTGTAGCTGGTGGCCGCCGCCGTCCAGCTGGCAATGGCCCCGGCCTCGCTGATGCCCTCTTCCAGAATCTGACCGTCCAGCGCCTCGCGGTACGACAGCACCGAACCGATATCCTCCGGCTGGTAGCGCTGGCCGACGCTGGAGTAGATGCCCACCTGCTTGAACAGGTTGGCCATGCCGAAGGTGCGCGCTTCATCGGCGACGATCGGCACGATCCTCGGCCCCAGTTCACCGTCCTTGAGCAGATTACCGAGCAGCCGGACAAACGCCATCGTCGTCGACATCTCTTTGCCGGCCGCGCCCGTGGCAAATGCAGCATACGAAGCGAGTGCCGGCACGGCGAGAGCCTCGGAGTTCGCCGTTCGGCGCGGCAGATAACCCCCGAGCTTCGCCCGTTGCGCGTGCATGTAGCGCAACTCCGGGCTGTCTTCAGGCGGCTTGAAGAATTCAAGGTTGCGCGCCTGCTCATCGGACAGCGGCAGGTTGAAACGGTTGCGAAATTCGATCAGCGCGGCTTCGTCCAGCTTCTTCTGGCTGTGCGTGGTCATCTTGCCCTGCCCCGCCGCACCCATCCCGTAGCCTTTCTTGGTGTGGGCCAGGATCACGGTGGGACCGCCCGCGTATCGCGCCGCCGCTGCATAGGCCGCATGGATCTTCACCAGGTCATGGCCGCCCCGCTTCAGGCGGTCGATCTGCTCGTCGGTCATGCCTTGGGCCAGCCGCGCCAACTCTTCGTTCTGGCCGAAAAAATTGTCGCGGTTGAAGCGGCCATCCTTGGCGGCAAAAGTCTGCATCTGGCCGTCCACCGTATTGGCGAATGCTTTGGTCAAAGCACCAGTGGTGTCGCGTGCGAAGAGGCCGTCCCAGTCACTGCCCCAAACCAGCTTGATCACATTCCAGCCGGCGCCGCGGAACAGCTTCTCCAGTTCGTCGATGATGCGGCCGTTGCCGCGCACCGGACCATCCAGCCGCTGCAGGTTGCAGTTGACCACCCAGACCAGGTTGTCCAGCTTCTCGCGCGAGGCCAGGGTCAGCGCGCTCATGCTCTCGGGCTCGTCCATCTCGCCGTCCCCGAACACGCCCCAGACCTTGCGCCCTTCGCAATCGAGCAGGCCGCGGTGCGTGAGGTAGCGCATGAAGCGGGCGTGATAAATCGAGCTGATCGGGCCAATGCCCATCGAGCCGGTCGGGAACTGCCAGAAGTCCGGCATCAGCCAGGGATGCGGATAGCTCGAGAGCCCGCGCGCACCGTCACGCGGGGCCGTGATCTCCTGGCGGTAGTGCGCCAGGTCTCCTTCCGTCAGCCGGCCTTCGAAAAATGCGCGCGCATAAACCCCCGGCGCACTGTGCGGCTGGAAAAAGACGAGATCGCCTCCCTGCATCTCACTGCGAGCCTGAAAGAAGTGATTGAACCCCACCTCGAAGAGGTCGGCGGCGCTGGCGTAGCTGGCGATGTGGCCGCCCAGTTCTCCGTAGGCCGCATTGGCGCGGGCGACCATGGCCAAAGCGTTCCAACGCATCAGCGAACCGAGGCGTTCCTCGATGGCCAGGTCGCCGGGGAAGGACGGCTGCTGTTCGACCGGGATGGTGTTGACGTACGGTGTCACCAGCTCGGGCGACCAGGCAATATTGGGGCTGCGGCCTAGAGCGGCGATCTCATCGAGGATGAAGCGCGCCCTCGCCGCACCGTGAATGGCAACCAGCGACAACAGGGCGGCGCGCCATTCAGCGGTCTCCGCCGGATCGATGTCCGCGGCATCGTCGCTCAAGAAACGGGGGTGACTGTGGTCGGTCATTTATTTAGCACTCCTCGCGTGGCCACCACTGTACGGAAGTGGCCGCAAAACAGGGCGCCGCAACCGGTTCCCTGCTCAGATGAACGGGATTAGTTGCTGCCAATTGTGACTGCTGGGGAGTTCGGCAGCACCGCAGGGCACTGACGCCGGCTCAGCCGCGCGACCACTGCCGCGCAATGAAGCTGCAGGTGGCCAGCAGCAGCTGTGCACATTCGGTGACGTTGTTCTCCATGCGGTGGCGCGGCCCCGCGATGGCGACCGCCAGCGTCTCCGAATTGATCGACAGAAAGGCCGAAACCGCCCAAACGTCCGGTACGTTCTCACCACGGGTCAGGAAGTAGCCGCGCCGGCGGCTTTCCAGTATGTCGGCCACCAGAGCCTCCTCGTCCGTCAACGTGGCGCCCGTCACCGACGGCAACGGCCGGCCGGCCAGCAACGCCCGCAACTCCGGCTCCTTCAGGCTGCCGATCAGTGCCTTGCCGATAGCACTCGAGTGCAGCGGCTTGAACTCACCCGGCTTGGCCGAGTAGCGGATCGAGTGCGGGCTCTCCACCACCTGCAGATAGATCACCGCGTCGCCCTGGCGCTTGCCCAGGATGACCGTTTCGCGCGAAGCATCGCGCAGGCGCTCGAGCATCGGCACGACTCGCTCCACGAAGGGATCCCTTTCGTGAATCGCGCGGGCCAGGTCGAAGAAGCGGCGCGTCGGATACAGCGCCCGCGGCCGGGCCAGTGAGTACAGGTAGCCGCGCGCAGTCAGCGTGCCGACGATCGCATGGCAACTGCTCTTCGGGATGTTCGTCATCTCGGACAGATCGGTCAACGACAGTGGCTTCTGCACCTTGTCGAAGGCCTCGAAGATGTCGAGCAGACGCTCTACGGCAGTGACGGCAACTTTGCTCATCCGTTAGCAAAAGTTCGGCGGGCTGAACAAAAGGGTGCGGGAAGCGGTTGAAGGCACGGAGGGACGCGATTTGTTCGAAATGCCGAACAAAGATTCTTGTCAATGAATAGCAGCGAATCTAGCATGTGTTCATGCAAGCAACAACAACCGCGGATGCGGATGGCAGCAACGTTCAGGTCCGGGAACCCCGGCCCGGAGCTGTCTGGATTACCGTGGACCGCGCTCACAAGCACAACGCCCTCGCCCGTCCGGTACTGGCGGAATTGGCCGCTGCCGTGCGCGCGGCTGGCGCTCGAGAGGGCGTTCGTTACCTCGTGGTCACCGGCGCGGGCGACAAGTACTTTGCCGCCGGCGGCGACCTGCGCGACCTGGCGAACGTGAGAGACGAAGAACAGGTGCTGGCGATGATGGACGAAGCCGGCGACGCACTGGATGCGATCCGCACCTGCCCGGTGCCGGTGATCGCCTACCTGAACGGGGATGCGATCGGCGGCGGGGCCGAGCTGGCGCTGGCCTGCGACATGCGGCTGCAGTCGGCCCAGGCCCGCATCGGCTTCATTCAGGCCAAGCTCGCGATCACTTCAGCTTGGGGCGGCGGGCCGGACCTGTTCCAGCTGATCGGGCCGGCGCACGCGATGCGGATGATGAGCCGCTGCGAATTGGTGGGCGCCGAGCAGGCGGTGGCCTGGGGCCTGGCCGACGCGGTGATCGCCGATGGCCGGGAAGGCGCCGACGTGGCAGCGTTCACCAAGCCGCTGGATGCCTGCCCACCGCAGGTGCTGCGCGGCATCAAGGCCCAGGCCATCGCCGCACGTCAGGGCCTGGGCTGGCAGGCGCATCGCGCTGTCGAGAAGAAACACCTGGTCCAGACCTGGTTGCACGACGACCACTGGGCCGCCTCCGAAAAGCTCTTATCCAAAGGTTCTTGATGAACGTCAGAGATCGTCTTTCCAAAACGGTGTTGGCCGAGCCCGCGCTCGGTGCGGTCAGCCGCAGCGGCATTCCAGTGCCGCCCAGCGTCGAGGCCAGCGCGGTGAACCCCGCCCGCATCGGGCAACCCGGTGAGTACCCATTCACCCGCGGCATCTTCCCCGACGGCTACCAGGGCCGGCTCTGGACGATCCGCCAGTACTCGGGATTCGGCACTGCCGAAGAATCCAACGAGCGCTACAAGTTCCTGTTGCAACAGGGCCAGACCGGCCTCTCGGTGGCGCTGGACCTGCCCACTCAGTGCGGCTACGACCCGACGCATCCGATGGCGCGGCCCGAGATCGGCAAGGTCGGCGTCTCGCTGTCGAACCTGAGCGAAGCCGAGATCCTGTTCAAGGACCTCGACCTGTCGAAGATCTCGACCTCGTTCACCATCAACGGCACGGCCGCCATCATCTATGCGATGTACTTGGCCGTGGCCGACAAGCAGAACGTTGCGCGCAGCAAGCTCACCGGCACGATCCAGAACGACATCCTGAAGGAATACGTGGCCCGCGGCACCTGGATATTTCCGGTGCGGCCCTCGATGCGGCTGATCGCGGACTCGATCCTTTACTCCAACGACGTCACGCCGCGCTTCAACCCGATCAGCATTGCCGGCGCCCACGTGCGGGACGCGGGTTGCACGGCCGCCGAGGAGATGGCCTACACGCTGGCCAACGGCCTGGCCTATGTGGACGAACTGCAGCGGCGCGGCGGCGACGTCGAGAAGTTTGCCAAGCGCCTCTCGTTCTTCTTCTACGTGCACATGGACTTCTTCGACGAGATCGCCAAGTTCCGTGCCGGCCGCCGCCTGTGGGCGAAGTTCATGAAGGAACGCTACGGCGTCAAGGACCCCAAGGCGCAGCACTTCCGCTTCGGCGTGGTCTGCGGCGGTTCGTCGCTGGTGGCGCCACAACCGTACAACAACGCTGTGCGCGTGGCGGTGGAAACGATGGCCGCGGTGTTCGGCGGCGCCCAGTCGATCTTCACCTGCGCCTTTGACGAAGCGTTCCAGATTCCGACCGAGTTCTCGGCGGAACTGGCTGTGCGCACGCAGCAGATGATCGCCTACGAAAGCGGCATCGGCCGCACCGTCGATCCGCTGGGTGGAAGCTATTTCCTGGAGCAGCACACCGACCGCATGGAAGAAATGATCACCAAGGTGATGGACGAGATCGATGCCTATGGCGGCGTGGTGCCCGCGATCGAGGACGGCTGGATCCAGTTGCGCCTGGCCGAGCGCGCACTGGAGCGCAAGCTTGATACCGACTCGGGCAAGAACGTCATCGTCGGCCAGAATCATTTCAAGAAGGAAGGCGAGCAGATCGGGGTGCGCGAGATCTTCACGCTCGACCCGACCGTGGCGCAGCGCGCGCTCGAGAAGTTCCAGCGCGTGCTGGACACTCGCAGCCAGTCCGAGGTCGACGCGTCACTGGCGAAACTCTCGGCGGCAGCGTCGAATGACAGCGAGAACGTCATGCCTTACCTGGTTGACTGCTGCCATGCCTACGCCACCGTGGGCGAGATGGTCGCGTGCCTGAAAAAAGGATGGGGTGAATTCAAGGAACCGGTGAATTTATGAATCCAGTGAACGCAGTGAACGAAGCGCGGCCGCTCGCCGGCAAGCGCATCCTGGTGGGTAAGCCGGGCCTCGACGGGCACGACATCGGCGCAAAGATCGTGGCTCTCACGCTGCGCGATGCGGGCGCCGAAGTGATCTACACCGGCCTGCGGCGCAGCCCCGAGCAGATCGCGCAGGTGGCGGTCGACGAAGGAGTCGACGCGGTGGGCTTATCGATCCTGTCGGGCAGCCACAAGGAACTGGTGGGCGACGTGATTGCGGCACTGCGGGCGCAAGGCGCTGGCGATGTCAAGGTGTTCGTCGGTGGCACGATCCCGGGTGAGGACCATGCGTTCCTCAAGAAGCTGGGTGTGGCGGCCGTGTTCACCGCGGACATGCCGCTCGAGGCAGTGGTCGCCGAGCTTTCGGCCAGCCTGACATGAGCGGTCCCCTCGCCGGCATCCGGATCATCGAAGTCGGCCACATGCTGGCCGGGCCGTACTGCGGCCTGCTGCTGGCCGACATGGGCGCGGAGGTTATCAAGATCGAACCGCCCGAAGGCGACATCGCCCGCAAGGTCAGCCCGCATTTCATCGGGCCGCACAACGCCTACTTTGCCAGCCTGAATCGCAACAAGAAAAGTGTCGTGATCGATCTGGCCAGCGCCGAAGGCAAGCGCGAGCTGGAACGCATTGCCTGCGGCGCGCATGCGTTGATCACCAACCTGCGTCCCTCGGCCATCAAGAAGCTGGGCCTGACCTACGCGGGCCTGAAACACTGCAACAGCAAGATCGTATGCGTGGCCCTCACCGGCTACGGGCTCGAAGGCCCCTACTCCGAGAGCCCGGCCTACGACTACGTCATCCAGGCGCTGACCGGTGTGATGGCGCTGACCGGCGACCCGAGCGCGCCGCCGACCAAGACCGGCTATTCGGCGGTGGACAACTCCGCCGGCATCATGGCCGCGATGGGGCTGCTGGCCAAGATCGTCGAAGGCCGCGGCGGGCAAGTGGACGTGGCGATGTACGACGTGATGCTGTCGCAGCTGAACTACCTGGCCGGCGCGTCGCTGAACGCGGGCGAGGTGATGGAGCGGCTGGCACACTCATCGCACCCGTACATGGTGCCCGCACAGATTTTTCCCACTGCCGAAGGTTGGCTGACGCTGTTCATTACCCACGACAAGTTCTGGCAAAAGTTCTGCAATGAGATCGGGCGGCCGGAATGGATCAGCGATCCGGTGTTCTCGACCATGGCGAGCCGCCGTGACAATCGCGCGCAGGTGCTGACAGCCATTTCCAGCGTTCTGCTGGAAGCGTCCGCGTCGGAGTGGGTACGCCGGCTGGCGCCGCTGGGAGTGGTTGCAGCCGAAGTCGGATCCATGGCCCAGGCGCTGGACAGCGACCTGGCGCGTTCCCGCGACATCGTCGTTGCGCTGGGAGACGGCAAGCAATCGCTGCGCGCGGTTGGCAGCGCAGTGAAGTTCGAAGGCTTCACGCCGACCTACGGCATGCCGCCGCTGCTGGACGAGCACCATGAAGCGGTGTTGGGGAAGGCGGCCGCGTGACGCAGCCGAAGGTGCCCCTCGACCGCCACGCATTGGGCCGGCGCCTGAGCCTGCTGGCCAACGCCAGCGCGGCCGAGTTGTTGCGCGCGCCAGTCACGCGCACCGGCGGCGCGCTGGCGCGCCGGATCGGCTTGACCGGGCCGCCGGGTGCGGGCAAGAGCACGCTGGCGGGTCACCTGGCGCTGCACCGGGCGCGCGGCCGTCGCTTCGGCATCCTGGCGATCGATCCCAGCAGCCCGCGCACCGGTGGCGCGATCCTGGGCGATCGCATCCGGATGGACGAACTCGAAGGCAGCTCCGAGCTTTATATCCGCTCGATCGGCTCCCGCTCCGCGCATGATGGGCTGTCGGACAACCTGCCCGAGATGCTGGACTTGATGGACGAATTCGGCTTCGAGGAAGTGCTGCTGGAAACCGTGGGCGTGGGCCAGGCCGAGTACGCCGCGCGCGCCCAGGTGGACACGCTGGTGCTGGTGCTGCTGCCCGAGAGCGGCGATATCGTGCAGGCCATGAAAGCCGGCATCATGGAGATGGCCGATATCTTCGTGGTGAACAAGTGCGACCTGGCCGGCGCGCAGAAGATGGCCACGGACATCAAGCGCATCGCAGCGCTGGCCAGGCGCGCCGAGGGCGATTGGACGCCGCCGGTGCTGCTGGCCTCCAGCGCGCAGCCGCAGAGCGTGGCGGCGCTATCGAATTGCATCGACCGCCACTGCGCATGGCTTGGCCAAACCCAGCAGCGTACGGCGCTGCTGCAGGCCCGCGCCCGCTACCGTCTGCGCCGCCTGATCGAACGTCGGGCGGCAGACGCCGTTGCGGCACTGGATGCGCAGGCCCTCGACGCGCCGCTCGAGCAACAGTTGGAACGGGCCTTGCTGGAAATGCGCAGGCTTGGATGAATTTTTTTGACCCAGGAGACAACATGTTCAAGACTCTCAAACGATCGGTCGCCCTGCTCGGCCTGGCCTTCTTCGCCCTGTCCGCCCAAGCCCAGGACTTTCCCAGCCGCGCGGTGAAGATCCTGGTGCCGCAGACCCCGGGCGGTGCCTCGGACGCGCTGGCCCGCATCGTCGCTCAGAAGCTGAGCGAAAAATGGGGCCAGCCGGTGGTGGTGGAAAACCGCGCCGGCGCTGGCGGCAACGTCGGCATGGAAGTCGTCGCCAATTCGCCGCCCGATGGCTACACGCTGCTGATGAGCTACGTGGGGACGCACGCAATCAACGGCGCCCTGTACAAGAAGCTGCCGTTCGATCCCGAGCAGGACTTCGCACCGGTCGCCACGCTGGCCACGCTGCCGTTCGTGGTGGTCACCAAGGCGGACTCTCCGATCAAGACCATGGCGGAACTGGTGGCGGCCGCGAAGAAGGGGCAGCTGACCTACGGCTCGGCCGGCAACGGTTCGGTCAATCATTTGCTGGGCGAGATGTTCAACAGCGCGGCCGGCGTGAAGCTGGTGCATGTGCCCTACCGCGGCGCGGCGCCGGCCATGCAGGACCTGATGGGCGGCCAGATCAACCTGGTGTTCACCAGCCTGCCGTCGGTCTCCGGTGCGATCAAGCAGGGCACGCTGCACCCGATCGCCGTGACCAGCGCCAAGCGCGCCGCTTCGTTCGGGACGATTCCCACCATCGCGGAAGCCGGTTTCAAGGACTTCGACGTCAACCCGTGGTTCGGCCTGTTCGCACCGGCGAAGGTGCCGGCCCAGGTGGTGCGCAAGATCAATGCCGACGTCAATGAGATCCTGAAGTCCAAGGATGTGGCCGACAAGTTCTCCGCGCAGGGGGCCGAGCCTTACCTCACCGATCCGCAGCAATTCGCGACCGTGCTGAAGGCCGACATCGTCAAGTGGGGCCAGGTGGTCAAGGCTTCGGGCGCCAGCGTCGACTAATCGGTCAGTGCTTACGCAGTGGCACCAGGCTTCCGAGCAGCGCTCCGAGCGCATCGATGTCGATGGGTTTGACCAGGTGACGGTCGAATCCTGCTGCCTGGGATGACTCGATATCCTCCGGCTGACCCCAGCCCGTGACGGCCACGACAGTTCGCAATGCGCCACCCGGTTGAAGGCGGATCTGCTTGCACGCTTCGTATCCATTCATCTTGGGCATGCCGATATCCAGCAGGATCACCTGCGGATCGAAGTCTTGAACAGCCTGGACCGCGGCCTCACCGTCGTTGACCTGGTGCACCCGGTGTCCCATCGCTTCCAGGACTGCGGCCAAGGTCTCGGCAGCGTCCTGGTTGTCGTCCGCCACGAGGACGCGGAACTGGGCTGATGGCTGTTCGGACCGGGATGTTCCGGCGCGAACCGGCTCCTTGGTTGCAGGCGCAGCGAGTGGCAGTTCGACGACGAAGCGACTGCCGCGGCCGGGTCCTTCACTAAATGCACGCACCGTCCCGCCATGCATATGAACCAGTTTCTTCGTCAGCGACAACCCGATTCCGAGACCGCCCCGAGACCGGGTAAGAGCCGACTCCACTTGGGAAAACATTTCAAATATGTTTTGCAGACGGTCAGGGGGAATTCCGATGCCGTTGTCTTCGATGGTGACCTGGACACCGGTGTCCGAACTCTGGATGCTCAACGCCATGCGGCCGCCCGGATCCATGTACTTGGTGGCATTGTGGAGCAGATTCATGAAGGCCTGCGCCAGGCGTATTCGGTCCGCCTTGACGAAAATCGGCGTCGCCGGAAGTTCTGCGTTCAATTCGTGCCGGAACTCATCGACCAGCGGCCGGCACGTTTCCAGTGCGTCGCTCAGCACTTCCTGAAGGCTCACAACTTCATGACGCAGCTCGATCTTTCCCTGATTGATTCGGCTCACGTCCATCAAGTCGTCGATGAGCCGGCTCATGGCCTGCACTTGCCGGTCGATGACCCCCACCGCTTTTGCCAATTGTTCAGACGATGGCGCGCAACCCAGCAACTTGAGCAAGTGCACCGCATTTCTGACGGGGGCCAGCGGATTGCGCAACTCGTGCGCCAGCGTGGCCAGAAAGACGTCCTTGCGGCGATTCGCATCCTTGAGGCGGCTCTCGCTCTCATGCAGGGCGGCCGTGCGCTCGGTAACCCGGCGATCGAGCGTTTCGTTGAGTTCGGCCAGCCGGGTCTCGGCGCGACGCCGCTCGGTGACTTCCGCCATAAGGAGGCGGTTCGCCGTTTCGACTGCCCGCCCCTTTTTATACAGCTCGGCGAAGACGGCCACCTTGGAGCGCAGCACAGCGGCATTGACCGGCTTGTGCAGGTAGTCGACGGCGCCCGTTCCGTAGCCTTCGAGGATGTGCTGGTCCTCGTTGTAATAGGCAGTGAGGAAAATGATGGGTATGCGCGCGGTCTTGCGGCGTTCCTTGACGAGCTGCGCCACTTCGAATCCCGTCATGCCAGGCATCCGCACGTCCAGCACGAGGACAGCGAAATCCTCGGTCATCAGGGCGAGCAAAGCATCCTCTCCGGACTGGGCACGCACCAGGCGATACTCGGGGTCGTCCAGCACGGTCTCCAGTACCGCCAGATTTTTGGGCTCGTCGTCCACGATCAAGATGTTGACCGAAGCCTCCGGACCCAGGGAGCTGATTTCGCGCTCGCCGCGGCCGGTCGTCAGAGTTGCCATGCCCGACCGCGCATAGGCGGGCACTGTCATTATCGGAAGAGCCATACGCGCATCAGTGAGAGAAGTTGGTCGGTGATCACCGGCTTGGAGATGTAGTCGCTTGCGCCGGCATCCAGGCACTTTTCACGATCCCCCTTCATGGCCTTGGCCGTCAAGGCCAGGATGGGGAGGGTACGGAAACCTGCGTCGCGCCGGATTTCCCGCATGGTCTCGTACCCGTCCATCTCGGGCATCATGATATCCATCAGCACCATTGCGATGTCCGGTGTGGACCTGATGATGTCGATAGCCTGCCTCCCGTTGGTGGCGCTGATCACGTCCACGTCGTGGTTCTCAAGGACCGAGGTCAGCGCAAAGATATTCCGCGCGTCGTCGTCCACCACCAACACCTTGCGGCCATGAAGCACTTCCGACGAGTTATGCAGGCGCTCCAGCATCGCCTGCTTCTCTTGCGGCAGCTGGGTCACCACCCGGTGCAGGAACAGCGCCGTTTCGTCAAGCAGGCGCTCGGGCGACTGCACGTCCTTGATCACGATGCTCTTGGCCATCGAATTGAGCCGGGCTTGCTCGGCTGCGCTCAGCTCCTGACCCGTGAACACCACCACCGGCACGGTAGCAAGAGTCTCGTCCTGTCTCAGCTCCTCGAGGAGGTCGAAGCCGGACATGTCCGGCAGACGCAGGTCGAGAACAACGCAGTCGAACGCCTGGCGGCGCAGGGCGTCCAGCGCTGACCGGCCGCTTCCGGCCGCGACGATGTCGATGTCGTCATACCCCAACAGCTCGATCACCGCGTTGCGCTCGATCTCGTTGTCCTCGACCACCAGCAGGCGTTTCGGCCGGGGCGCCGTGAATTCCTTCAAGCGATCGAAAGCCACTTCCAGCGTGTTGGTCGTCGGCTCCTTCAGAAGGTATGCGAAAGCGCCGTGAGAAAGCCCGTGCTGGCGCTCTTCCTCCAGCGTGACGATTTGTACCGGTATATGACGCAGGCTCGGGTCCTGTTTCAGCTGGTTCAAGACGGTCCAGCCCAGCATGTCCGGCAGAAAGATGTCGAGCGATATGGCCGCAGGCCGGTGTTGGCGGGCCAGCGACAGACCCATCGCGCCTTTGTTCGCCACCAGGCCCTTGAAACCCTTGTCGCGTGCCAGGCCGAGCAGGATGCGCGCGTAGTGCGGGTCGTCTTCGATGACCAGGAGCACCGCGTCTCCGGGCACGATGTCGTCACGGTCGTCGGCGACATGCTCCTCGCGGGCCACCGGAAGCGCCATCACGGGAATAGGGCCATCCGCGGTTTGCGCCTGTCGAACCACGGTGGCCGAATCCGGACCGGAATAGTGCAGGGGAAGGAAGAGTGTGAACGTGCTGCCCTGTCCGTGGACGCTCTGCAGCTTGATTTCCCCGCCCAGGAGCACCGCCAGCTCGCGCGAAATTGCGAGCCCGAGGCCGGTGCCGCCATATTTGCGAGAAGTGCCGGCGTCCGCCTGCTGGAAGGCTTCAAAAATAAGCCGCTGCTTCTCCGCCGGCACGCCGATGCCGGTGTCCTCGACCGAAAAGGCGATCACGCTCTGCGCCTGGCGGAGCACCGGATGGTCGGTCGACCATCCGCTGCGCGCCATGGCGACCCGAACCTCGACCTGGCCGTGTGACGTGAACTTGACGGCATTCGACAGGAGGTTTTTCAAGATCTGCTGAAGCCGCTTCGGATCACTGTCCATGGCACGCGGCAGGTCATCGGCGAAGCGGACGTGGAACGGCAGGTTCTTTGCCTCCGCCACGTGGCGGAAGTTTCGGTCGATGCTGTCACGCAGCCCCTGGAACGGGATCTCTTCGACATCGACGGTCACAGTCCCGGACTCGATCTTCGACAAGTCCAGGATGTCGTTGATCAGGTTCAGCAGGTCACTGCCGGAGGAATTGATGTTGCGCGAGAACTCCACCTGTTTACCGCTCAGGTTGCCGCCCACGTTCTCAGCGAGCTGCTGCGACAGGATCAGGATGGAGTTGAGGGGCGTGCGCAACTCATGCGACATGTTCGCCAGGAACTCGGACTTGTACTTGGAGGTGAGCGCCAGTTCAGAAGCCTTTTCCTCCAGCGCACGGCGAGCTTGTTCCACCTCGGCGTTCTTGCGCTCGACCTCGGCGTTCTGTTCGGCCAGCAGCCGTGCCTTGGTCCCCAGTTCCTCGTTGGTCCGTTGCAATTCGGTCTGTCGCGCCTGCAATTCGGCTGTCAACTGCTGGGATTGGGTCAGCAGACCCTCCGTCCGCATGGTCGCCTCGATGGTGTTGAACACCGCGCCGATGCCAAGGGCGAGCTGGTCAAGGAAATTCAGGTTGACTTCCGTGAACGGATGCAGTGAGGCCAGCTCGATCACGGCCTTGGTCTGGTTTTCGAACAGCACCGGCAGCACCACCACGCTCACCTGGCGCGACTTGCCCAGGCTCGACGTGATGGTGACGTACTCGGTGGGGACGTCGGTCAGCAGGATGCGCCGGTTTTCCACGGCGCACTGGCCGACCAAGCCCTCGCCCAGCTCGATCGCAGGCGCCAGCGAGACGCTGCCTGACTGCGCGTAAGAAGCCAGCAACCTGAGATCGGTCTGGAGCTCGCCTGCAGTGCTGTTGTGGTACACGCTTCCCTGGTGCGCATTCACCAGCGGCGCAAGTTCGGAGAGCAGCATCCTGCCGACGGTCGTCAGTTCGCGCTGACCCTGCAGCATGCCGGTGAACCGGGCCAGGTTGGTCTTGAGCCAGTCCTGCTCGCGGTTGCTTTCGGTGGTCTCGCGCAGGTTCGAGATCATGGTATTGATGTTGTCCTTGAGCTCGGACACCTCGCCCTTGGCATCCACCTGGATCGAGCGCGTCAGGTCGCCCTTGGTCACCGCGGTCGCCACCTCGGCGATCGCGCGCACCTGGGTGGTCAGGTTGGCGGCCAGCAGGTTCACGTTTCCAGTCAGATCCTTCCAGGTGCCGGCGGCGCCGGGAACGTTGGCCTGGCCGCCCAGCCGGCCGTCCACGCCCACTTCGCGCGCCACGTTGGTCACCTGGTCGGCGAAGGTCGCCAGCGTGTCGGTCATGCCGTTGATGGTGTCGGCCAGCGCCGCCACCTCACCCTTCGCCTGCACCGTCAGGCGCTGCGTCAGGTTGCCGTCGGCCACCGCGGTCACCACCTTCACGATGCCGCGCACCTGCTCGGTGAGGTTGGAGGCCATGAAGTTCACGTTGTCGGTCAGGTCCTTCCAGGTGCCGGCCACGCCGCTCACCTTCGCCTGGCCGCCGAGCTTGCCCTCGGTGCCGACCTCCCGCGCCACCCGCGTAACCTCGCCGGCAAAGGCGTTGAGCTGATCGACCATGGTGTTGATGGTGTTCTTCAGCTCCAGGATCTCGCCCTTCACGTCGACGGTGATCTTGCGGTTCAGGTCGCCCCGCGCCACCGCCGTGGTCACTTCGGCGATGTTGCGGACCTGCGTGGTGAGGTTGTTGGCCAGCCCGTTCACGGTGTCGGTCAGATCCTTCCAGGTGCCGGCGACGCCGGGCACGGCCGCCTGGCCGCCCAGCCGTCCTTCAGTGCCAACCTCGCGCGCCACCCGCGTCACTTCCGAGGCAAAGGAGCGCAGCTGCTCGACCATCGTGTTGATGGTTTCCTTCAGCTGCAGGATTTCGCCGCGCACGTCGACGGTGATCTTCTTGGACAGGTCGCCGTTGGCCACCGCGATCGTCACTTCGGCGATGTTGCGGACCTGGCCGGTCAGGTTGGAGGCCATCGAGTTGACGTTGTCGGTCAGGTCCTTCCAGGTGCCGGCCACGCCCGGCACCGCCGCCTGCCCGCCCAGCTTGCCCTCGGTTCCCACCTCGCGCGCCACCCGAGTCACTTCGGAAGCGAAGGCGGAGAGCTGGTCGACCATGGTGTTCATGGTCTCCTTGAGCTGCAGGATTTCGCCCTTCACGTCCACCGTGATCTTGCGGCTCAAGTCGCCCCGGGCAATGGCCGTGGCCACGTCGGCGATGTTGCGGACCTGGCCGGTCAGGTTGTTGGCCATCGAGTTGACGTTGTCGGTCAGGTCCTTCCAGGTGCCCGCCACGCCCGGCACCTGGGCCTGGCCGCCGAGCTTGCCCTCGGTGCCCACTTCGCGCGCCACCCGGCTCACTTCTGCCGCGAATGCGTTCAACTGGTCGACCATCGTGTTGATGGTTTCCTTCAGCTCAAGGATCTCCCCGCGCACGTCGACGGTGATCTTCTTGGAAAGGTCGCCGTTCGCCACGGCGATCGTTACCTCGGCAATGTTCCTCACCTGGCCCGTCAGGTTCGAGGCCATCGAGTTCACGTTGTCGGTCAGGTCCTTCCACGTGCCGGCCACGCCTTCCACCGCCGCCTGGCCGCCCAGTTTGCCGTCGGTGCCCACTTCGCGGGCCACCCGGCTGACCTCGCCGGCAAACGCGTTGAGCTGGTCCACCATCGTGTTCATGGTCTGCTTGAGCTGGAGGATCTCGCCTTTCACTTCCACCGTGATCTTCGAGGACAGGTCGCCCTTGGCGATGGCCGTCGCCACGTCCGCGATATTCCGCACCTGGCCGGTAAGGTTCGAGGCCATGAAGTTCACGTTGTCGGTCAGGTCCTTCCAGGTACCGGCCACGCCGGGCACCTGAGCCTGTCCGCCGAGCTTGCCCTCCGTCCCCACCTCCCGGGCCACGCGGGTCACTTCCGAGGCGAAGCCGTTGAGCTGGTCGACCATCGTGTTGATGGTGTTCTTGAGTTCGAGGATCTCGCCTTTCACTTCCACCGTGATCTTGCGCGAAAGGTCGCCGCGAGCCACCGCGGTCGTCACATCGGCGATGTTTCGCACCTGGCCGGTCAGGTTGTTCGCCATCGAGTTGACGTTGTCGGTCAAGTCCTTCCAGGTGCCTGCCACGCCACGCACCAGCGCCTGGCCGCCGAGCTTGCCGTCGGTGCCGACCTCGCGCGCAACCCGTGTCACTTCCGACGCGAAGCCGTTCAACTGGTCGACCATCGTGTTCAGGGTGTTCTTCAGCTCGAGGATCTCACCCTTCACGTCCACGGTGATCTTCTTGGAGAGGTCGCCGTTGGCCACGGCGGTCGCCACTTCAGCGATGTTCCGGACCTGACCGGTGAGGTTGGACGCCATCGAGTTGACGTTGTCCGTCAGGTCTTTCCAGGTGCCGGCAACGTCGAGCACCTGGGCCTGACCGCCCAGCTTGCCGTCGGTGCCCACCTCGCGCGCCACGCGCGACACCTCGCCGGCGAAGCCGTTCAATTGATCGACCATCGTATTGATGGTGTTCTTGAGTTCCAGGATTTCGCCACGCACGTCCACGGTGATCTTCTTTGACAGGTCACCCCGCGCCACGGCAGTCGTCACCTCGGCGATGTTGCGCACCTGGCCCGTCAGGTTCGAGGCCATGAAGTTCACCGAGTCGGTCAGGTCCTTCCAGGTACCCGCCACGCCCGGCACTTGCGCCTGGCCCCCCAATTTGCCTTCGGTGCCGACCTCGCGCGCCACCCGCGTGACTTCGGACGCGAAGCCATTCAACTGGTCGACCATCGTGTTGATGGTGTTCTTCAGCTCCAGCACTTCGCCGCGCACGTCGACCGTGATCGTCTTGGAAAGGTCGCCGTTGGCCACCGCCGTCGTCACCTCCGCGATGTTGCGCACCTGTCCAGTGAGGTTGGAGGCCATGAAGTTGACGTTGTCGGTCAGGTCCTTCCAGGTGCCGGCCACGCCCGGTACCGCCGCCTGGCCGCCGAGCTTGCCCTCCGTCCCCACCTCTCGCGCAACGCGCGTCACTTCGGATGCGAAGCCGTTCAGCTGGTCCACCATCGTATTCATGGTGTCCTTGAGCGCGAGGATCTCGCCCTTCACTTCCACCGTGATCTTGGACGACAGGTCGCCCTTGGCGATCGCCGTCGCCACGCCCGCGATGTTGCGGACCTGGCCGGTCAGGTTCGAAGCCATGGAGT
>JBKJHN010000247.1:0-4992 GCA_046599015.1 Ramlibacter sp.
GCATGCGGTTCATCGCGTTGTAGTACGGCTGGCAGGCGATCGGGCGCGGCACGCCGAGCGCGTCGCACATGAGCGCGACCTGCGCAATGCGCCAGCCGCGAAAGTTCGACACGCCGAAGTAGCGCGTCTTGCCGGCGCGGATCATGTCGCCGATCGCCACCAGCGATTCCTCCAGCCGCACCTTCTCGTCGTCGATGTGGAAGTACTGGATGTCGACGTGGTCGAGGCCCAGGCGGGCAAGCGACGCGTCGGTGGAGGCTACGATCTCGCGGCGCGAGAGGTTCATGTCGTCCGGCGCCGGGCGGCCGGTGTTGCCGCACTTGGTTGCGACGATCCAGCGATTGCGGTCGGCCTTGATGAGCTTGCCGAGCACCTTCTCCGAATTGCCGCCGGCGTACTGGTTGGCGGTATCGACGAAGTTGATCCCGGCTTCGCGGGCGGACGAAACAATGCGCCCGGCCTCGGTTTCGTCGGTGCGGTCGCCGAACATCATCGTGCCCAGGCAGATCTCGGAGACGTGCAGGCCGCTGGTGCCTAGAAATCTTGTTTTCATCAGGCAGCCCTTTCGAAGATGGCGGCGATCCCCTGCCCGCCGCCGATGCACATCGTCACCAGCGCATACTTGCCGTTGATGCGCTGCAACTCGTACAGCGCCTTGGTCGCCAGCACCGCACCTGAAGCGCCGATCGGGTGGCCCAGGGCGATCGCGCCGCCGTTCGGGTTGGTCTTCTTCGGGTCGAGCTCCAGGCCCCTGGACACCGCGATCGCCTGCGCCGCGAACGCCTCATTCGATTCGATGACGTCGATCTGGTCGAGCCGCATGCCCGCTTTCTTCAGCGCGAGCTTGGTGGCCGGGATCGGGCCTTCGCCCATGATCTCGTTCGGCACGCCAGCCACCGCGTAAGAAACCAGCCGGGCAATCGGCTTGTGACCGCCGGCGCTTGCCGCGGCCGCATCGGCCAGCACGAAGAACGCGGCACCGTCATTGATGCCCGAGGCATTACCCGCCGTCACACTGCCATCCTTCTTGAATGCCGGCTTCATCTTTCCCAGCGTCTCCAAGGTGGTGCTGGCCTTCACATGCTCGTCGGTATCGAAGGTCACTTCGCCCTTGCGCGTCTGCTTGACGATCGGCACGATCTGCGACTTGAAGCGGCCCTCGGCGATGGCTGCCGCGGCGCGGCGGTGCGACTCGACGGCCAGCTCGTCCTGCTGCTGGCGTGTGATGCCCCATTTCGCAGCGAGGTTCTCGGCGGTGATGCCCATGTGGCCGACGCCGAAGGGGTCGGTGAGCGTGGACACCATCATGTCGATCAGTTTCGTGTCGCCCATACGCGCACCGCTCCGCATCGCCGGCGACATGTAGCCGCCACGCGACATCACTTCGACCCCGCCGCCAATGCCCATCTCGCAATCGCCCAACAGGATGTTCTGAGCGGTGGTCACGATGCCTTGCAGGCCGGACGAGCACAGGCGGTTCACCGCCATCGCCACCGAATCCATCGGCAGCCCGGCCTGGATGGACGCGACCCGCGCGACATAAGCAAAGCGGTGGTCGGTCGGGATGCAGTTGCCCACGGTCACGTAGTTGATCTGCTTGGGGTCCGCGCCGGAGCGTGCGATCGCCTCCTTCATCACGGACGCGGCCAACTCGTGCGGGTCGATGTCCGCAAGGGCGCCTGCGAAGGTGCCAACGGCGGAACGCACCGCGGACAAGACAACGACTTCACGATTGCTCATTTGGATACTCCTAGTTTGAAAAAGTCGACTGTACACCGCGCGGAAGAACCTCCTGCACACCGCAAAAACGCCGCCCGGACACAGCGAGGTTAGCGGGTGATCGAGACCTGAAGCCGGCCGGGACAAAATACAGGACGTTTGTCCCTGGATTCGCCGTGGGTTCCACCTTTCGGCGCATCCGCGCCAACCGTCCCCGGCTGCCTTCAATGGAATCCGCTTTTTGAGGAACCATCGGGTTCGTGGACTTTCTTGAATTTCTGCAGGCCTTCGGCCTCGATATCGGTTGGAGCGGCGCCTGTGCTGTCGGGCTGCACAGCCGGTCGGGCCGGAGGGCGGTACTGAAGTGCCACGGGTTTTTCCTGATGATAAGTTCCGGTCCCGGCAACTTAATGAACCGAATGACCCACCCGGACGGCGATGGAGATGGCCGGGGTGGTGCTGCAACACGGCTATCGGAGATCTCATGACTCAACGGATAAATGGTGGAATCAGGCGGCGCGAGGTGGTCTCGCTGCTCGGTGGTGCTGCGGTCGGGGCGACGGGCCTGGCCTTCGGGCAGGCCGAACCGCCCAAACCGGACCAGATCGTGCTCAACCATTCCGGTGGGTCGATGGGCACCGCCATGCGCAAGGCCTTCATCAACTCGTTCGAGAAGAAGTACGGCATCCGCGTGGTCGAGACCAGCCCGGTGGATTTCGGCAAGCTGCGGGCCATGGTCGATTCGGGCAACGTCGAGTGGCAGGTCACCGAGATCGGCGGGCAGGACGCCATCCGCGCGATGAAGCTCAACCTGGTCGAGAAGATCGATGCCAAGCTGGTCGACCGTGCCAACTACCCTGAGAAGGCCCAGCTGCCCAGCGTGTTCGCGTCGTCCGTCTACACCACCATCATCGGCTATCGCACCGACGTGTTCAAGAATGGCACGCAACCCAAGAGCTGGGCCGACTGGTGGGACGTCAGGAAATTCCCCGGTGCGCGCTCGATGCGCAATCACCCGATCGACAACCTCGAATTCGCGCTGATCGCCGATGGCGTGCCCAAGGACAAGGTCTATCCGCTGGATCTGGATCGCGCCTTCAGGAAGATGGACCAGATCAAGCCGCATGTCACCGCCTGGTGGACCACCGGCGCGCAGCCGGCGCAACTGCTGCTGGACAAGGAGGTGGTGCTCGCCACGGGCTGGAACGGCCGCTTCTACGACCTGATCAAGAAAGGCGCCCCGATCGAGATCGAGTGGAACGAAGGCGCGCTGAAGCAGGGCAGCTTCGTGATCCCCCGTGGCGCCAAGCACCAGTACTGGGCCAACAAGTTGCTGGCCGAGATGGCGATTCCGCAGGGACAGGCCATCTATGCCTCAGAGATGGGCTATCCGGGCCTCAACCTCGAGTCCTTGAAGTACGTCGACGCGAAGGTGAAGGATTACCTGCCAACCAACGAGAAGTACCTCAGCCGCCAGTTCTGGATCGACGACGCCTGGCACGCCGAGAACGGCGCGCTGGCGCAGGAACGCTGGAACGCCTGGATGCTGAAGAAGGCTTAGTGGCATCGGCTCAGCTGCGGCTCGAAGGCATCGGCAAGCGCTTCGGCGACGTCGCGGCCCTCGACGATGTCTCCCTCACGGTCGAGCGGGGCGAGCTCCTGACGATCCTGGGGCCCAGCGGCTCGGGCAAGACGACGCTGCTCAAGGTGGTGGCCGGCTTCGAGGTCCCCGATCGCGGCAGCGTCAAGGTCGACGGCGTCGAGATCGCCGGGCTGCCGCCGGCCCGGCGCGACATCGGCATGGTGTTCCAGAACTACGCGCTGTTCCCGCACCTGAGCGTGCGCCGCAACGTCGCTTTTCCGCTCGAGATGCGCAACACGCCCAAAGCCGAACTCGAGCGCCGCGTTACCGATGCCCTGCAGCTCGTGGAGCTGGCGGGCTACGACGACCGCCTGCCCAGGCAACTGTCGGGCGGGCAGCAGCAGCGGGTGGCGCTGGCGCGGGCGATCGTCTTCAATCCGCGCCTGCTGCTGCTCGATGAGCCCTTCGGCGCGCTCGACCGCAAGTTGCGCGAGACCCTGCAGCTCGAGGTGCGTCGGCTGCAGCAACGGCTGGGGCTGACCACGATCTTCATCACCCACGACCAGGAAGAGGCGCTGGTGCTCTCCGATCGCATCGCCGTGATGAGCCAGGGCGCCATCCAGCAGATCGCGACGCGCTCGGAGATCTACGAGCGGCCGGCCAACGATTTCGTGGCCGACTTCGTCGGTGAATCGAACATCTTCCATGGCGTGGTCTCGGCGCCCGGCACCGTGACCCTGGACAACGGCCGGGTGCTGCAGGTGAGGAGCGACGCCGCGGCCGGCACGCGCCTGGGCGTGCTCATGCGCCCCGAGCGGTTCTCCTCCTCGGGCGCCAATCAGTTCACGGGGGAGGTGGTGGAAGCGATCTATCTGGGCGCGTCGTTCAAGCTGCGGCTGCGCTGCGAACGCGGCATCGAACTCCTCGTGCGGCAACCCTCCCGCGGCAAGCTGCCGGCGGTGGCCGAGCGCCTGGCGGTCGGCATCGACCCCGACGAGCTCCACCTTTTCAGTCTCTAGCGCCGTGTCCGAACCGCCCCCGCCAGTGAAAGCGATGCCCGAGCCCGCCCGGCTGGAGCCGGTGAAGGCGGAACCCGCGCGTTCGCCGCGGCGTGCCGGAACCCGCTCCGCGGGTTTTCCGGCGGCGATGCCGGCCCTGTTGCTGCTGGGGGTGTTCTTCCTGTTCCCGGTGGCGCGCTTCCTCGCCTTCAGCGTCGAGGCCGGCAACCTGGACTGGTACGCGCAGGCCCTGGGCAAGGACCTCTACCTGCGCGTGCTATGGAACACGTTCGAGATCGCCGCCCTCGTCACGGTGTTCTGCCTGCTGCTGGGGTACCCCGTGGGCTTTCTCATCGCCACGACCACGCGGCTCTGGGCCACCGTGGGCTTCATCTTCGTCCTGCTGCCGCTGTGGACCAGCGTGCTGGTGCGAACCTATGCCTGGATGGTTCTGCTCGGGCGCAACGGCGTCCTCAACCGGATGCTGCTCGACGCCGGCATCATCGCCTCTCCCCTGCCCCTGCTGCACAACTTCACCGGCGTGCTGATCGGCATGGTGCACGTGCTGCTGCCGTACATGGTGCTGCTGATCTACGGCGCGGTGCGGCGCCTCGATCCCGCGATCGTGCAGGCCGCGCAGGGCCTGGGCGCCTCGTCATGGCGAATCTTCTGGCGCATCTACGTGCCGCTCAC
>JBKJHN010000040.1:0-25121 GCA_046599015.1 Ramlibacter sp.
TCGATGACATACATCGTCTTCAGCGCCTCTTCCCAGGACTTGGTGTCGGGGCAGGACATCACCGGGTTGGTGTAGTAGAACATCGCCGTGTCGAGGCTGTAGGGCTTCTTGGCGTTGTGGTTCTGTCCGGCCTCCTGGATCATGGTCCCGGCCATGGCGTAGCCGTCTTCATGACCCGCGAGGTCGATGCGCGGCTTCTTGCGGTCGGGCGACTTGGCGTAGTCGTCCATGAAGTTGCCGGCATCAACCGGCGCCTTGCCGTAGGACGGACCCATCTGACCGCCGAGGCCGCCTTCGGCATATACGGAACCCACCAGTGCGTTCAAGGTATGAATCGCCATGGCGTTATAGACACCGTTGCTGTGGGTGTGCGCGCCACGCTCCATCACGGCCATTGCCGGGCGCGTGGAGCCGAACTCGCGCGCGGTCTTGAGGATCAGATCGGCGGAAATGGTGGTCACGCCCTCGGCCCACTTCGGCGTGCGGTCCTTGAGCTCGGCGTTCCACCACTGGATCAGGCCCTTGGTCCACTTCTCGGTGAAGCTGGCTTCATCGAGCGTCGCGCCGGCCTTGAACTGGTTGACGCCGTCCTTGAAGTTGCCGACGAAGGATTTTTCCCAGAGGCCTTCGGTCAGAATCACATGCGCCATGGCCAGCGCCAGCGCGCCGTCGGTACCCGGCTTGATGATCAGCGCGCGATCCGCTGCGGACAGCGTGGCATTCATGTGAATATCCACCGCCGTCACCCGTGTCTTCGGGATCTTGTCGCCGCGGATATAGCCCCAGACCTGCAGGTTGTTGTTGTAGGGGCGGAAGGACTCCAGGAAGTTGCAGCCAAAAAACATCAGGTAGTTGGCATTCTTGTAGTCGTAGGAGTTGTAGCCGCCAACACCGTCGAGCATCGACTTGGCGACCTGCGAGCCGGTGGCGCAGATCGAGGCATGGCCGATGGCGACGTTGGGTGAGCCGTAGAGCTTGCCGAAATCGCCTTGCAGGCCGGCACAGGAAGCGCCCCAGCCGCGGCCGTAGAACAGCGCAAAGCGATGCGACTCGGCCTTATCGCGCAAGGTGTTGAGGCGAGCGGCGACTGTCTTGTAGGCCTCGTCCCAGCTGATCGGGACGAACTTGGGATCCTGGTCGCGCCCCTTTTGCGGGTTGCTGCGCTTCATCGGGCCCTTGAAGCGGTCCGGGTCATACAGAACGTAGGTGCCGAGGTGGCCCTTCGGACACAGCTTGCCGTTGGCGATCGGATGGTCGTTGCTGCCGTAGATCGCGTGGACCTTGCCGTTGGTGGTGTAGACGTCGATGCCGCAGCGAGCCGGGCACTGGCCGCAAATGCTCTTGCTAACGACCGTGGCCGGCGCGGGCGCTTCAGGTCCTGCTGCCTGGGCTTGCGAGAGCGTCGAGAAGCCGGCCAGTTGGGTGCCGCCCACGGCGACAGCGCCGGCCGCGCCCGCGGCGCCGGTGGCCTGCAGAAAGCCGCGCCGCGATACTTCGGGTTTCGGGATATTCATTGCGTCTCCGTCTGTTGTTGAACACTCCGGCGCCGCCGCCGGCGTTGAAGCTCAACAAGACAAGTGCAATTGCCGGGCCAGCCCGGCCTTAGCGCGTGGAACCGAACAGGGACTGGAACGCGGAACGCGCCAGTTGATGGCGCTTTTGGCACTGGGAGCAGAGGTTTCCACCCGTCGTGTCAGTGCAGGTCTGGCCACACTCGCTGCATTTGTTTTCAGCAAAAGACGTGAGGCGGATGGGAAGATCTGGTAACTCCGCGCCGGGCTCACCGTCACCATTCGGTAACATGCGGATCGCGCCCGAGGGACAAATCGAGATGCATTCGTCGCAGCCGATACACAGCCGGGTATCGAACATCAATTCCGTGCGATCTCCCGCCTTGAGCATGGTCAGAGCCCCGGTGGGGCAGACGCTGGCGCAGAGCTGGTCGTTGTTGCAGGCATCCGATACGGAAGCGCGGTGAAACGGCACAGGCGGCCGGACTACCCCCGCGGCTTTACCGGCAAGCGCCAGTGCCGCCAGCAACCGCTCTCGTTCCCGTGAGGGGATCGGCTCCCGTTCGAAGCCCCGCCTTCGAGGCACTTCCACCTGAGGGCCCGCCGGCTTGATGCGGTCTACCGTGACGGCGGCGTTGGCCGCCAGCGCGCTGAAAAATCCGCGCCTCGCCAGCTTCGATTCGGTCACCGGCGCCGGGATCTCCAGGGGCATCAAGTCCGCTGGCAGTCGAACCGTGCGCAGGGCCGGCAGCTTTTCTACCCCCGCTGCAGCCAGGAGCAACCGCGCCTGCTCCAGGTTGGCAGCGACAGGGTGACCGGACTGGCCGCCCGCGCTACAGCGCGAACACCAACCGCGATCAAGCAGTTCGATCGAACGGTCCCCCGCATCAGCGACGAGTTCGACAATCCGGGCTGGACTCAACCCGCCCAGGCAGGGCACGCGCACCGAGCCGTCGGGGGAGTTTTTGGCGGGTACCTTCCAGCAGTCGACCGCCAATGGCTTGGCCGTGTCTTTCGAAACCCCGCCAGCCGGGAAGCCGGGATGCGCCAGTGCGCCCATCGGACAAGCTGCGGCACAGCGCCCGCAGCGGGCACAACTTTCGGCCAGCTCGATGGCAGTCTCGCCGACGTGGATGGCGCCCACCGGACATTCGGCTTCGCAGGCACGGCAGGTCGCATAGCGCGGGGCTCGCAGCGGCAGGCAGGCGTCGTGAAGCAGCCGCAGCGGATGATCGCCCCGCAAGGGCCGGTATTCCGCCGTGGGTTTCATGACAATTCCGACACGTAGTCGGACACCACCGGCCGCAGCTTGGCCGGCTTGTGTTGGGTGACGGTGCCGATGTTGATGCAGCAGACCGCCTGCTCCTTGTCCCCCAGCGAGAACAGCGCGCGAACTCGCGGCGAAGCGAGGGCCTGGCCGCTGGTGAGGCCGGTGCCGAAACCCGCCGCGTGGGCCGACAGAATGATGTTCTGAATGGCGCAGCCCAGGGACACCAGGCGCTCCGCGTCGTTGACGAGCTCGGCTTGGGTCAACTCGGAATGGGATACGCGGTCACTCGGCGTGCTGGCTTGGCCATCGCCCTCCGACAACCGGGCGATGGCCAGCATGAGGAACGGCGCGCGGTGCGCCTTGTCCCTTGCGCTCTCGACCTGAACGGGGGTTGCGCTGGGGTCGCGTTCCAGCAATGCCATCGCGAAAGCATTGGCCAGACGGGAACGCTGCGCCGCCGGCACGATGACAAACCGCCATGGCATCAACTGCCCGTGATCCGGCGCCGCGCCGGCGGTGGCCAGGATCTCCTGCAGCTGGTGCCCCGCCGGACCGGGTGCATGCAAGCGCCGCGGCGAGACGTTCTGGCGCGAGTGGATGACGAGCCCGGCGAAGTCGGCGAGCTCCTGACCGGCAACCAGGGCCGCCCTGTGATCATCGCTGGTCATGGGCATGAGCGCGGCAGACACCAGCAGGCGTGCTGCGCCCAACGGACGTTCGCACGCCGCTTGGGACAGGAGCCCGGCGTCACGGCTCCACCTGCTCGGAGGGTCGTCGGCATTTTGTACTTCGTAAATCACCGGCCGCCAGTTGCAACATTCGTGCTAGCGCGCCGTCAGCATTGTCTCTTCCACGACGCCATTGGGGCGGCGGATGTTTGCGGTTGATCAAGTAAGTAACGAAAACGAAACCACTTTCGGGTTAACACGAGGGCGGGTGGTTACGAAATCGTTATTCACTGCATCGTGGACTTCTGCACTTCAATGCGCCGCAGGACTTTTCTTGGAAGCGCGGCCGCGATCGGAACGACGCTCGCGGGCGCGAGCGCAGGCGCAGCCACGTCTGCCATCCGGATCGGTTTGACTGCGGTCATCCTGGCGGAACAGGCCGCCTTCCTGACCCGCTGGAGTGCCTATCTGTCTGAGCGCGTGGGCGTGAAAGTAGTGTTCGTGCCACGCGATTCGTACCAGTCGATTCTCGATCTGCTGTTTTCTGACCAGCTCGATGCCGCCTGGATCTGCGGATATCCCTACGTGCGCCAGCAGCAGCAACTGCAATTGCTGGCGGTGCCCGTGTACGAGCGAGCGCCGCTTTATCGGTCTTACCTGATTCGCAACCGGGCAGACACCACTGAACTCCAGGGCTGGAGCGACCTGAGGCAAAGAGTGCTGGCTTACTCCGACCCTCTGTCCAACTCCGGCTGGCTGGTGGCGCAGGGCCAGTTGCGCGCCGCCGGGCTGGGCGCCCGTGACTTGAAGCGCACCTTCTTTGTCCACAGCCATCGAAACGTGATCGACGCCGTCGCATCGGGTCTGGCGCATGCCGGCTGTGTCGATGGCTACATATGGGAAACCCTGCAGCTGCAGAACATGGCTTTGGTGGACCAGACCCAGGTGATCTGGAAGTCCGGGTTTTATGCTTTTCCGCCGATCGTGACCAGGAAGGGCAACAAGAACCGCGCGCTGCCGGGGCTGGGCATGGCGCTGCTGGCGATGCACGATGACGCCGAAGGCAAGGAGCTGTTGCGGGCGCTCAATCTGGACGGGTTTTCCACCGCCAGCCCGGCGTTGTTCGATTCCATCAAGGCTTTGGCTGCCAGCGTGAACGCCGTGCGGAACTGACTTCGCCATGCTGCCCCGCCTGCCCTATCGCATCCAGATCCCGCTCGGGCTGGCGCTCGCTGTCACGCTCTCCGTGATGCTGGTGAGCGTGGTGGCCGCGCAAATATCGGCGCGCACGGCCCGCCAGGAAATCGTGACGACCGTACAGCGGGTGATGGATGTGCTCGGCGCGCAGGCCCGGTCGTTGCTGGTAGCCGAGGACACCTGGCGCGCCTTTGCGTTGCTGCGCAACACCGGGGCCTTGCTGCCGAATGCGGGGAAAGGCTATTCCCGCGCGGCCATTCTGGACGCGGAGGGGCGCTTCCTGGCCGGGTCGGATCCGAGGCGATTGCCGACCGGCGAGCAGGCGCTCGGTACTTCGGTGAACGGCCACGCGCTGCCCCCCGCCCATGATCTGCTCGAGCCGCGCAAACTGGACGCGGCGGACGGCGGCATGGCGCTGGTCCGGCCGATTCGCAGCGAAGACGACAAGGTGATCGGGTTCGTGCTGGCTGAAGTGGACGCCGCCGCGTTCGAACCCGATTGGCCGGCCCTCGGCATGCCTGCCGTGATCGGCGCGGCGCTCGCGGTCGTTATCCTGGTACCGGTCGGATGGGTGGCGGGCCATCGCATGGCACAGCCAGTTGCCCAAATGGCCAATTGCATTGCCCAGATCGGCCGTGTCGATCTGGCAACATTGCAGGATCGGGTGCCACGTGTCGAAGACCCGGAACTTGGGCGCATCGCCGGCGCGGTCCGGCGCCTGCTGGCGGAGATGTCGGTGCGCGAGGCCAACGAGCAACGCGCCCTCTCGGCCGAGCGGCTGGCAGCTGTCGGCCGTATCACGGCGGCGGTGGCGCACGAAATCAACAACCCGCTGGCTGGATTGTTGACCGCCATCCGAACGCTGCGGCTGCAGGTGGATGCGCCTGAAACCCGGCTTCGCACGGTGGACCTGATCGAGCGCGGCTTGAACCAGATTCGCACCATGACGGCCGCACTGCTGCCCCAAGCCCGCGTGGAGGACCGCTGCATGAGCCCCACGGACCTGGAAGATGTCACCACGCTGGCGCGTGCGACGGCCACACTGCACAGGGTATCGCTCACCTCGGTGTTCGAAGATGCGGCGGACCTGCACGTTCCTTCGACCGTCTTTCGCCAGGTCATGCTCAACCTGCTGCTCAATGCGATCAAGGCGGCGGGAGAAGACGGCCGGGTCCATGCGGTGTTGAGTTGGGATACCCAGGCGGTGCGGCTTGTGGTGGCCAACACCGGGCAGGTCATGTCCAGCGATGAATTGCAGCAGCGTCTGCACGCTGAAGACCGCAATGACCCCCACGGTTTCGGCCTGTGGATATGCAAGGAATTCGCAGTGCGCTATGGCGGGGGTTTTGCTGCCACGACGGAAGATCTTGCGCCACCCTTTGCCACCCGACTGAGCTTCTGGCTTCCGAACCGGTTCCAGCCATGACCAGGAGAAGACTGCTGCTGATCGAAGACGACCTGATCCTGGGTGAGTCGCTGGTTCAAAGATTCGAGATCGAGGGCGTCGACGTCGCCTGGCATCGCCGGTTGGCTGAGGCATGGATCCACATCGAGCAACCCTGGGGCGCGGTGGTGAGCGACGTCCGCCTGCCCGACGGTCTCGCGACCGAGCGGTTCGCCGCGCTGCCCCCGGCCAGCCGGCTGCGGCCCTGGTTCTTCCTGACCGGCTATGGCAGCGTCGACGACGCGGTCACAGCGCTGCAGGCCGGCGCCCGCGACTACCTGACCAAGCCATTTGACATCGAGAAGCTGGTGACCATGGTGCTTGACGCGCTTGCGACCAGCGCGCGCGCGCCGGCCGAGGCGGTGCTTGGGATCTCCCCCGCGATGCGGCGGGTGGAAGAACTGGTGCGCAAGCTGGCCCGGCAAAAGACATCCGTGCTGGTGACCGGCGAAACCGGCGTGGGCAAGGAAGTGGCGGCACAGTTGATCCACAGCCTTGACCCGCGCAGTAAAAACGCCGACTTCGTCGCGGTGAATTGCGCGGCCGTGCCCGAATCCATGATGGAGGCGGAATTTTTCGGCTACGAAAAGGGCGCTTTCACGGGCGCACAGCGCGCGCACAAGGGGTTTATCGAACGAGCTCACGGCGGCACGCTGTTTCTGGACGAAGTGGGGGATCTGCCGGCGAGCATCCAGGCCAAGCTGCTGCGGGTGCTGCAGGAGCGCTGTTTTTTCAGGCTGGGTTCGGAGCGCATCACGCACAGCGACTTCCGCGTGATCGCCGCGACCAATCGTGACCTGTACGCGGACATGCTCGCAGGCAAGTTTCGGGAGGATCTCTTCTATCGGCTGGCGGTGATACGTGTCGAGATACCGCCCCTGCGCGAGCGGCCTGAAGACATCCGCTGGCTGACTGAACTGATCGTTCAGCAGATCACCGCTGACCAGGGGATCCCGGTCACGATGTCGGAATTGTTCCTGCGCGACGTGATGGCACGCAACTGGCGAGGCAACATCAGGGAGTTGCGCGCCTATCTGGAACAGGCGGTGGTCCTGAGCGACGGCGGCGTTCTGGCCGCCCCGGTGTCCGCCGACACCTGCGAGTCGGCGGACAATGCGTGCACCGAGGCTGTAGCGCCAAGCTTTGTCACGCTTTCTGCCATAGTCGAGGCTGCCGAGCGGATGCACATTCGCAAGGCGCTGGACCAGTGCGATGGCAGCGTCGGCAAATCGGCAGGATTGTTGGGGATCAGCCGCAAGACGCTCTGGGAAAAGATGAAGCGGCTGAGCATCAAGGAACCGCGGGCCCGATCCGGCTGTGGCGCCAGTATTGAGCCCGGCGGTACCTCTTCGTTAGCACGTGAGCACGCATGAAAATTTTCGGCATCGCCGGCCACTCGGGCATGGGAAAGACAACGCTCCTTGAGCGGCTGGTGCCGGAGGTCGCATCCCGTGGCCTGGTCGTCTCCCTGATCAAGCACAGCCATAAGGCGGTGGACATCGACCGCCCCGGGAAGGACTCTTATCGCCTGCGTGAAGCCGGTTGCAAGGAAGTGCTGCTTCTGGGCGACGAGCGCTGGGCGCTCATGCACGAGTTGCGTGGGGCGCCGGAGCCGCCGCTGGAGTATTTGCTGGGCCGGATGCAGCATTGCGACCTGGTGCTGATCGAAGGCTTCAAGCACGGCGACTTTCCCAAACTCGAAGTCTGGCGCGCAGAAGTCGACAAGCCGACCCTGTGGCCGCAATGGCCGGGGATCGTCGCCATCGCCACGGACGCCGAAGGGCCCCCGCCGGCGCTCTGCGCTTCCACCGAGGAGATTACCCGACTGCCGCTGGCGGACACAGCCGCGATTGCGACTTTCGTGCTGCACAAAGCTGTGGCGCTCTGACGCGCGAGCGGCCCCTATCGCCGCGATCAGATGACCCGTTGGTTGACCCGCTTGGAAAGTTCCTCGGCGCTTTCCTTGCGTTCGCTGTACCGGTCTACCAGGTAGGCGCTGACATCGCGCGTGAGCAACGTGAACTTGAAAAGCTCTTCCATCACGTCGACGACGCGGTCATATAACGCCGATGGCTTCATGCGCCCCTCATCGGTGAACTCGGCAAAGGCTTTCGCCACCGACGACTGGTTCGGGATCGTGATCATCCGCATCCAGCGGCCCAGAATGCGCAGCTGGTTGACCGCATTGAAGCTTTGGGAACCGCCAGACACCTGCATCACCGCAAGGGTTTTGCCCTGCGTGGGCCGCACGGCACCGATCGAAAGCGGTATCCAGTCGATCTGCGTCTTCATGATGCCCGTCATGGCCCCGTGCCGTTCGGGTGAGCACCAGACCATGCCTTCTGCCCATGCGGCGAGCTGGCGCAGTTCCTGCACCTTGGGGTCGGTATCAGGTGCGCTGTCGGCGAGCGGCAATCCGGTCGGGTCGAAGATCTTCACCTCGCCCCCCATGGCTTCCAGCAGGCGCGCGGCCTCGTAAGTGAGAAGCCGGCTGTAGGAGCGTTCACGCAGTGAGCCGTACAGCATCAGGAAACGCGGCCGGTGCTGCGACGGCCGGTGGTCGGCCAGCCTGCCGGTGCTCGGTACATCGAACAGGTCTGCTCGCAGCGCGGGAAAGGTGGGTTCTTTGTCAAGCACGTCGCTCTCCTGCATGGTGCACCAGCCCCTGGCCGGGACCGAGGCCCGCCTCATACCAATCCCGCGAACGGTTGACGACCGCCACCACAGCAAGCATCACCGGCACCTCGATCAGCACACCGACCACCGTGGCGAGCGCCGCGCCCGACTGGAAGCCGAACAGGCTGATGGCGGTGGCAACCGCCAGCTCGAAGAAGTTGCTGGCCCCGATCAGTGCCGACGGACCGGCCACGCTGTGGGCCACGCCCAACCGCCGGTTCAACCAATAAGCCAACCCGGAGTTGAGGACGACCTGGATCAGGATGGGCACTGCCAGGATCGCGATGACCAGGGGCTGGCGGATGATCTGCTCACCCTGGAAGGCGAAAAGCAGCACCAGCGTCAGCAGCAGCGCGGAGATCGAGTACGGACCGAGCCGGTTCACGGTCGCCTGGAACTGCCGCTCGCTGCGCCGCAACAAGGCCTTGCGCCACTGCTGGGCAATGATCACCGGAACAATGATGTACAGGCCGACCGATGTGAGAAGCGTGTTCCAGGGAACGGCGATCGACGACAGGCCCAGGAGCAGGGCAACGATGGGCGCGAAAGCCACCACCATGATGGCGTCGTTCAGCGCAACCTGCGACAGGGTGAAGTATGGGTCGCCCCGGCAAAGCTGGCTCCATACGAATACCATGGCCGTGCAAGGCGCGGCCGCGAGCAGGATCAACCCGGCGATGTAGCTATCGAGTTGGTCGGCGGGAAGCCAGGGCGCGAGAACGTGTCGGATGAAAATCCACCCCAGCAGCGCCATGGAGAACGGCTTGACCGCCCAGTTGATGAAAAGCGTCACGCCAATTCCGCGCGCGTGAGTTCTGACCTGGCCGAGCGCCGCGAAGTCGATCTTCAACAGCATCGGAATGATCATCACCCAGATCAACAGGCCCACGGGGATGTTGACCTTGGCGAACTCCAGCGAGGCAACCAGTTGGAACGCCCCGGGAAAGAGCTGCCCCAGCAGCACGCCGGCGACGATGCACAGCAGGACCCAGATGGTCAGGTAGCGTTCGAAGAAGCCGATGGCCGGAGGGGCCTGCGGCGCGGTGTTGATTGTGGATCGGGAGGTGCTCATGATCGATCTTTAGTTCCTGGAGATTTCTTCCAGTGCTTTCTGGAGTTCGGGGTTGCCCATCTTTTCCAGAGGAAGTTCAAGCAATTGCAGCATGCGATAGCCAATGGCCTGGCGCGTCAGCTCGAATGCGTTTGCCTTGTCTGCCTCGGCCGCGTTCGACGGGTCGGGGTAGCCCCAATGGACCTTGACCGGGCCACCCGGCCAATAGGGGCACTGCTCCGCGGCCGCGCTGTCACACACCGTGATGACGATGCGCATCTCAGGCGCACCGGGCGCGGTGAATTCGTCCCAGCTCTTGCTGCGAAACCCTAAACTCTCCGCACCCGCGGCACGCAATGCAGCGATCGCATGCGGGTTGACGCGCCCGCCCGGCGAGCTGCCGGCGCTGAAAGCCCGGACATCCTTGCCTAGTTTCCTTGCCAGATGATTGACCATGCCTTCAGCGAGCACGCTGCGGGCGGAATTGTGGGTGCACAGGACGAGGATGTTGGTGGTCATGTCTTTGCCTGCCCGTTCGCACGGGCCGCGCCGCGCGCCGATGTGCGCGTCTGTTTGTTGTCGCCGCAGCTGGGCCGCCCACTTCCCTGCACCTCGACGCAGTCGGCGCCTTGGCAGCAGTTGTCGGTGAGATAGCCGAGCAGCAAATCCATCTGTGCAAATGCGGCGCGGTAAATCAGGTTGCGGCTCGAACGTTCCTGGGACACCAGGCCCGCATTCGTCAGCTCCTTGAGGTGAAACGACAATGAACTGGGAGAAATGCCCAGGCCCTCGGCCATGGTTCCGGGAGTCATCCCGCTGGGGCCGGCAACCACCAACGCGCGAAAAACTTGAAGTCGCAGTGGCTGCGCGAGCGCGGCAAGCGCCTTGATCACATTCGATTCGTCCATGCTTCAATACTACTTGAAATATTGGACGGTCGCACGCCGGATCCCGAATGCCCTTGCGGGCGCGGTGCATTCCTTTGATGAAGATCAACCGATCGCGGACCCGCCTGCGCGCCTTCCGAGTAGGCGTCCGCGAGCGCGTGGCCCAGGTGCCCGGCGGCCGGGTCCGGGTGACCCTGGATGATGAGGACGCGTTTGCTTACCCAGCGGCGCCATCAACCATGATCGCCCGAGCGGCCCTTGATCAAGCCGTAGATGAACAGCAACACCACGGCGCCGATCACCGACGCGATCCAGCCGGCCGGCTCGTTCTGCTGGTACCAGCCCATCGCCACCCCGATGTAGCGGGCGATGAACGCGCCGGCAACCCCGAGCAATGTGGTCATGATCAGTCCCAGCTTGTCGTCGCCCGGCTTGACCGCTCGCGCAATGAGGCCGACGATGAATCCGACAAAGATGGTCCCAAGAATCGACAGCATCAACAATTCTCCTGGTAAATGATTCGCCACTTTAACCCGCGCGACGCTGACGGTGGGGCTCAGCAATTGGCCGCATCTGCCCCAAGTCCGCGCCGGAGCATTCAAATGGTACTGGTTAAAATGAGGTCAGCCGAGACGCTGGCAACAACGCCTTGATCTTATCGTGACAGCCTCTGGACATAAACCATGAACCGCTGCAATCGACTCTCTCCGCGCCTGTTATTGGCCGCCATGGTGGCCTTGGCCAGCCTGTCTTCGGAACCGATGCCCTCCGCGCTTGCGCAAGGCATTCAGCGTTCGGCGCCGAAGGATGTGGCGCTCGCCCAGATGATCGTGACCGCGCCGCCGGAAATAACGCTCAACGGAAAGCCCGATCGGCTCTCGCCAGGCTCGCGCATCCGCGACCTCAACAACATGCAGGTACTGTCGGGCGGCCTGGTGGGCAAGACTCTGCCCGTCGTCTACAAGCGGGAAGCGGCGGGCCTCGTGCATGAAGTATGGATCCTCACTGCCGATGAATATGCCAAGCTGGGCGGGGCCGGCAGCAGCGCGGATGGGTACAAGCGCTTGAATGAATTGCTGGCCCTGATCTTCGGCGCCCGGCGCTAGATCCAGATGAAGAAAGTTTTCATCAAGACCTTCGGCTGCCAGATGAACGAGTACGACTCGGACAAGATGGCGGACGTCATGAACGCGGCTGAGGGCTATGAAGCCACCCAGGATGTGGAGGAGGCCGACCTGATCCTCTTCAACACCTGCTCGGTACGCGAAAAGGCGCAGGAAAAAGTCTTCAGCGACCTGGGGCGGGTCAAGCATCTCAAGAAAAAAGGCGTCCTGATCGGGGTCGGCGGCTGCGTCGCCAGCCAGGAGGGCGCGGCCATTATCGAGCGCGCGCCTTACGTCGATGTGGTGTTCGGCCCGCAGACGCTGCACCGGCTGCCCGAGTTGCTGCGCCAGCGCGAAGCGCAACAGCGTCCGCAAGTCGACATCAGCTTTCCGGAGATCGAAAAGTTCGACAGCCTGCCGCCCGCGCGGGTGGAAGGTTGCACGGCCTTTGTGAGCATTATGGAAGGCTGCTCCAAATACTGCGGCTACTGCGTCGTGCCCTACACGCGCGGCGAGGAAGTGTCCCGCCCGCTGGACGATGTGCTGGTCGAAGTTGCGGAGCTGGCGGAACAGGGCGTGAAGGAAGTGACGCTGCTGGGCCAGAACGTGAATGCCTACCGGGGCAGCATGGGCGACAGCCACCAGATCGCCGACCTCGCGCTGCTGATCGAGTATGTGGCCGAGATCCCCGGCATCGAGCGCATCCGCTATACCACCAGCCATCCCAACGAGTTCACGCAGCGCCTGATCGATGTCTACGCCAAAGTGCCCAAGCTGGTGAGCCACCTGCATTTGCCGGTGCAGCACGGCAGCGACCGCATCCTGATGGCGATGAAGCGCGGCTACACCGCGATGGAATACAAGAGCACGGTGCGCAAGCTGCGCGCCATTCGACCCGAACTCGCGCTGTCCAGCGATTTCATCGTGGGGTTCCCGGGCGAGACCGACGACGACTTCGACAGGTTGATGAAGCTGGTGCAAGACGTGGGTTATGACACCTCGTTCAGCTTCATCTTCAGCCCGAGGCCCGGCACGCCGGCAGCCAATCTGCGCGACGAAACCCCGCATGAGGTCAAGCTCAAACGCCTGCAATGCCTGCAAGCCGTGCTCGACGACAACGTGCGCGCCATCAGCGCCAGCCGGCAGGGCACGGTGCAGCGGGTGCTGGTGGAAGGGCCTTCCCGCAAGGATCCCGCCGTGTTGGCCGGCCGCACCGAATGCAACCGGCTGGTGCTGTTTCCCGCGCAGCCGCGCCTGATCGGGCAGATGGTGGACATCCGGATCACGCAGGCCAGCCAGCGGTCTCTGCGCGGCGAGGTAGTTGCGCGCGAAACATCCACCGAATCGCTGCACGCGACGCCCCCGATGTAAGCTGTCGCGATGGCTCGCCACTCGACTGCTCACTACTTTCTGGAAGGCCTGGTCGACATCGGCATCGACCATGTGTTCGCCAATCTCGGCACGGATCATGTGTCCCTGATCGAGGCGCTGGCCGAGTGGGAGCGGGATGGCCGCGCTCATCCGGCGATGGTGCTCTGTCCGCATGAGAACGTGGCAGTGCATATGGCCGGAGGCTACGCGGCGATGACGGGCAAAGGGCAGGCCGCACTGGTGCATGTCGACGCCGGCACTGCCAATTCCAGCATGGCGCTGCACAATCTGTTCCGCGCACGGCTGCCGGTGTTTCTCATGGCCGGCAAGGCGCCCTACAGCCTTCATGGCGAACTGCCGGGCTCGCGCGACAACTACGTGCACTTCGTCCAGGACCCTTATGACATGACGAGCCTGGTGCGTCCCTACATCAAATGGGAATACACCTTGCATTCCGGCGTCGTGGCGAAAGAAGCGCTCAGGCGCGGCCACACGTTGATGCAAAGCGATCCGCCAGGCCCCGTGTTCATGACGCTGCCCAGAGAAACGTTGGCCGAGAGCTGGGATGAACCAGCGATACGCGCTTTCCCGGCGACACGCTACGGTGCCGTCACGTGTGGCGGCGTGGACCCAGCGGTCGCCCAGCAGATTGCCGACCGCCTGCTGGGGGCCAGCAATCCGATCGTGATCACCGCTTACCTGGGCCGCAAACCTGAAGCCGTCGATGTGCTGGATACGCTGGCCCGGGAATGCGGCATCCGTGTATTCGAGTTCAATCCGCTGTACTTGAACCTCCCGCGCACCTCGCCTTGTTTCGCCGGCTTCGACCCGGGGCCGGCCATTGCTGAAGCAGACGTCGGCTTGCTCCTCGATGTGGACGTGCCGTGGCTGCCGAAATACGTGCCGGACAATCCCCGCCTGGCATGGATTCAGGTCGACATCGATGCCGTCAAGAAGGACTTTCCGATGTGGGGCTTTCCCACCGAGCTGCGGGTGCAGGGCGACTGCGCGACGGTGCTGGCCCAGGTGCTGGCACTGGTTCGCGCGCAGGCCGATGACGGTTTCCGAGAACGCGCTGCCAGGCGGATCGCAAGCTGGGAGCCGCAGCGGCAGGCGCGACGTGAGCGCATTGTTGCAGTCGGTGCGAAGCCGGGCAGCATCGGCGCGGTTTCCCCTGACTTCGTCTGCGCCTCTTTGAACAAAGTCCTGCGCGAAGACGACATCGTGATCAACGAAGCCATTCGCAACAGCCTCGCGGTGCAGAACCAGATCGCTCGCACTCTGCCGCAAACCTACATCGGCCTGGCCGGCGGAGGCTTGGGATTCAGCGGCGGCATGGCGCTGGGCGCCAGGCTGGCGCGCCCACAGCAGCGGGTGGTGCAGATCGTCGGGGACGGAGGTTTTCATTTCTGCAACCCGACGGCGGTCTATGCCGTCGCGCAGCAATACCGGTTGCCGATATTCACGGTGGTGCTCGACAACGGCGGCTGGCAGGCCGTCAAGGAAGCTGTGTTGCGCGTTTATCCGAATGGCGCCGCGGCCTCATCGGACGAGTTCCAGGCGCGTTTGGACGGCGAGCAGCGCGATTTTGCGCAGGTGGCGGCGGCCTTCGGCGCCCACGCGGAAACGGTCGATGATCCGGATGCGATGGGCGCCGCCCTTGCCCGATGCCTGGCTGCTGTCGACAACGGCCGCGCAGCCGTGCTCTGCGTGCGCGTCACGCGCCTTTGAACGCGGCTATCCTTGCGTTGATTAGCTGACCCGATCACCCCAGGAGAAATCCCGATGAGATTTTTGCAAGGGCTTTGCGGTTACGTCGTGGCCACCGTCGCTGCATTCGCCGGCACGCCGGCGCAAGCGCAGCCCAACTATCCGAACAAGCCGATCCAGCTGATCGTCGGTTACGCCGCTGGCGGCGGCACCGATCTGCTGGCGCGCGTGATCGCCTCGAAAATGGCGGAGGGCCTCGGACAGCCGGTAGTGATCGACAACAAGGTGGGTGCGCAATCGATCATCGCGGCCCAGTACGTGGCCAAGGCCAATCCGGACGGCTACACCATCCTGCTCGGGCCGAGCGGGCCGGTGTCGATGAATCCTGCGCTGTACAGCAAGCTGCCGTACGCGCCGCTGCGCGACTTCACCCCCGTCTCCCTCATCGGCTCGTTCCCGCTGATCCTCGTCGTGGGGCAGGCGCATCCAGCCAGGTCGATCGCCCAGCTGGTGGATTACGCCAAGGCCAACCCGGACAAGTCCAACTACGGCGCCAGTGCCGCGCCGTTCCAGCTGGCGGCGGAGCTGTTCAAGCAGAAGACCGGCACCAACTTCCAGCACATCGCCTACAAGGGCAGCAACGAATCGGTCAACGCCGTCGCGACTGGCGAAGTCACGATGACGCTGGCAGATCCGCCACCGATCGTCGGCCAGTTCAAGGCCGGCAGAGTCCGCGCCCTGGCCATCACCACACCCGCCCCGCACCCGTCCTGGCCGGGCGTGCCCACCCTGCGCGAAGCAGGATTCACCGATATGGACATCGAGCTGTGGACCGGTTTGTTGGTGCCGGCGGGCACACCCGCGGCCATCGTTCGCAGGCTCAATGAGGAAGTCGTGCGGGTCCTGAGGCTGCCGGAAGTGCGCGAGCGCTTCGCCGCTTTGGGTGTCGACCCCGTCGGCAGCTCGCCCGACGAATTCGGGCGCGTGATAGCAGCGGACATCGCCAAGTGGACCGCGGTGGCCAAGGCGGCCAACATCAAGGCCGACTGACCAGTGCCGCCTAAAACGGCATCTTGGGCATGCCTTTGCCGCCGCCCATCCGCTTCATCATCTTCATCAGGCCGCCGCCCTTCATCTTCTTCATCATGCCTTGCATCTGCTCGAATTCATTGAGCAGCCGGTTGACTTCCTGGACGTGAACGCCGGCGCCGGCGGCGATCCGCCGCTTGCGGGTGGCCTTGATGAGGTCGGGCTTGCGCCGCTCCAGCGGCGTCATGCTCTGGATGATCCCTTCCTTGCGCCGGATGTCTTTCTCCGCCTTGCCCATGTCGACCTGGCCGGCCTTGGCCTGCATCTGCGCCGGCAGCTTGTCCATCAGCTGCGAAAGGCCGCCCATGTTTTTCATCTGCTGGATCTGCGACAGGAAATCATCCAGGTCGAAGCCGGCTCCGCTCTTGACCTTGGCGGCCAGCTTCTGCGCCGCCTGCATGTCCACGCCCGCCGTCACCTGCTCGACCAGGGCCACGATGTCGCCCATGCCCAGGATGCGGCCGGCGTGGCGCTCCGCGTCGAACACTTCCAGGCCGTCGATCTTCTCGCTGACGCCAGCGAACTTGATCGGGGCGCCGGTGATCTGCCGCACCGACAGGGCCGCGCCGCCGCGCGAATCGCCGTCCATCTTGGTCAGGATGATCCCGGTCAGCGGCAACGCCTCCTTGAAGGCCTTGGCCGTATTGATCGCGTCCTGGCCCTGCATGGCGTCGACCACAAACAGCGTCTCGACCGGGTTCAATACCGCATGCAGCTCCTTGATCTCACGCATCATGGCTTCGTCGATCGCCAGACGCCCGGCCGTGTCGACCAGCAGCACGTCAAAATAATGGCGCTTGGCGTGATCGAGCGCGGCCCGGGCGATGTCCACCGGCTTCTGGTCGGGGGAGCTGGGAAACCATTCGGCGCCGGCTTGCCGGGTTACGGTCTTCAGCTGTTCGATGGCTGCCGGGCGGTAGACGTCGCCCGAGACCGTCAACACCTTCTTCTTGCGCTTTTCGATCAGGTGCTTGGCGAGCTTGGCCGTGGTGGTCGTCTTGCCCGCGCCCTGCAGGCCGGCCATCAGGATCACGGCCGGCGGCTGGGCTTGCAGGTTGATGTCGCTCACGCCCTGGCCCATCGTGGCGGCCAGCTCACGATTGACGATGCCCACCAGCGCCTGGCCCGGGGACAGCGAGCCCAGCACCTCTTGGCCAAGCGCCTTGTCCTTGACGCGGGCGATGAAATCGCGCACCACGGGCAGGGCCACATCCGCCTCCAGCAGCGCCATGCGCACTTCGCGCAGCATCTCCTGCACGTTGGCTTCGGTGATGCGTGCCTGACCGCGGAGTTCCTTGGTCAGGCGTGAAAGTTTGTCGGTGAGGGTGGAGGCCATTGAAGATGCTCTGCTTGCAGGTGCCAAGCAAGGCTAAACTGTGGAACCATGATTCTAGCCAGTGCGTCCCTCGCCAACATGCTGCTGACGTTGGCGGCCGCGGCCGCGTACGCGCTGCCCGCCGCCGGCGCCGCACGCCTGTCTCAGCAGGCCGCGCGTATGGCCCTGGTGGTTGCATGGCTGCTCCACGGCGCAACGCTGGCCTGGGGTTTGCTGGCCGAGCCGCCGCGCTTCGGTTTCGCGCCGGCTCTGTCGGTGACCGCCTGGCTGGTGCTCACTGTGTATGCGATCGAACGGCAGGTGTTCCCGCACCTCGAGGCCCGTTGGGCGCTGGCCGGTCTTGGCGCAGCGGCCGTGGTGCTGGCGCTGGTGTTCCCGGGCACCGAGCTTCATGTCGCCGCCTCGCCGTGGCTGCCTTTGCATCTGGCACTGGGTGTCGCCTCGTATGGACTGTTCGCCGCCGCTGTCGTCCACGCCTGGGTCATGACGCGTGCCGAAAAGAACATCCGCGTGGCCGCCGATCCGCATGCGGGCGTGCCGCTGCTGACGCTGGAACGCCTGACCTTCCGTTTTGCCACCGCGGGCTTCGTGCTGCTGTCGGCCACCTTGCTGGCGGGGCTGCTGTTCAGCGACACCCTTTATGGAAAGGGCGCCACTGGGCGCTGGGACCACAAGACGGTGTTTTCGATCCTGGCCTGGCTTGTCTTCGCCTTTCTGCTGCTCGGCCGGTGGCGCTTCGGCTGGCGCGGCCGCAAGGCGGTGCGGGTGCTCTACGCCGGGTCGATCCTGTTGCTGCTGGCCTATGCCGGTTCCCGCTTCGTCCTCGAGGTCGTGTTGAGGCGCAGCGCATGAAATTTGTTGTGATCATCGTCATCGTGCTGGCCGTGATCTGGTTCGTGCGCCGCAACCGCCGCAGTGACCAGCCCAAAGCCGGCGCGCCACCCAAGGCAACGCCGCTCGCGGAGCCGCAGGACATGGTGCGCTGCCTGGTCTGTTCCCTGCACCTGCCACGCACCGACGCCCTGCCCGGCCCGGATGGAAGCTTCTACTGCTGCGCTGACCATCGCTCGCGCGCCGGAGAATAGGACCGGCTCCCCGCCATGGACTCAGGCTTCCACGTTTCCGGTTTGCCGGGGCAGGCCGAACCGGGGGAGCTGACGCCCGACTCGGCTTTCGCACGGCTTTCGCGCGGCTTCATGACCGCACGCGTGGTGGTCGCATTGTTGCTGCTCGCCGTTCTGGGCGCGCTCTTCACACTGGCGCCCGCGCTCAACGTCAGCCGATGGCTGGTCGGTCTCTGTGGCGCTTATCTGGCGGCGGCCATCGCGGCGCGCGTCTTCAGCCGGCCCCTCCCGCCGGGCCACACTTTCGACCCGCAGTGGGTCTTCTCCATTGGTGTCGACCTGCTGGCTTTCTCGATCCTGCAATTCCTGCAGGCGGGCGGCATCAACTTCTCACCGCTGTTCGCGTTGCCCGTGCTCATGGCCGCGGTCCTGGGCTCGGCCCTGTTGGCCCTGGGGACGGCAGCGGGGGTGACCTTGCTGCTGCTGACCGATGCCTGGGTCTTGTCGCTGCACGCCCCAGCGGAGATGGCGGCTCGCTTCCTGCAAGCAGGGCTCACGGGCATCGGGTATTTCGCCCTGGCCGGGCTCGTCAATCAACTGGCCGGCCGGCTGGAACGCGAAGAGCGCGCCGCGCAGCATGGCCAGCAAGCCGCGCGGGTTCAAGCCCAGGTCAATGAGCTGGTGATCGAAGCCCTGTCCGACGGCGTGCTGGTGCTGGACCGGCTGTGCGAGGTTCACGCCGCCAACCCGGCGGCGCGCGTGCTGCTCGGGTTCGGCCTGGCGGGCGAGACCAGTGCGTTCGGGCTGATGGACCATGCCGCATGGCGGCCGCTGGCGCAACTGGCGGAGTCCACTTTCCGGTGGCGTCGCGCGCAGACCGACGAGGTCGCGCTCGACGAGGATGGCGCGAGCGCGCGCCGCATGCACGTGCGCACCCGGCTCACAGCCCCGGATCACGGGCACGGGGAGAGTTTGTGCGTCATGTTCCTGGAGGACCAGCGCGAAATGGAGGCGCGGCTGCGGACTGAAAAGCTTGCCGCCATGGGCCGGATGTCTGCCGCCGTCGCCCACGAAATCCGCAACCCGCTGGCGGCCATCGCCCAAGCCAACGCGCTGATGGAAGAAGACTTGCGCGAGCCGGTGCTCCAGCAACTCAGCGCGCTGGTGCGCAAGAACGCCCAGCGGCTGGCCCAGATCGTCGAAGAGATCCTCGACATATCGCGGGTCCAGCATCGAGACCCGGTTGGGTCGCTCATGTTCGAATTGGATGCCGCGGTTGCCGGCACATGCGCCGACTGGGCGTTGCAGGCCCGCAGCGCGCAGCGGCTGCAGCTCGATTTGAATACGCCGGGCATCGCGGTGCCGTTCGAGGAGGACCATCTTCGCCGGGTGCTGGTGAACCTGCTTGACAACGCGCTGCGCTATGCCGGCGACAAGTCCGGCTCCATCAGGGTCTTCACCCGCCTGGCGGCCCACCAGACCACCCTGCATGTCTGGAGCGACGGCAAGGCGCTGGAGCCTTCGGTGCAAAGCCGATTGTTCGAGCCGTTCTTTTCCTCGGAGAGCCGCTCCAGCGGGCTGGGTCTGTATATCTGCCGCGAATTGTGCGAGCGTCACGGCGCCTCGATCACGTATCAGCGCAGCGCGGCCGTCACCTCCGGGCATGCCACGGAAGGCAACGAGTTCGTGGTGATCTTCGCCGGTGCGGCAAAACCGCTCGCGGGCGCCGCGTCAGCTGAGACAATGGCTGCGTAATGGCTGCTGCTGCCCTGCCCGCGAAGGTCCTGGTCGTCGACGACGAACCCGATCTGCGCACGCTTTACGAACTGACGCTGCTGCGCGAGGGCTACCGGGTCGAGGCGGCCGGCACCCTGGCGGAGGCATTCCAGCAACTCGAAACCCAGAAGTTCGATGCCGTGATCACCGACATGCGGCTGCCGGACGGCCAGGGACTGGAACTGCTGCATCGCATGCTGGACCTGCAGCGCAGCGAGCGCTGCATCGTGATGACCGCCTATGGATCGGCGGAAAACGCAGTCGAGGCGCTCAAGGCCGGCGCCTTCGACTACCTGACCAAGCCGGTGGACCTCAAGCAGTTCCGTAGCGTGGTGGCATCGGCCATCCAGGGCAGCGCGGCAGCGGCAAGGCCAAAGCCCACGGCCCGCCAAGGGCACGGAAGCGCTGGCGAGCGGGCGTTAACCGGGCTGGCCGCGCTCGATCGGCTGGTCGGGGACTCGCCGCCGATGCGCAGTGTCAAGGAGCGCATCGCCAAGGTCGCACGCAGCATGGCGCCGGTGCTGGTGCGCGGCGAGTCGGGCACCGGCAAGGAACTGGTGGCCCGGGCGATCCACGCCTGCAGCCATCGCGCCGACGGCCCGTTCGTCGCCGTCAATTGCAGCGCCATTCCAGAGTCGCTGCTCGAAGCAGAATTCTTCGGCGCGCGCAAAGGCTCCTACACCGGCTCCAATCACGATCGCGAAGGTTACTTCCAGGCGGCGCGCGACGGTACTTTGTTCCTCGATGAAATCGGCGACCTGCCGCTGGCCATGCAATCGAAGCTGCTGCGCGCCATCCAGGAGCGCCGGGTGCGATCGCTGGGTTCCACCCAGGAAGACGCGGTCGACGTTCGCATCGTCAGCGCCACGCACCAGGACCTGGCGGCCGACGTCCATGCGGCGCGTTTCCGCCAGGACCTGTACTACCGCCTGAACGTGATCGAGATCGTGGTGCCGCCGCTGCGCGAACGGCGCGAAGACCTGCCGGTGTTGTGCGAGGCGCTGCTGGCGCGCATCTCGCACGACTCGGGCATGCCGCTGCCCGTGTTGTCGGCGTCGGTGCTCCAGCAGTTGTGCAGCCATCCCTTGAGCGGCAACGTGCGCGAGTTGGAGAACCTGCTGCACCGTGCCGTCGCCCTGAGCGACGGCGAGGAACTTCAGGTGGATTTCGCGCCGACCCGCATCGCTGCGAACGCCGCCGAACCGTCGCTGGCTGGCGCGGCGGCCCAGCCGATGCCCGCCGACCTGCAGGCGTTCCTCGACCAGCAGGAACGCGAGATCCTGGTCAAGGCGCTGCACGAGAGCGGCTTCAACCGCACGGCCGCGGCACAGCGGCTGGGCCTGTCGCTGCGCCAGATTCGCTACCGCATCGCCCGGCTCGCGATCACGGCCCCAGGCGGTGACGACCCCAATGACGAAGCCAGCTGAGGGCGCGTCGCCCGGTCTGTGGCGGGGCGGCTGGTATGCGTTTGCGCGCAAGCTCGCATCGCCGAACTTCGGTGCGCGGCCACCGGACGCCTGCATCGATCTGATCGTGGTTCATTCCATCAGCCTGCCGCCGGGGCAATACGGCGGCGACTCGGTGCAGCGGCTGTTCACCAACCAGCTCGACTGGAACGCGCACCCGTATTTCAAGAGCATCGAAGGCGCCACGGTATCGGCTCACTTCCTGATCGGCCGCCACGGACAGCTGTGGCAGTTTGTCAGCTGCGATGAGCGCGCCTGGCATGCCGGCGCATCGCAGTACCGCGGCCGCGCCGATTGCAACAACGATTCGATCGGCATCGAACTCGAAGGGCTGGAAGGCGGCGCATTCGAAACCGCGCAATACGAAGCGCTATCGAGCTTGTGCGCCGCGATTGCGCAGCAATATCCGGTGCGACACATCGCAGGCCACGAGCACATAGCACCCGGACGCAAGCGCGATCCCGGCGACGGCTTCGACTGGGCCTTGTTGCGCCGCAGCCTGGCCTGGCCGCCAGGGTGTTTTCCCGCATAGAACACTCACGCCGCAGGCTTTTGCGGCACGATGTCACGTATCGGACGAATGCTGCAAAGCACTACATGTAGTGCTTGAAATCAACGCAGACCCCATATATAGTGTCCTTGCGTCGGATCAATCCAGCCCCAGAATTCCGGTGCCGCCCTTCACGGCAGGCGCCTTCCAACAAGAACTCAGTCAAGAGGAAACATGCAACCTGCAGTAAGCACCCCGTCCCCCGCAAGCGACGGCAGCAGCGCCTCCCGGGCGCACGCGCTTTCCGCCAGCGCCTCATCCAACCCGCTGGCGCATTACCAGATCATCCGGCGCAATGGCGCAGTCGTCCCGTTCGAGCCGAACAAGATTGCCATCGCCATGATGAAGGCGTTCCTCGCGGTGCACGGCACGCAGGGCGCGGCTTCGGCCAGCGTGCGCGAGACCGTGGATGAGTTGACGCAGGCCGTGATCCGCGCATTGGTGCGCTCGCGGCCGAGCGGCGGCACCTTCCATATAGAAGACGTGCAGGACCAGGCCGAATTGGGCTTGATGCGCGGCGGCCATCACGAGATCGCCCGCGCCTATGTGCTGTACCGCGAGCGCCGCGCGCAGGAACGCGCCAGGCAAAGCGCGCAGGAAGCGCCCGTCGCGACGCCCACGCTCCATGTTCTCGACGGCGGGCAACGCGTGCCGCTCGATCTGGATCACCTCAACGGACTGATCCGGTCGGCGTGCCAGAACCTTGGCGCGGACGTCAAGCCAGACCCGATCATGGCGGAGACGATGCGCAACCTGTACGACGGCGTTCCGATGGACGAGGTGTACAAGGCTTCGATCCTCGCGGCGCGCACGCTGATCGAGAAGGATCCGGATTACACCTACGCCACCGCCCGGCTGCTGCTGCACACGATCTTCAAGGAAGTGCTTGGCCGCGACCTGCCGCCTTCCGAGATGGCGCAGAGCTACCCGGACTTTTTCCCTGGCTTCATCAAGAAGGGGGTCGACAACGAACTGCTGGACGAACGGCTGCTGCAGTACGACTTGAAAAAGCTCGGTGGCGCGCTGAAGGCCGAGCGTGATTTGAAGTTTGACTACCTCGGGCTGCAAACCCTGTACGACCGCTATTTCCTGCACCTGCGCAAATCGCGCATCGAGCTGCCGCAGGCGTTCTTCATGCGCGTGGCGATGGGGCTGGCGCTCAACGAGATCGACCGCGAAGCCCGCGCAATCGAGTTCTACGAAGTACTGTCGAGCTTCGACTTCATGTCCAGCACGCCGACACTGTTCAACAGCGGCACGCTGCGCTCACAGCTTTCGTCCTGCTACCTCACCACCGTACCGGACGACCTGGACGGCATCTACGAATCGATCAAGGAAAACGCCCTGCTCTCCAAGTTTGCCGGCGGGCTGGGCAACGACTGGACCCGCGTGCGGGCGCTCGGCTCACATATCAAGGGCACCAACGGCGAGTCACAGGGCGTGGTGCCGTTCCTGAAGGTGGTCAACGACACGGCGGTGGCCGTCAACCAGGGCGGCAAGCGCAAGGGCGCCGTCTGCACCTACCTGGAATCGTGGCACCTGGACATCGAGGAGTTTCTGGAACTGCGCAAGAACACCGGCGACGACCGGCGGCGCACCCATGACATGAACACGGCCAACTGGATTCCCGACCTGTTCATGCGGCGCGTGATGGAGAAAGGCGAGTGGACGCTGTTCTCGCCGTCCAACGTGCCCGACCTGCACGACAAGTTTGGTATCGACTTCGAGCAGGCCTATGTCGCTTACGAGGAGAAGGCCAAGCGCGGCGAGATCAAGCCCAGCAAGACGGTGCAGGCCACCGACATGTGGCGCAAGATGCTCTCGATGCTGTTCGAGACCGGCCACCCCTGGATCACCTTCAAGGACGCCTGCAATGTGCGCTCGCCGCAGCAGCACGTCGGCGTTGTGCACTCGTCCAACCTGTGCACCGAGATCACGCTCAACACCAGCGACACCGAAACCGCAGTCTGCAACCTTGGCTCCATCAACTTGGTCCAGCACCTGAAAGACGGCGCGGTGGACCACGAAAAACTCAAAAAAACCATCACCACCGCCATGCGCATGCTGGACAACGTGATTGACATCAACTACTACGCGGTCAAGAAGGCGCGCGACTCCAATATGCGCCATCGCCCGGTGGGCTTGGGGCTAATGGGTTTCCAGGACTGCCTGTACGAGCTGCGCATTCCCTATGCGTCTGACGCCGCCGTCGAGTTTGCCGACAAGTCGATGGAGGCCGTGTGTTACCACGCTTACTGGGCCTCGACCGAGCTGGCTAAAGAGCGCGGCAAATACACCAGCTACAAAGGCTCGCTCTGGGACCAGGGCATTCTGCCGCTGGACACCCTGGACATGCTGGCCAAAGAGCGCGGCGGGTATGTGGAAGTGGACCGGTCGGCGACGCTGGACTGGGATGCGTTGCGCAAGAAGATCGCCAAAGACGGTATGCGCAACTCCAACTGTGTGGCTATCGCCCCCACAGCCACTATTTCCAACATCATCGGTGTCGATGCCTGCATCGAGCCCTGCTTTGGCAACCTCTCGGTCAAATCCAACCTGTCCGGTGAATTCACCGTGATCAACCACTATCTGGTGCGCGACCTCAAGCGCCTGGGTCTGTGGGACGATGTCATGGTGGTGGACCTCAAGCACTTTGACGGTTCGTTGCGCCCGATTGACCGTGTGCCGCAGGACATCAAGGCGCTGTACGCCACAGCCTTCGAGGTCGATGCAACCTGGCTGGTCGAAGCGGCGTCGCGCCGCCAGAAATGGATCGACCAGGCGCAGTCGCTGAATATCTACATGGCAGGCGCGTCCGGTAAAAAACTTGACGATACCTACAAGCTGGCATGGTTGCGCGGCCTGAAGACCACTTACTACCTGCGCACCATGAGCGCCACACACGCAGAAAAATCCACCGTGAAAGCCGGCAAGATGAATGCGGTGGCATCG
>JBKJHN010000152.1:0-12155 GCA_046599015.1 Ramlibacter sp.
CGCATTTGCTGCCACAGCGCGACCACGCTGATGATCACGAACGGCATGCCGCTGGCCGACCCGACCACCTTGTATTGCTCCGGCAGCAGGGCAAATGCTGCCGCCCCGAGCAGCACGCCGATGGTCATGCTGATCCACCACGGCGAGCGCAGCAACACGGCAAACAGCGAATTGGGCGCCATCTTTAACTTCATGGCTGTCTTTGTAGCAGAGTGGCGGCCGGGCCCGCCGGTTCAGCGCGGCGCGCCGACCGATTCGCGTTGGTCTTGCTGGGTCGGCCGCTCTTCTCGCCCGTCCGGGTGGCGCGCAAACCGCTGCGCGTCGGCGCCATGCACCGGTGCGCTGCTGCCGAAGCGCCAGCCACCGAACTGAGTGGCCCGGTAATCCTGCATGGCCTGCATGATCTCGGCCTGGGTGTTCATCACGAAGGGCCCATATTGCGCCACGGGCTCGCCGATCGGACGGCCCTGCAGCAGCAGGAACTCGGCTTCCTGATCGCCATTGGCCAGTTCCACGGCGGCATTCACTTGCAGCTCGATGGCTTGCGGGCGGGCAGGTTTAGCCAGATCTGAAACAGCTCCAGCGGGTTGTCCTTTTCGGCTTCCAGCAGCGGGAACATCTCCGAATGCACCACGCCGCGGCCGGCCGTGAGCCATTGGGCATCGCCCTGGCCGAAGCGCGCGGTCGCCCCCAGTGAATCCGAATGGTCGATCAGGCCCTTGCGCAGCACCGTCACCGTCTCGAAACCGCGGTGCGGGTGCGCCGGGAAGCCCGGCACACTGTCGCCGTGGTACATGCTCCAGCCGTCCTTGCGGCTGAAGTCCTGACCGATGTCGCGCCCAGCCAGCGTCGTCGATGGACCCATCTGGCCATTGCCGCGCGGGTACGCATCGTCGTGGTAAGCGCAGAACAGAAAAGGATCGGCGGGCTCCCAGGGAAAGCCGAGCGGCTTGATTTGAAGAATGGGGCTGCGTGTCATGAGTAGGTCCTTCTAATGGCGTCCTCGCGCATATGAGGGCGGGGCGGACGTTGAAAAGGCTTGGTTCTGCAACGCACCAGCCCATGGGCAGGACAGTGGCCCGGGGCTCGTCAGTGTTGGTGCCCGTGCGCGCCATGCACGTGCTTGTGCTCGATCTCTTCGGCGCTGGCTGCACGCACGCCGGTTACCTTCAGATGAAAGCGCAGCTCCTTGCCGGCCAGCGGGTGGTTGCCGTCAAGCATGACTTGATCGCCCTTGATCTTCATGACATGAAACACGTGCGGCTGTCCCTCGTCGGTGTGGCCCTCCAATTGCCCGCCGACTTTCACGCCCGGCGGGAACTCCTTCTTGGGAATGGTGCGGACCAGCGACTCGTCGCGCGTGCCGAAGGCATCCTCCGGCTGGAGTTGCAGGTTCACTTCATACCCGGCCTCCTGGCCGTCCAACGCGGCTTCGATCTTCGGCAGCGTGTTGTCGTAGCCGCCGTGCAGGTAAACCATCGGCTCCTTGCTCTCCTCGATCAGCTTGCCATTGGCTTCAGCCACCTTGTAGCGCAGCGTGACGACCGTGTTTTTTTCGATTTTCATGCCTCGATTTTGCCCCGGGAACCGCATTACAGTCTGAGGTTACCAATTTGCTTCCCTTTCGATGACCGACACCGTACCCGAAACCACGACCGCGCCCGACACCGCCGATGCGCCGGTGGACGCCGAGCAGCGCCGGTCCAAGCCGCCGGCACCAAAGCACAAGGCGGCGCAACCGCCACGGCCCGCGCACCCGGTGTTGGAAAAACTGTTCCAGCTGTACCCGAAGCTGTTCGGCGCCCGTTTCCTGCCCTTGAAACTCGGCGTGTTCCAGGAGCTGATGGCGCTGCATCCGGATGAGTTCAAGAAAGAGGACCTGAAGGTCGCGCTCGGGCTGCACGCCCGCTCCACCCGTTATCTGGAGAGCGTGGCTTCGGGCGCGAAGCGCCATGACCTGAACGGCGTGCCAGTCGAAGATGTCGCGCCGGAGCATGTGCACCACGCCATCATGGAAGTGTTCCGGCGGCGCCAGGCGCGTTCGAAGGAAGATCTGCGGCCATGGCTGCGTGGCCGGCTCGTGCAAGCGATCGAAGCGTCCGGCCTTTCGCGCGAGGAGTATCAGCAGCGGGTGCCTGCCCAGGACGCCGCCGCCCTGGCCGCACTGGACGAAGCCTTTGCCGCGATCGCGGAGCAGGCCGCCCGCCACGAGGCCCTGCGGCGCGCCTTCGAAGCCAGCGGCCGCGGCATCGAAGAGTTCGCCGATATGTACGGCATGGAACTTGGCGCTGTTCGCAGGGCGTTGGTGCCGCGTTCATAGGCCCGCGCGACGTCTTGCGCCCTCTCCCTCGGGGAGAGGGCTGGGGTGAGGGCACGGAGACTTCGCAGTTAAAGCACCGATGCGCCACGGCCTGCCCAGCCCCGGCTTTGCTGCGACGCGAGGAATTGGACGGCGACTGCATGCCCCCACCCCTGCCCTCCCCCGGAAGGGGAGGGAGCAAGAAGCTATAGCTGCAGCACCGCCTCGCCGATCCCATCGAAGCGCGCCGTCACTCGGTCACCAGCAGCTGCCGGCAACATGCCGCACCAAGTGCCGGTCGTGACGATCGTGCCGCGTGGCGCGATCTGACCATGACGCGTCGCGTGGCGCAGCCATGCCGGCACAACCCATACCGGATCGCCCATCGAATGCGTACCGCGGAATGGCAGGGGGGTGACGTTGCCGACCTGCACCGTGCCGCCTTGTGCCGGCCACTCGCGCGAGGCAAAAGGAATCCATTCGCCGAGTACCAGTGCGCCATGCGATGACAGATCCGCCAGCTTGAGCAGCACGGGCGCCTGCACGCCTTGCAGCCAGCGCGAATCGACCAGCTCGATGCTCACCGCCATCGCGTCCACCAGCGACGCCGCCGCTGCCTGCGACAGTTCGGCCGCTTGCGATGCAGTCACGTCACGGCCAAGCCGCAACGCAATTTCGACCTCGATCAGGCGGATGTTGCAGGGCCAGCGCCGCGCATCGGCTGGACTGCGCCACACGCCTTCTGGTGGAAGTGGAGCGTGTGTTTGCGCGGCTTCGCGCGAAGGACCGCCGGACTTCCAGTGAGCAGCCACGCCGGGCCCGGTCCCATGCAGCGCTTGCGACACCAGGTCCTGCACCGCATAAGCGTCGGCGGCGTCGCGCAGATGATCGGAGAAGCCTTGCGCATCGCAGGACTTGTGGTCGCGCCGGGCTCGCAGCAGCGCCTGCGCCACTTCAGACAGATTGGCCAATGCCATGCGTCAGCCGTCGACCCGGACGTTGGCTTCCTTGGCGACCTTGGCCCACTTGGCAATTTCAGACCGGACGAGATCAGCGAAATGTTCCGCGGAGCCGCCGCCGTCCTCGACGCCGAAGGTGTCGAACTTCTCGCGCACCTCGGCCAGCGCCAGCACGCTGTTGATGTCCTTGTTCATCTTCGCCGCGATTGGCGCCGGCAGCTTGCCGGGGCCGGAAATGCCATACCAGTTGAAGGTCTCGAATCCGGCAAAGCCTTGTTCCTGCATCGTCGGCACATCGGGGTAGGCCTTCACCCGTTTGGCGCGCGTCTGCGCGACCGCCACGGCACGGCCGCTCTTCACATGGGGCGTTGCCGCCGTCATGGTCTCGAAGCTGTACTGGATTTGCCCGCCCACCAGATCGGTAAGCAGCGGCCCGCTGCCCTTGTACGGCACATGCAGGGCATCCACTTGCGCGCGCAGCTTGAATAGCTCCAATGCGAAATGCTGGGCGGTGCCTGGGCCGGCGGAGCCGAAGGTCACCTTGCCCGGCTGGGCCTTGCACAGGGCCACGATGTCCTTGACGGTCTTGGCGGGCTGCGACGCGCCCGCGATCAACAGGTTGGGCGTCAAGCCCAGCAGTGCGACCGGCACGAAGTCGCGCTCAGGGTGGTAGCGCAGCTTCGGCAGCACCGCCGGCGCCAGCGCATGGCTGTTGATGGTGGTCAGCAGTAGCGTGCTGCCGTCGCTGGCTTGCTGCGCGACGTATTCGGCTGCCAGCGTGCCGGAAGCGCCGGCCTTGTTCTCGATCACCACCGGTTGCTTCCACAGGTCGCCCAGCTTCTGGCCGACCACACGGGCCAGCGCGTCGGCGCCGCCGCCCGGCGGAAAGCCGACGACGATACGGATCGGGCCGCTGGGCCAGGACTGCGCCCATACGGTGGGAGAGACCAGTGTGGCAGCGGTGATCCCCGCGGCCTGGATGAATTGACGGCGTTGCATGTGTTGTCTCGATTGGATGTTAGTGTTAGTTGACTAGGAATTCAAAGAGCCGGCCAGCGGCCGGCCCACGGATGGGCCGCTTCGTAGGCGGCGCCGAGATCGAGCAACTGATCATCGGCGCCGTAGCGGCCGACCAGTTGCATGCCGACGGGGAGGCCCTCGCGCGATGGCGCGCAAGGCAGCGCCAGACCGGGCAGACCGGCCGCATTGACCCAGCCGGTGTACACCGCATGCCCGCGCGGGCCGACTGGCTGGCCGTCGATGTGGGTGGGGTAAGCCGCCTCGGCGGGCCAGGGCAACGCGGCGACCGAAGGCAATACGATTACGTCGATCGAGTCGAACAGGTACGCGCACTCGCGGCGTAGTTGCGCGACGCGCTCCAGGATCTGCCAGAGGCGATGCGCTGGCAGGCGCCGTCCGCTTTCTGCCATCTCGCGATACTTCTGCGAGGCCTGCGCCCCCCATTCCGGCCGCGCGTCGAACAGCCGGGCCAGTCCGATCTGCCCAACCTGCGGCCAGGCTTCGGCGAAGAAGTCCAGGTCGAGCGGCAGCGGGCCGCTCTCGACCCTGTGCCCCAATGCTGCGAGCCGCTGAACGGCTTCGCCGACGCTGGCGGCGACCTGCGGGTCCAGGGGCGCCGCGCCGAAGCGCTCGACGTAGAGCACGCGCAACGGCGCCGTGATTCGCAATCCGCCCGCGGCTTGCGCCGCCGCCAACGATGAGCGGTCCACGCTCGCCGGTCCGCGAATCACATCGAACAGCAATCGCGCGTCGGCCACGGTGCGGGCGAGCGGTCCGATCACTTCGAAATCAAGCAGCAGGCTCGGCAACACGTGTTCGCGCGGCACGGCGCTGAGTGACGGCTTCAGGCCGACCAGCCCGGCGTGGGCGGCCGGCCGCCGGATCGAGCCGCCTCCGTCCTGGCCGATCGCCAGTGGCGCGATGCCGCTGGCGACGGCGGCGACAGCCCCGCCACTGGAGCCGCCCGGCGTGAGTTCCAGACTCCAGGGATTGCGGGTGACACCGAACAGTGGATTGGCGGTGTAGCCTTCCAACGCAAACTCCGGCACGTTGGTCTTGCCGATGATGAGTGCGCCGGCGGCGCGGGCACGCGCCACCGCCAATTCGTCGTGATCGCTCTGGAACTGCCGCAGCGCCGGTGTGCCCCAGGTGGTCGGCAGGTCACGCGTGAACAGGCTGTCCTTCACCGTCAGCGGAATGCCGTCCAACGCGGGCAAGGGCTGGCCCTGCGCATGACGCAGCGTCGACGCTTGCGCTTCCGCCATGAAGGCCGCGTCGCGCCGGGCGATCACCGCATTGATGCGCGGGTTCACCGCCTCCAGACGCGCCAGGCAAGCCTGCGCCACCGCTGTCGGCGTCAGGCGCCGGTCGCGGTAACGCTGGGCCAATTCGCTGGCGGGCAGCCGCCAAAGTTCTTCACTCATCTGTGCGGCTCACGTTTTACATGCGGCCCGGCAGCCAGGTCACTAGTTGCGGGACCAGCATCAGCAGCAGGGTGAACAGGATCATGATGGCCGCGTAGGGCAGTGCACCCCAGATGGCGTCTTCGATGCCGCCCTTGTCGGGCCGGATGCCGTGCACCACGAACAGGTTCATCCCCACCGGAGGCGTGATCAATCCGAGTTCGCACATCAAGACGATGAAGATGCCGAACCAGATCGGATCCACACCGAGCGCCACCGCGATCGGGTAGGTGATCGGGATCGTCGCGACCTGCATCGACAGCACGTCCATGAACATGCCCAGGATCAGGTAGAACACCATCAGCGCCAGGATCAGGCCGGTCGCCGACAGGCCCCGCCCCGCGACCCACTTGGTCATGGCCTCGGCCACGCCTGTGAGGCTGATCGCCAGGTTCAGGATGAATGCCGCGGTCATGATCAGCAGGATCATGCCGCTGACCCGCGCCGTCGAAATGAAGCAGGTGCGCAGCAACTCACGGCTCATCTTGCCTGATTGCACGACGAAAATCAGTGCGGCGATGACGCCCAGCGCAGCGCTCTCCGTGGTCGTCGCGATGCCGAAATACAGGCTGCCCATGACGATCCCGAACACCACCAGCGGAGGGATCAGGTGAACCAGCGAGCGCATCTTGTAGTCCCACGGCACCTTCGCTTCGCGCATGGCATTGCCGCTGGCCAGGCTGGAGATCGCGATGTACAGCATGAAGCACGCAGTGAGCAGCAGGCCTGGGATGATGCCGGCAATGAACAGCTTGCCGATCGAGTTGTTGGTCAGCGATCCATACACGATCATGTTGACGCTCGGCGGGATCAGGATCCCGAGCGTGCCGCCGGCCGCCAGCGAACCCAGCGAAGCCCGCATCGGGTAGCCGCGCCTTTGCAGCGATGGCAGTGCCACCGTCCCGACGGTCGCGGCCGTTGCCACCGAGGATCCGGAAGTGGCAGCGAACAGCGCGCAACTGCCGATGTTGGTGTGCAGCAGCCCGCCGGGCAGGCGGCCCAGCCAAGCCGACAGGGCGATGTACATCCGGTCGGCGATGCCCGAGCGCAGCAGCAGTTCGCCGAGCAGCACGAACAGCGGAATGCACGTCAAGAGGTTCTCGTTGTGCACGCCCCAGACCACTGGCGCGATCGATTCCATGAACGGCGCCCCATAAGCGGCGATCCCGCCGATGATGCCCACCAGCGCCATCGACACGGCGATGGGCATGCCCACCAGCATCATGCCGAGCATGGCGGCGAAGGCGATTCCGAAAAATGGCAGGCTCATGGCTTGGCTCCTTCCGCGGCTTGGCGCTGGGCCAGGTCGTCCAGTTCTTCCGTCAATTCTTCCTTCGCGCTCTTCGGATGGAAGTCGTGATTGAGCTTGTCGATTTGCGCGCTGAACAGCAGCCAGCTGGCGCGCAGCGCGTAACCGGTGGCTACCAGCGCGAAGATCAGCAAGCCCGCGTACCAGACGCCTTGCGGCCAGATCAGCGGCGTGGCCCACGGCGTTTGCGCCGTGCTGCCGTACTGCAAGGTGTCGGTCACGACTTTCGTCGCCACCCAGGTGACGAAGATACCGAAGGTCGCCAGACTGACGATCGAAAACCAGTTCATGAAGGCCTGCACGGCACGCGGCAGCATCTCATGGAACACATCGACGCGAATGTGGTTGCGGCCCATCAGCGCCAGGCTGAAGGCGATGGTGGAACCCACGGCCAGCGCGTAGCCGCCGAGTTCGTCGGCGCCCTGAAGGGAGATGTTGAACACCTTGCGCGAAATGGTTTCGACGGTGACCACCGCCGCCAGCACCAGAAAGATCGTGCCGAACACCCACGCCAGGACGTTTTCGATATGGTCTTTCATATGAGTGCCTGTGGTGGGCGGGGCCGCGGGCGCGCCCTGCTTGAGCATGGTCGCGCCTTCGTTCATTTCAGCCCGAGCACCGGTGCGACTTGCGCGCTCCACTTCTGCGAGCAGCCCGGGTTCGATTTGTCGCAGACTTCGGCCCAGACCGGCAGCGAGACCTTGGTGACGGCGCCGCGCAGCAGCTCGCCGTCGGCAGCTGACACGGGAACGGCGGTGAGCTTGAACTTCTTGCCGGTGGTGCAGGGGTCCTTGTTGGTGTTGCAGTTCAGGGCGTCCTGGAACAGCTCTTCCGAGTAGGTCCAGATTTCATCGGTGAGCTTGTCGAACGCCGCCGTGAGCTTGGCCTGCTGATCGGGGTTGAGCTGGTTCCACGACTTCAGCGTCATGGCATAACCGTTCAGCGCCATCTGGAAGCCGAGCGGCAATTGATGCGTCGTCACCTCGGGCCAGCCGGCGGAATTGGCTGAACTCGGGCCGGTGATGGCGCAGTCGACGACGCCCAGCGACAGCGACTGATGGGTGTCGGCAAAGGAGACCGGGACCGGCGTGCCGCCGACCATCTCGATGAATTTGGCCAGGTTCTGGTCGTATACCCGCACCTTCATACCCTTGATGTCGGCCAGCTTGGCGATCGGCTTTTTGCAGAACAGGATCTGCGGTCCGAACGGCCACACACTCAGCAGCTTGACGTTGAACTGCTGTTGCAGGCGAGCGTCGACCGTGTTGAAGTAAGCCTTGGCCACCTTGCGGCCGGTGGCGTAGTCGGGGCTGGCGCCCACCAGGTCCAGGCCCAGCAGGGTGGGTTCGTCGCGCGAGTTCTGCGAGACCCGCAGCGACACGATGTCGAACAGGCCCGCCTTCATGATGCGGAGTTGTTCGGTGTCTTTCAGGCCCAGGGTGTCGATCGGCTTGTAATCGACATCGATCGGCAGCCCGGTGCGGGCGGCGAAGTTCTCGAAGAACGGCTGCTCCTTGTTCTTCTGGATCAGGCCGGTGGCCAGCGGCTGGCCGATGGCTTTGAATTTGATTCGCTCTTGCGCCTGCGCAGGTGCGGCCAGCAGCGCGCAGCCGAGTGCCGCGCAGGCCAGCAGCCCGGAGAAGTGGGTACGGGATTTCATGGGAAAGCTCCTTGTGAGTGGGGTGGTGGCTTGAACGACGGGAGAAAATCAGTTGCCCGGGCCCGCGGCCAGCGCGCGCGTCAGCGCCGCGGACAGACCTTGGTTGGCTTTGATGGGAGGTGACGCGAAGCTGCCACTGCGCGCACGGCCCGGTTGCAGCGTCACCAGGGTTTGGGCATGGCACACGGCGCTCGATACGCCTTCGACTACCGGCACCGGCAGGTGGCCTTGCAGGCTACGAGCGAGGCCGGCCAGCGGCGCGCCGGCCAGAATGATCACGTCGGCGCCGTCTTCGGCGACGGCGCGTTCGCACAGTGACTGCAGGCGCGCGCCGTGGTCCTGTTGCACGGCGCCGATGTCGGCCAGCGGCTGATCCAGTGAACGGATGCTGGCCAGCCGGCCGGCGAGGCGGTTGGCTTGCACGACTTCGCGATACCAGGCCTGGATTCGCTGCGAGATGGCGATGATCGAAAAGCGATGGCCTAGCAGGCAGGCACTGGTCAGCGCCGACTCGGTCAGTCCCAGCACCGGGACCGGCAGCAATTCTCGGATGCCCGCTAGCCCGGGATCGCCGAAGGCCGCGATGATCACGGCGTCATGCGAAGGGCCGTGCTCGGCGGCGAGTTCGGCGGCGGCGTAGGCGCCAATCAGCGCTTCCATCCGGGTCTCGATGTAGGCCACCCCAAATTGCGCTGTCACGACCGTCAATTCCGTCCCCGGCGCCGCCGTGCGGCGCGCCTCCGAGGCGATCAGCTCGCTCACGCTGCCGGAGATGTTGGGGTTGATCAGCAGCAGCTTCATGCTTGAATTTCGGTGCGGCGCGGCAGCAGCGAGGGCGTGCCGCAAGCAAGGAAGCGGCCGCGGCCGGCGCGGCTGAGCAGCTTCTCGCCATCCCACACGACTTCGCCGCGGCTGAGCGTCACGCCCGGCCAGGCCTTCAACCGCATGCCTTCGTACGGCGTGTAGTCGACAGCGTGGTGCAGCTGCGCGTTGCGGATGGTGACCTCGCGCTCGTCCCAGATCACCAGGTCGGCATCGCTGCCGATGGCGATGGCGCCCTTGCGCGGATGCAGGCCGTAGGCCTTGGCCGGGTTGGTGGCGGTGAGTTCGACGAAGCGGTTCAGCGTCATCCGGCCGGCCAGCACGCCTTCGCTATAGAGCAACGGCAGGCGCGTCTCCAGCCCCGGAATGCCATTGGGGATGTGGCGAAAAACCACTTCCTCGCCGCCCGGCTTCTTGCCGGCGGGGTCGTCATAGCTGAACGGCGCATGGTCCGACGAGAACACCGTGAACAGTCCGTCGTTCAAGCCGTTCCAGATGACTTCCTGATTGGCCTTGTCGCGCGGCGGCGGGCTGCAGATGCAGCGGGCGCCGTGGTAGCTGTCGTCGATGCCGAGGTCTTCGGCGGTGAGGAACAGGTACTGGGGACAGGTTTCGGCCAGCACCGTCAGGCCCTGGGCGCGCGCCCAGCGGATTTGCTCGATCGCTTCCTTGCCGGAGACATGGACGATCAGGATCGGCACGTCGACCAGCTCGGACAGCGCGATGGCGCGGTGGGTGGCTTCGCGCTCGACCAGCATCGGCCGGGCATGCGCGTGAAAGCGCGGGGCAGTGCGCCCTGCAGCCTCGAGGCGTTTCGTGAGCCACTCGATGCAATCCGCGTTCTCGGCGTGGATCATGGCCATCGCCCCGTGGCGCCGCGCCACATCCAGCACGTCGAGGATCTGGCCGTCGTCGAGCTTGAGGTCGTCGTAGGTCATATAGACCTTGAACGAGGTGTAGCCCTCGGCGATGAGCGCCGGTAATTCCTGTTCGAGCACCTGCGGCGTGGGGTCGCTGACGATCAAGTGGAACGCGTAGTCGATGTGGGCCTGCCCTTCGGCGCGGCCGTGATAGTCCTGCACCGCGGCTCGCAGCGACTGGCCCTTGGCCTGAGCCGCGAAGGGAATCACCGTGGTGGTGCCGCCGCAGGCGGCCGAGCGGGTGCCGCTGTCGAAGCCGTCGGCCATGCGCATCGGCGCTTCCATGGGCTGGTCGAGGTGGCAGTGCGCGTCGACGCCACCGGGCGTGACGACGCGCCCCGCTGCATCGATCTCGCGGGCGCCGCCCGCGAGCCCGGAACCGAGCTGCGCGATCCGGCCGCCCTGGACAGCGATGTCGCAGTCGAAGGTGTCGCTTGCGGTGGCGACGCGGGCGTTGCGGATGACCAGATCAAAGGTCATGGCCACGGCCCGTTTGCACCGTCCGGGTGCAGACTTTGCTTGCAATCGATGGAGACAGTTTTGTCGACAAATAAACGATAGCTTTGTTTTGGTGCTTTGGCGTCAAGTCAGGCCTCTTCCACGGCGGAGTCGCAATATCCAGGCCACGTCACAGACGGCGTGCGGGCTGGTGCAAGGAGTGAATGATCGACGATCAGACAAAATACCAGCTTAGTGTTTACACTGATGTTGACAGTTTCGACCAAATCCGCGCTAATCGCTGAACCGCGGCGCAGCTTCAGACTTGGAAGCCTCGCCTATTGCCTTGCCATGGAGCCTTTTTCGATGTCCCGCCTCATCCGTCTCGGTGTGCTGACACCTTCGTCCAATACCGCGCTGGAGCCGCTGACCAGTGCCATCGTTGCCGGCGTGCCCGGCGCCAGCGTGCATTTCTCGCGCTTCAAAGTCACGGAGATCGCCCTGGACGAGCGGGCGCTGGGCCAGTTCGACGACAGCAAGATCCTGGCGGCCGCCGAGCTGCTGGCCGATGCCAAGGTCGACGTCATCGGCTGGAGCGGCACATCCTCCGGCTGGCTCGGCTTCGATGCCGACCGGCGCCTGTGCGAGCGCATCCGCGAGCGCACCGGCATCCCGGCCACCACGGCGGTGCTGGCGCTCAATGAACTGCTCGCCCTGCGCGGTGTGAAACGGCTGGCGTTCGTCACGCCCTACACCGGCGACGTGCAGGATCGGATCGTGGCCAACTACCGCGGCCTGGGCATCGACGTGGTCGCCGAGCGCCACCTGGGCATCCGCGTCAACCACGACTTCGCCGGGGTCGATCGGCAGACGCTGCAGGCGCTGATGCGCGAAGTGGCACAGCATTCTCCACAGGCGATCACCACTTTTTGCACCAACCTGCGGGCTGCGTCGATGGCGCCCGATGTCGAAAGGGAACTCGGAATTCCGCTGCTCGACACCGTCAGCACCACCGTCTGGGGGATGCTGCGCATGGCCGGCGTGCCGCCCTCGCATGTGCAGGGCTGGGGGGAGCTGTTCCAATGGGGCTGACCCGGCTGCAGGCCGCGACGCTCGATAGAATGCAGTCGCCCTCTCACACCCTCAATAACATGCCCGCCACCGCGCGCAAGCCCGCCACGCGCGTAGAGCGCGAGAACACCGTCGACGAAATCTACGAGCGAATTTACGTCGCGATCCTGGAACATCGGCTGCAGCCCGGCACC
>JBKJHN010000204.1:0-11521 GCA_046599015.1 Ramlibacter sp.
GGCTGCCCCTTGCGATCGCGGGTCTTGCCCGCCGCGACCTTCACCCAGCTCTCGCTGACGCAGTACTCCTCCACGTCATGCCGCTCCTTGCCGTTGAACCGGATGCCGATTTCGTGCTCGAACACGGAAGCGACGTGATGCGGGCTGCGCGGGTCCACCGAGAGACGGTCGGGCAGAGCGGGACGCTGTTGGGCGGCTTCTTGGGTGGCTTCGGTCATGCCCCGCATTTTGCCCTGCGTTCATTTACGGGTGTTGAGCGCCGCCCTCGCCTCTTTCTTCGCCAATCGCCGCGCATCCAGCTGCTGCCCCGCCGCGAGCCAAAGCTCGAACTCTTGCGGCGTTTCCAGGGTGATGCGGCCCAACGTCGCCCCCCGGAACTCCTGGATCACGATCTCGGCAGCCTTCTGCGTATTGATCCGGCCTTTGCCGAGCAAGGCTCCGCGCTGGCGGCCCACCGCGTCGAGCACCTCCTCGTCCTTCATCGCCGCCACACCGATCAACTTGAAACGGGCTTCGAGTAGCGCCGCGTAGTGCTGGCGCAAATAGTCCAACAGTTCCAGCGCCACTTCTTCCTCGTCGTAGGCATTGCGGCCAATGGCGCCGCTGGCAGCCAGGTTGTAGCCGCTCCTGGCAACGATGATGCGCGGCCACAGCAAACCGGGCGTGTCGTACAGATAGAAGTCGTCGGCGAGCGTGATGCGCTGCTCCAGTTTGGTGATGCCAGCTTCGTCGCCGGTCCTGGCGTGACGCTTGTGGGTCAGCGTATTGATCAAGGTCGACTTGCCCACGTTGGGCACGCCGCAGATCAAGACGCGCATCGGCTTGGCCAGGCCGCCGCGCGTAGGGGCCAGCGAATGGCAGGCCGGCGCGAGGCGCTGCGTAGCGGAGCTATCACTGGCCTGGAGGGCGATCGCCTGAGTGCCGGGCTGCGCGTTGTAGTGATCGAGCCATTGCTGCGTGCGCGCCGGGTCGGCGACATCCTGCTTGTTCAGGATCTTCAGTGTCGGCTTGTGGCCCGTGAGGTCGGCCAGCAGCGGGTTGGCGCTGGAGCCAGGCAGCCGGGCATCCAGCACCTCGATCACAACGTCGATCTCCTTGATGCGCTCGGCTATCGCCTTGCGCGTCAGGTTCATGTGCCCGGGAAACCACTGGATTGCCATCGTACGCGTGCTGTTGTTGTGCTGTGATGCCCGCGCTACTCTACTCTTTCAGCTCCGGCATCAGGCATACGCGGGTGCGCCACAATGGCGAACCAGAACAATGGATGCCCGATGAAAGAAAGGCCCGGTTCAGCGGCCGTTGCTGCAGACGACGAGTCGATGGGGCAAGCCGAACTCCGGCTGGCACATGCCTTGCGCGACGGCGTTTGCGCCGACCCGTTCGGCAGCCTCGGCCCCCAGCCAGGCACCGGAAACGGGCTGGTTCGACTGCGCGTGTACATGCCGGGCAGCGACGCGTTGACCGTGTTGGCGCACGCAACCCGGGAGCCCCTGGCAGCCTTGCGCCCAGTCGGTAGCGGCTTGTTTAGCGCGGAGGTGGCGCTGCCACACGCCCGCGAATATCTTTTGCAGGTCGACTCGCCGCTTGGTCAGCGCGTCGTCGAGGATCCGTATCGCTTCGGCCCGTGGCTGGGTGACACGGATGTGTGGCTGCTCAACGAGGGAAGCCACCTGCGCCCGTGGGAGAAGCTCGGCGCGCATCCTTGCAGCATCGATGGCGTGGGCGGGGTGGCCTTCGCGGTCTGGGCGCCGAACGCGCGACAGGTCGGGCTCGCGGGAGACTTCAACCTGTGGAACGGCCGCTGCCATCCGATGCGCTTTCGGCGCGAGTGCGGCGTGTGGGAGATCTTCATTCCGGGGCTTGCGGCCGGTGCCCTCTACAAGTTCGACGTGCTCGGCGCCGATGGTCACCGGCAGCTCAAGAGCGACCCTTACGCGCTCAGCGCCGAACTGCACCCGGGCCACGCGGGCCGCGTGGTGGCATTGCCCGAGCCGGTGCCCGACCGCTCGGCCGAGCGGCAACGGGCCAATGCGCTCACCGCCCCGATCAGCATCTACGAAGTTCACGCCGGCTCCTGGCGGCGGCCAGGCGGCGCCCTGCCCGACTGGGACTTTCTCGCGCGGCATCTGGTGCCTTACGTCGCCGACCTGGGGTTCACCCACATCGAGTTGCTGCCGATTCAAGAGCATCCGTTCTACGCCTCCTGGGGCTACCAGCCCACCGGCCTTTACGCACCGACGGCGCGCTACGGCAACCCCGAGTCGTTCCGGGGCTTCGTAACTGCCGTCCACGATGCTGGATTGCAACTGGTCCTGGACTGGGTGCCGGGACACTTCCCCGACGACCCGCATGGCCTGGCCCGCTTCGACGGCACTGCGCTGTACGAGCATGCGGATCCGCGCGAAGGCTTCCACCGCGATTGGAACACGCTGATCTACAACTGGGGGCGCACCGAGGTCCGGAATTTTCTGGTGGGCAACGCGTTGTTCTGGATCGAGCGCTACGGTGTCGACGGCTTGCGCGTGGACGCCGTCGCTTCGATGCTGTATCGCGACTACAGCCGGGGCGTTGGCGAATGGATTCCCAACGTGCACGGCGGGCGCGAGAACCTGGAGGCGATTGCGTTCCTGCGCAACGTCAATCAGGTCATCGGGGAGCAGACGCCCGGCACTGCAACGATGGCGGAGGAGTCAACTGCATTCCCGGGAGTGACAAAGCCGCCCTGGGCCCAGGGACTGGGCTTCAACTACAAATGGAACATGGGGTGGATGCACGACACCCTGGGCTACTTCGGCCTGGACCCGGTGGTGCGCAAGTACCATCATGACCAGATCAGCTTTATGATGATGTACGCCTACAGTGAGCACTTCATCCTGCCGTTGTCGCACGACGAGGTGGTGCATGGCAAGCGCTCCTTGTACGCGCGCATGTGGGGCGACCCGTGGCAAAAGCGCGCCAACCTGAAGGCGCTGTTTGCCCTGATGTACGCGCAGCCCGGCCGCAAGCTGATGTTCATGGGGTCCGAATTTGGCCAGCACCACGAATGGAACCACGACGCCGAACTGGATTGGGGCTTGCTGCACGACCCCAACCACGCGGGTGTGCAGCGTCTGGTGCGCGACTTGAATCACCTGTATCGCGCTCGCCCGGCCTTGCATGCCCGCGACGACGAGCCCGGCGGTTTTTCCTGGACCGTCGTCGACGACAGCGCACATTCGGTGTTCGGCTTCATCCGGCACGGACACTCAGCGGGCGATCAGATGCTGGTTGCGTGCAACTTCACTCCGGTGTCGCGTCACGGCTATCGCCTGGGGGTGCCGCAGGGAGGCGTGTGGCGCGAGTGCCTGAACACCGACTCAGCCCATTACGCCGGCAGCGGGCTGGGCAACCTGGGCGCGGTACGGGCCGAGCCGGTGCCGGCCCACGATTTGCCGTACTCCCTGAGCCTGACCTTGCCTGCGCTCGGCGTGCTCTGGTTCGAGCCCGAGCCGGCCGCATGACGGCAACGCGGCCACGCGTGTGTCTGCGGGGGCAGCCTTGGCCACTGGGTGCGACCCCGTTGACATGGCAGGGGCAACAAGGGGTGAACCTGGCGGTGTTCTCCCGGCACGCCGACGCGGTGTACTGGTGCTTGTTCGATGAAGTCACCGGCGAGGAGACGGAGCGCATCGCGCTGCCGCAATACACCGACGGGATCTGGCATGGCTTTCTGCCTGGCTTCGGCATCGGTCAACTGTATGGATTGCGTGCCGAGGGTCCCTGGCGGCCGGGTGCCGGACACCGCTTCAACGCTGCCAAGCTGCTGATCGATCCTTACGCCCGTGAGCTGATTGGCGCCACGCGGCAACTGTCGTACGAAGTCGCCGGCACGCCGGATGACTTGGGGCATGAGCAGCCCGACCCGCAAGACAACGCCGCGCGGATTCCCAAGGCTCGCGTCATCGACGGCGAGCGCGAGTTGGCTGCCGGGGCGGCCATCACGCCGTGCCCGCGGATCGCACCCGAGCACACGGTGATCTATGAGGCTCATGTCAAAGGACTGACACGCCTTCACCCCGCCGTCCCCGAGCCATTGCGCGGCACCTACGCCGGGCTGGCCAGTGCGCCCCTGCTGGCGCACTACAAGAAACTGGGGATCACGACGCTGTGCCTGCTGCCCGTGCAGCATCACATCGACGAAAAACATTTGCTCGACCTGGGCTTGACCAACTACTGGGGCTACAACACGCTCGGCTTCTTCGTTCCCCAACCGTCGTACGCAGCGGCGGCCAGTCCCGCGGCCGTGCGCGACGAGTTTCGCGCCATGGTCGACGAGTTGCATCGCCATGGCCTCGAGGTGGTGCTCGACGTCGTCTACAACCACACGGCCGAAGGCGACGCTCGCGGCCCCACGCTGAGCTGGCGCGGGCTGGACAACGCGAGCAGCTATGCACTGGACGGCGCCGGCCACTACCTCAACTTCACCGGAACCGGCAACGCGATCAATGCCGGCGAGCCGCGAATCGTGCAATGGATCATGGACAGCCTGCGCTGGTGGGTGCAGGCCTTTGGCGTTGATGGGTTCCGCTTCGACCTGGCGGCCACCCTGGGACGCGACCCGATGATGCAGCACCGCTTCAATCCCCTGGCGGCGTTGTTGACAGCGATGATGCAGGATCCGGTCCTCGCCCGGGTCAAGCTGATTGCCGAACCCTGGGACGTCGGGGCAGGCGGCTATCAGCTCGGCGCGTTCACGCCGGGGTGGCATGAGTGGAACGACCGCTTCCGAGACACCGTCCGGTCGTATTGGCTCCGGCACGAGTGCACGCCGGGTCAACTGGCACGGCGCATGACCGGATCCAGCGACGCCTTCAATCATCACGGCCGCGGCCCGCTGGCCAGCATCAACATGATCACGGCGCACGATGGCTTCACGCTGGCCGACGTTACGTCGTACCGCGTCCGGCACAACGAGGCCAACGGCGAAGAGAATCGGGACGGCCACGGCCACAACTCCAGCGCCAACGCGGGCGTCGAGGGGCCGAGCCACGATCCGGCAGTGCTGCGGCTGCGCGGTGGCTGGCGCCGTGCGCTGCTGGCCACGTTGTTGCTGGCGCAGGGCACGCCGCAGCTGCTGGCGGGCGACGAGATGGGCAACAGACAGCACGGCAACAACAATGCCTATTGCCAGGACAACCCGACCAGCTGGATCGACTGGGCCCAGGGCGATGAGGCTCTGACCTCGCTGGTGTCCACGTTGACGGCGCTCAGAAGGCGATACCCCGCCTTCCGCCATCCGCGCTGGTTCGAGAGACACCCTTTCCACGAATCCGGGCATCCGTACACGCCGGGCGGCGACATCGCCTGGCTGCGTCCCGACGGCGTGGCAATGTGGGACCGGGATTGGGACAACCCGTGGGACCGCGGCTTTGCTTATGTGATCGAAGTCGGCGAAGGTGATCGTGCCCCCACAGAGCGGGTGATGGTGCTGCTTCATCCGGGTGAGTCGGCCCTGCAGTTCGTACTGCCGGAAGGAGCGTGGCGCGTGGCGCTTGATACCGGGACACCGGAGTGGGGCGAGCACCGGGCCTTGAGCCAAAGCTACACGCTGCAAGGGCCCGCGATCTGCGTGTTGATTCAGGCGATCGATGGGCCGCCCGCGCCAGGAGCATCGGCGTGAACTCCGGTGCCGGTACCATATTCGATGCGCGGCGCAGCGGCGTGCTGCTGCATCCCACCTCGTTGCCGGGTCCGCATGGCTGCGGCGACCTGGGCGCGCAGGCCTACCACTTCGTCGACTGGCTGGTGACGGCGGGTCAGTCGCTGTGGCAGGTGCTGCCGCTCAACCCGGTCGGCCCCGGCAACTCGCCTTACCAGAGCGTGTCGACCTTTGCCGGCAGCCCGCTGCTGATCGACCTGGCGGAACTGGCCGAGCGCGGCTGGCTGAGTTGCACTCCGCAGTTCGATCTCGATCCGACCCGCGGCCATTACGCGAATCTGGCGCCCGCCCGCATGGCGTCGCTGCGGGACGCCTGGGCGGGATTCAACCGGGCGGCGCATGACAACGAGCGCAAGGAACTCGCCGACTTCGGTCATCAGCAACAGCACTGGCTCGATGACTACGCGCTCTTCATGACGCTCGACCAACGCCATGGCACGCCGTGGAGCCGTTGGCCACGCGAGTATGCCTGGCGCGAGCGCATGGCACTGCGACGCCTGCGTGAAGAAGCAACTGACGAAATCGGTTTCTGGTATTTCGTGCAGTGGCAATTCACGCGGCAGTGGCAGCGCCTGCGCAGCCACGCGCGTGCTCGGGGTGTGCGGATCATTGGCGATGCCCCGATCTTCGTGGCCCATCACTCGGCGGACGTCTGGGCCAATACCGGGCAGTACCTGCTGGATCCGGAGGGCGCGCCCACCGTCGTCGCTGGCGTGCCCCCCGACTACTTCAGCGCCACCGGCCAGCGTTGGGGCAACCCCCTGTACGACTGGGCGGCGATGCAGGCAGATGGGTACGCCTGGTGGCGCGCCCGGCTGGAACACCTGATGCGCGGTTTCGACGCGATCCGCCTCGATCACTTCCGTGGCTTCGAGAGCTACTGGGAAGTGCCCGCGCATGAACAACATGCCATCAACGGCCACTGGCGGCAGGGGCCGGGAAGAGAGTTTTTCGAGGTGCTGCACGCGCGGCTCGGACCGCTGCCGCTGATTGCCGAAGACCTGGGTTTGATCACGCCGGCAGTGACCGATCTGCGCATCGCCTGTGGGTTCCCGGGGATGCGCGTCCTGCAATTCGCGTTCGGCGACACCGCGGCCAACCCTTACCTGCCGCACAACTACGTGCCCCAGACGGTCGCCTATACGGGCACGCACGACAACGACACCAGCGTGGGCTGGTGGCAGCGGCTGGGGTCGCAGGAGCGCGAGGCAGCGCGCCGCTACCTGGGGCCCCAGGCGGATGGGGAGACCCACTGGGCAATGATCCGGGCGGTGTCGCAATCGGTGGCTCGCACGGCGATCTACCCTTTCCAGGATGTCCTGGGCCTTGACGGAGCCCATCGAATGAACGTGCCGGGTCGCAGCCGGGCCTGCTGGGAGTGGCGCTTCGCATGGGAGGAGGTGGGTGCCGCGCCAGCTGTCCTGCTGGCGGCCCTCACCCAAGCCCACGGGCGGGGGCCATGATCCGCGCAAACCTGCTCCCACCCGGATCCCAAGCGCATATAGACTGACTGAATCATGGAAACCGGAAACCCGCTCCTGCTCGCCCGCCGAACCATTGCACTGGTTCTGGCCGGTGGTCGCGGATCGCGTCTTTCGCATCTGACCGATCGGCGCGCCAAACCGGCCGTGTATTTCGGTGGCAAGTTCCGGATCGTCGACTTCGCGTTGTCGAACTGCCTGAATTCCGGCGTGCGGCGCATCGGCGTGGTGACGCAGTACAAGTCGCACAGCCTGCTGCGCCATCTGCAGCGCGGCTGGTCGTTCCTGCGCAACGAGTTCCATGAATTCATCGACCTGCTGCCGGCGCAGCAGCGCATGGACGAGGAGTCGTGGTATCGCGGCACGGCCGACGCGGTCTTCCAGAATCTCGACATCCTGCTGGCGCACAACCCCAAGTACATCCTGGTGCTGGCCGGGGACCACGTCTACAAGATGGATTACGCCAAGCTGATCGCGGACCACGTCGCAATGGATGCACGCTGCACCGTGGCCTGCATCGAGGTATCTCTAACGGAGGCCAGCGGGTTCGGCGTGATGCATGTGGACCTGCAGCGCCGCATCCTGGAGTTCGTCGAGAAGCCCGCCATTCCGCCACCCATGCCCGGCAAACCCGACGTCGCGCTGGCGAGCATGGGGGTGTACGTGTTCGATGCCGACTACCTGTATGAGGCGTTGAAGCAGGACAGCTTGAACCCGGCGTCGAGCCACGACTTCGGCAAGGACCTGATTCCTTCGATGGTGGCGCTCCAGCACGCCATGGCGCACCCGTTCGAAATGTCCTGCGTGCGCAGCACCGACGAGGCCACGTCGTACTGGCGCGACGTGGGGACGGTGGATGCCTACTGGCAGGCCAACCTGGACCTGACGGATCCGCTCCCCGAGCTGGACATGTACAACGCGGAGTGGCCGATCTGGACCTATCAGGAGCAGTTGCCGCCCGCGAAATTCGTGCACGACGACGACGGCCGGCGCGGCCATGCGGTGGATTCGCTGGTGTCGGGAGGCTGCATCATCTCCGGCACGCGGGTCGGCCGGTCGGTGCTGTTTTCCGGCGTGCACATTCACTCGTACGCGTCGGTCGAAGAGTCGGTGCTGCTGCCGCAGGTGGAAGTCGGCGAGCGCTGCGAGCTGCGCCGCGTGGTGATCGACAAGGGTTGCCGGATTCCGCCGGGGATGCGCATCGGCTTCGATGCCGACGAGGATGCCCGGCGTTTTCATCGCACGGAGAACGGGGTGGTGCTGGTGACCCACGACATGCTCATGGCCATTGAGTCCGAGGCCGAGCCAGACCCGGCATGAGGGTCCTTTATGTCTGCACCGAACTTTTTCCGCTCCTGAAGACCGGCGGTCTGGGCGACGTCAGCGGGGCCTTGCCGCCGGCGCTGCGCGATGCCGGCTGCGACGTGCGCGTGCTGCTGCCCGGCTTCCCCGCCATCCGTACGGGCGTCAATTCCAGCAAACTGTCGCAGGCTTTGCCTTTGGCGCTGCCCTCGCGCTACGGCCCGGACGCCGCCACCCTGGGCTTGACCGAGCTGCCGGTGCTGCGGCACGCCAGCTTGCCGGGCAGTGGCCTGGAGACGTACGTGCTCGATGTGCCTTCGCTGTTCAACCGGCCCGGCAATCCGTACCAGGATACGCGGGGCGATAACGCCGTGCGCTTCGCCTTGTTCGCGTGGGCTGCCGCCTGCCTGGGCAACGGCCTGGACCCGACCTGGCAGCCCGATGTCGTGCATTGCAACGACTGGCATACCGGACTGGCGCCCGTCTATCTGCGGCAACTCGCGATGCCCGGCCCGCCGCTGGCCGCGACCGTGTTCACCGTCCATAACCTGGCGTACCAGGGCACGTTCCCGCGCTCGGTGTTCTGGCAACTCGGCCTCCCGGATTACCTGTTCGGCATCCATGGCATCGAATACTGGGGCCAGGTGTCCTACATGAAGGCAGGTTTGCAGTCGGCCGATCGCATCACCACGGTCAGTCCGACCTACGCGCGCGAGATCCTTCAGCCGGAACAGGGCTGCGGCCTCGACGGCTTGCTGCGCGCGCGCTCGAACGTGGTGTCCGGCATTCTCAATGGCGTCGATTACAACGTGTGGAGCCCTTCCAGCGATGGTGTCCTTGCGCAGCCCTATGACTTGGATTCACTCAATAAGAAAGCCGCCGCCAAGGCCGAACTTCAAATGAAGATGGGCTTGCCGGTACGCCCCGACGCGATGTTGTTCGGCGTGGTGAGCCGCCTGACCGAACAGAAAGGCCTGCACCTGGTCGAAGCCGTCGCGGATGAGCTGGTCGACATGGGCGGCCAGCTCGCCGTGCTGGGCGCGGGTGATCCGCCGCTGGAGCAGGCTTTCCGGCGCGCTGCCGCTCGGCATCCGGCACAGATTGCCGTGCAGATCGGCTACGACGAGCCGCTGGCTCACTCCATCATGGCCGCAGCCGAGGTGATCCTGGTGCCGTCGCGCTTCGAGCCCTGCGGACTCACCCAAATGTACGGGCTGCGCTACGGCGCCCTGCCCCTGGTGCACCCGGTAGGGGGGCTGGCCGACACGGTGGTCGACGCCACGCCGGAAAACCTTGCGGCCGGGCGCGCCACCGGTTTCGTGTTCAAGGACTTCAGTACCCAGGGATTGCGAATCGCACTGCGCCGGGCGTTCGAATTGCATGCGCAACCTGAGGCGTGGGCGAACGTCCAGCGAACGGCCATGCGGCAGCGCTTCGACTGGGGCGAGGCGGCAGCTCAGTACCTGGCCGTGTATCGTTCACTCAAACCGCACGCGGCATGAGCTTTGTTTATCAATCATCCTTTGCCAACCGTGAATTACCACTCCGCCCCTGAAAACGAAGCCCCCACCAATACGGTGGAGGCACTGCGTCAATCCATCGTCGAGCGGCTGTTCTATTCCGTCGGCAAGGATGTGTCTTCGGCCACCCAGCGCGACTGGATGTTCGCCGTGTTCCATGCCGTGCGCGACCGCATCGTCAAGCGCTGGCGCGAGACGCTGCATTACTCCAGGGAGCACGACAGCAAGCGTGTCTATTACCTTTCGATGGAATACCTCACGGGCCGCGCACTGGTGAACGCCCTGCTGGCGACCGACCTTTACGATTCGGTCAAGCAGGCCTGCACCCAGCTGGGAGCGGATTTCGATGCGCTCGTCGACGTCGAGCACGACCCCGCATTGGGCAACGGCGGCCTGGGGCGCCTGGCGGCCTGCTTTCTGGATTCGATCGCCACGCTCGGCTTGCCGGGCATGGGGTATGGCATCCGCTATGAGTACGGCATGTTCAGGCAGCGCATCGTCAACGGGCAGCAGATCGAAGAGCCGGACAACTGGCTGGAAGACGGCAACCCCTGGGAGTTCGTCCGGCCCGAACTGTGCTACACGGTTCGCTTTGGCGGCCGGCTCACCTCGGACGAAAACGATGTGGTGCACTGGGTCGACACCGAGGAAGTGATCGCCAGCGCCCACGACAACGGCGTCCCCGGCTATGGCCTGACCAGCGTCGTCACGATGCGGCTCTGGGCGGCGCGGGCCAGCTCGGCGATCAATCTCGAAGCCTTCAACCGCGGCGATTACATGCGAGCGGTGGAGGAGAAGAACCGGTCGGAAAACGTGTCGCGCGTGCTGTATCCCGAGGACAGCACGGAGCACGGCAGGGAACTGCGGCTGCGCCAGGAGTATTTTTTCGTCAGTGCGTCGATGCAGGACATCCTGCACCGCTACCTGAAAAAACACGGCAACTTCGACAGCCTCGCCGACAAGGTTTCGGTGCACCTGAACGACACCCACCCGGCTCTGGCGGTGCCCGAGCTGATGCGCCTGCTGATCGACGAACACCGGCTGCGCTGGGACGATGCCTGGTGGCTGTGCACGCGCATCTTCTCGTACACCAATCACACGCTGATGGCCGAAGCGCTGGAGACCTGGCAGGTCGAGCTGATGGGGCGCTTGCTGCCGCGGCACCTGCGCATCATCTTCGACATCAACTCGCGGTTTCTGGCGAGCGTTCATGCGCGGTTCCCGGACGACCATGAGTTGCTGGGGCGGGTTTCGCTGATCGACGAGAACGGCGAGCGGCGCGTGCGCATGGCCTACCTCTCGGTGCTCGCCAGCCACAAGGTCAACGGCGTCTCGCGCCTGCACAGCGAGCTGATCGTGCGCACCATCTTCGCCGACTTTGCCAGGCTCTTTCCCGACCGTTTCTGCAACAAGACCAATGGCATCACTCCGCGGCGCTGGCTGGCGCAGGCGAACCCGCCGCTCTCCGCGCTGATCGACAGCCGCATCGGAACCACCTGGCGCCGTGAGCTGGATCAACT
>JBKJHN010000001.1:0-22391 GCA_046599015.1 Ramlibacter sp.
ACTGCGTCAGCGTCATCACGCGCGGCTTGACGGTCTCCGGGTCGACGCCCTTGAGCAGGGGGTTGGCCGCGATCTTGGCCTGGATGGCTTCGGGCGTGAACTCGCTCTGCGGGATCGGGCCGATGATGCCGAAGTGGTTGCGCGTGGGTTTCAAGAACACGGGGATTGACCCCGTCATGATGATCGCGTGCAAGATCGATTTGTGGCAGTTGCGGTCCACCACAACCACATCGCCGGGCGCCACCTCGTGGTGCCAGACCATCTTGTTCGACGTGCTGGTGCCGTTGGTGACGAAAAAGCAGTGGTCGGCATTGAAGATGCGCGCGGCGTTGCGCTCACTGGCTGCGACCGGGCCGGTGTGGTCCAGGAGCTGGCCCAGTTCGTCCACGGCATTGCAGACGTCGGCTCGCAGCATGTTCTCGCCGAAGAACTGGTGGAACATCTGGCCGACCGGGCTTTTCAGGAAGGCGACGCCGCCGGAGTGGCCCGGGCAGTGCCAGGAATAAGAGCCATCCTCGGCGTAGTCCAGCAGCGCCTTGAAGAACGGCGGCTTTACGCCCTCCAGGTAGCTCTTGGCCTCGCGGATGATGTGGCGCGCCACGAACTCCGGCGTGTCCTCGAACATGTGGATGAAGCCGTGCAATTCGCGCAGGATGTCGTTGGGGATGTGGCGCGAGGTCTTGGTCTCGCCATACACGTAGATCGGTACATCGCTGTTCTTGCGGCGCACCTCCTCGATGAAGCTGCGCAGGTTCAGCACTGCCGGATCGAGGTCCGGTCCGGGGGTGAACTCCTCATCGTCGATCGACAGGATGAACGCGCTGGCCCGGCTTTGCTGCTGCGCGAACTGCGAAAGGTCGCCATAACGGGTGACGCCCAGCACCTCGAAGCCTTCGGATTCGATCGCCTGCGCCAGGGCGCGGATTCCCAGGCCGGAGGTGTTTTCGGAGCGGTAGTCTTCGTCGATGATGACGATGGGAAAGCGGAATTTCATGGCAGGCCTCGGCCGAAATGGGCAAAACAGGCGCGAAGTGTATGCAAATAAGCCGGCTGCTCCTTGCGGCGCGCCGGAATTAACCCAAAATGTGGTGCCTTCAACACAACGAGGAGATCATGGCTGAATCCACTATCTGGTGGGTGCTGGCGGGAGCAGCAGTCGCCGTCGAACTGGCGACCGGGACTTTTTACCTGTTGATGCTGGCTATCGGCATGGCGGCAGGGGCTCTTGCGGCACACGCCGGCGCACCCACGGCGGCACAGTTGATCACGGCCGCGGTGGTGGGCGGTGGCGCGGTTGTCGCGTGGCGTTTCCAGCGCCGCAACCGTCCCGCGGAGCCGCTGGCTTCGGCCAACCGCGACGTCAACCTGGACATCGGCGAAACCGTGCAGGTCGATGCATGGAACCAAGACGGCACCGCTTCGATCAAATACCGCGGCGCGAACTGGACCGTTGTGGCAGCATCCGGAGCCGTCCACGCCCCCGGTGCGCACCGCGTCCGCGAAGTTATCGGCAACCGTCTGCTCGTCGAAAAAATCTGACAACAACCGTCGTAGGAATACTCAATGGAAATCGCACTCGTCCTGTTCGTCATCGCGGCCATCTTCGTCGTGCGGTCCGTCAAGGTGGTGCCCCAGCAGAACGCCTGGGTCGTCGAGCGCTTGGGCAAATACCATGCTGCCCTGACCCCCGGATTGAATTTCCTGATCCCGTTTGTCGACAAGGTGGCCTACAAGCACAGCTTGAAAGAGATACCCCTGGACGTCCCCAGCCAGGTCTGCATCACGCGCGACAACACGCAATTGACCGTCGATGGAATCTTGTACTTCCAGGTTACTGACCCGATGCGCGCGAGCTACGGATCGTCGAACTACATCGTCGCCGTGACACAGCTTGCCCAGACATCGCTGCGCAGCGTGATCGGAAAGCTGGAGTTGGACAAGACCTTCGAGGAGCGCGACATCATCAACGCGCAGGTGGTAGCCGCCATCGACGAGGCCGCGTTGAATTGGGGCGTGAAGGTGCTTCGCTACGAGATCAAGGACCTGACACCGCCCAAGGAAATCCTGCACGCCATGCAGTCGCAGATCACCGCCGAGCGGGAAAAGCGGGCGTTGATCGCGGCGTCCGAAGGGCGCCGCCAGGAACAGATCAACATTGCCACCGGCGAGCGCGAGGCCTTCATTGCCCGCTCCGAGGGCGAAAAGCAGTCCATCATCAACAAGGCTCAGGGTGAAGCGGCGTCGATCACCGCGGTCGCGGACGCGACAGCCATGGCCATCGAACGAATTGCCGCGGCGATCCGCCAGCCGGGCGGGGAACAAGCGGTGCAGTTGAAGGTTGCGGAGCGGGCCGTGGATGCCTACAGCAAGCTGGCCGCCGACTCCACGACGACCTTGATCGTGCCCAGCAACATGACAGAGGTGTCGGCGCTGATCGGCTCTGCGATGCGGATGATCCAGGTTACCAGGACGACGTGATAGCTAGTTTCGGGACCCCGAACTGAGGGGGCTTGGCCGCGACCTGAGCCCGTTTGGCAGCGTGTCCTTGAACATGTCGCTGATCGCCTCGACTTTTTCAAGCGCCGCCGCCTCCCCGTCCCGGCTCGCCAGAACCGCCATCAGGTCGCCGCGAAGGAACCACAGCGCCTGGACGTCGGTCGCGTACCGGATGCGCCGGGTGACGTGCGGGAAGGGGTCCGGGCCGGGGCGCGCCAGCATGGCGAGCATGGCGTCCCGGATGTTGTCGATCGTGAACTCCAGGGTCGCGGTTTGCGGTGCGGAACTCATGCTGGCTGCGAAAATCGCATGGATGCTGCCTCTCAGATTCGGTTTGAACCAACGCATAGTTCGCCTCCTTTCCTGTTCAAGTGGCGTCTCGACCGGTGCGGTCGACTGAGCCCGTTTCACGGGCGATATCGATGACTTCGGCAATGGGCAGCCGGCCGATCGCCTTCAGGTTCTCGGTCTGGCCCCCGTTCACGTCGGCCAGGCTTTGCACCGTCGAGAAGGTGGAGGGGATGAATGCCTCCTGGCCATCGTGCTTGTGGCGATGCACCCCATATTTCAGTCTTGCCCGCTCCTCGGGGCGCAGCTTGCCTACCACGTTGCGCGTGACCCAGATGCCGCCAGCGCGCGCGAATTCAGAAATCCGCGTGGCGTGGACGACCGCATCGCCCAGCACGATGAATTCGAGCTGGGCGCCGGATCTGTAAGTGCCAAGCCATTCACGCCCCTCGTCGATACCGGCATTCAGGTGCAGTTCGGTGCTCCATCCTTTGCGCAATCGCCACTCCTGGCTCACGCGGTGGATCGCCTCGCGGACCTGGTGCGCCGCGAGCAGCGCATTCCACAAATGGCTGGAACCCGGCTGGGGAAAGAAATAGCCGACCATGCCTTCGCCCGCATGCTTGCCGTGTGTGCCCCCGAAACGCCGGAAGATGGGGTCTACCGTCAACCAGATCTGGTTGATCAGCTCAAAATACTCTTCTGCCGGAAGCTCCGACCACAAGACGGTCGAGTCCTGCAGATCGGTGACGAGCACCGCCACCTCGGTCAGGGCCGGCGTCCGCTTGCGCTCGACGTCGGCGGTCACCCCACCTGTGGGTGCCAGCGGCGGGGATGCGACCTCAGTCTCGGGCGGCACATACAAGAAGAGGACGCCTTCACGAAATTGCACCGCGTAGATCGATGCCGAGGCCGGCACTGCATCAGCCGCGATGGGAATGGCCGTATGCGCCACCGGCCCATCGACGCGCTCGGCGTCCTGGTACAGGCGCTGCAGCCCGGCAATCTCCGCGTCGCCCAGGCCGCGGCACAGGTCTGAAAACCTGGCTCCGCGCTGTTTGGCAATGCCGAGGTGGAAGCGCAATACCTTGTTGCGCGGCTCCGAGTGCGCCGCATCTCCGCGCAGCAGGTACGTCAAAAGGCCGTGAGATACGGCGTCCGCTGGGAGCCGGGGCAAATGTTGGGGTAGCGCGGCGGAGGCATTACTCGTCCACAGGACTTCGAAGCTGTCGTTCACGAAGTACGCCGGGTGCTTGACTTCCTGCATCGAAAGTCCAGGCAGCGTGCCGCGGCCTGTCGGTCCGCTCGTTGCCCTGGTGCGTGGTGTCAATGCCTCGCCGGCAGCCGCTGCTGGCGACCTCGCCCCAACGAAATGCTCCGTAATCCTGTTGATGCTCCAGCCATCGCGCTTCATCCGCTGGATCTCCAGGATTCGCGGAACGATCTCGTCCGGAAAATAGCCGATGCGAGGCGCGGCGCCGTCACGGGGCTCCGGTGGCAAAACATGGGGTCTGGGCACGAGGCCCCAACTGATGTAGTTGTTGAGCGTCGCCCGAGATATTCCCGTTTTCCCCAACACCTCTTTGCTGGTCAACAAGATAGGTCTCACGTTTGTCTGTCTACATAGTATTAGACAGACGATATGGACTGTCAAGCAATCTGTCTTTATTTGCGCACTTTGGGCCCGCACTATCTGTATTAGACAGACTCGCCAAACTGGCAATGGACTGTCTACATCTGTTCGCGATACATTTGGACAGACTAATCTTCGGGCTGAGTGCACGCGCGCAATTGCACGAAGGGCTTGCAGCTACAGTGTCAAACCATGAACGGCATCGGCGTCTCCCCGCCACCCATGGCCCAATGAGGGGCACCTGGCTCACGCTGGCCGTCACCCTCACGATGCAGGCCATGGTGTCGATGGCGCTGCTGGCTTTGCCGGTCATCGCGCCGGTGGTGGCACTGGCGCTCGGAGTGCCCACGACCTACACCGGCCTGTACGTGGCCGTGGTGTACATCGGCGCCGTGGCGGGAAGCCTGGCGGGGGGTGCAGCTGTGGCGCGCTTCGGCGCGATACGCGTCAGCCAGGTCGGTCTCGTTTTGTGCGCCTCGGGGCTGGCGCTGAGCGCAGTGCCCTGGGTGCCGGCAGTCGCGATCGGCGCGGTGCTCATGGGCCTGGGCTATGGACCGATCACGCCGGCCAGTTCACATCTGCTCGCCTTGACCACGCCGGCCCACCGAATGTCGCTGGTGTTTTCAATCAAGCAGACTGGCGTCCCCTTGGGCGGGGTTCTGGCGGGCGCGATCATTCCGCCACTGGCTCTGTTTGCCGGCTGGCAGGGAGCTCTGCTGGTTGCATCGGCCGCCAACCTGCTATGCGCTTTCGCCGCGCAGCCGTTGCGCAATGGGCTCGATGCCGACCGCAATGGCCACTCGCCGCTGAAGTTGTCCAACCTGACAGGGCCCATCAGCCTGGTACTTTCCCAGCCTACCCTGAAGCTGCTCGCCGGATGCTCTTTGCTCTTTTCAACAGCGCAGTTGTCACTATCCAGCTACCTAGTCGTCTATTTGCACGAGACGCTGGGCTGGGGCCTGGTCGCGGCCGGCCTCGCGTTGTCCTTATCCCAGGTCGGCGGAGTCGTGGGACGCATTCTCTGGGGCTGGGTATCCGACCGGTGGCTTGGCGCGTCCCGCATGCTGGCCCTGCTCGCCGGCTTGATGGCTGTCAGTACAGTGGCTACCGCCCTGCTGCAGTCGGCAATGCCTGCCGTCCTGGTACTGGCCGTGGTGATCGTATTTGGGGCGTCGGCCACGGGCTGGAATGGCGTCTTTCTCGCCGAGGTGGCGCGTCAGGCACCGGCGGGCCAGGCCAGCGTCGCCACGGGTGGGACGCTGGCCGTCACCTTTTTCGGCGTGGTGCTCGGTCCGCCCCTGTTCGGGGCAATCTCCAGCGTGTTCGATAGCTACCGGGCCGGGTACGCGATTCTTGCGCTCCCGATCGCGTTGTGCGGCGTCGCCCTATTCAGAGCGGGGCGGGGAGCGGCGCGTCGGCCCGCGCGCTGAGATCACCGCTGCTGCCTGAACTCGCCGCAGAACGGCGACGCGTCCGCCGCACTGACGCGGCCGGGTTGGGCAACCGGATGGGGCATTTGCGCTACTATGCCCGCATGAGGTCACTGCCCCAGGCCGCCCAATCGACGGGATTCAAGCGATCAACGCGGGCGTGGCTGGTCTGGCTTTGCCTGGCGCTGGGGCTGGCGCACTCCATCGGCATCTGGCATGCCTATTCACACACCCCCGCTGAAGCTGGCGATCCGTCGGTTCCCAAACAACATACCGGGAGCGGCGTGGCTTGTGGTGTGTGCGTGGCGCTCGCTGGACTGGGTACAGGCGCGCCTGCCACGCAGCCGCACCTGCACCTGCAACAGTTCGAGCACCAAGCCCCCGTTGCCGCCAGCCCTGTAGAACAGCAGTCACCGCAACTGCGGCCTTACGCCATTCGCGCTCCCCCACTCCTTCCCGCCTGATCCTGCCCTGCGCAGCCCCTGCCGTAGCCGTGCTGCGCGTGTGCTGCGTGTCTTCTAGATCTCGCATCTTTTTGGGAGTGATTCATGCATCGAACCAGTTTGGCGGGCCTGGCGCTCGCCCTGGCAGCGCCCATGGTGGCCACAGCGCAGACCAGTTCCGACATCGAGTTGTTGCGCCGGGAGATCGAATCGATCCGCTCGACCTACGAACAGAGGCTGCAGGCCCTCGAGCAGCGTCTCAAGGCAGCCGAAGCGCAAATCCCGCCGGCGGCCCCTGCCGGCGCTGTCGCGGCAACCCCGCCGCCGCCCGCTGCAGCACGCTCGGGCGCAGGAGCGAACGCGTTCAACCCGGCGATGTCCGTGATCCTGTCGGGCACCTATGCGCGCACCTCGCGCGACCCGACGAACTACGCGCTGACAGGATTCGCACTTCCAGTGGGTGGCGAGGTCGGTCCAGGCCCCAGGGGCTTCAGCCTAGCCGAAACCGAAGTCACCCTGTCCGCCAGTATCGATCCCTGGTTGCGCGGCGTCGCAACGATCGCCTTTTCGCCGGAGAACGAGGTGTCGGTCGAGGAGGCGTTTGTGCAGACCACGTCACTGGGCCGGGGCTTGTCACTCAAGGCCGGGCGTTTCTTTTCGGGCGTAGGCTACTTGAACGAACAGCACCGGCACACCTGGGACTTTGTGGACAGCCCCCTTGCCTACCAGGCGTTCCTGGGCGGCCAGTTCGGCGAAGACGGCCTGCAATTGCGCTGGCTTGCACCGACCGACCTGTTCCTTGAATTGGGCGCCGAGGTCGGCCGCGGGCGTGGCGTTCCAGGGAGCAACAGCGACCGCAACGGCGCGGGAGCCAGATCGCTGTATGCGCACGCGGGCGGCGACATCGGCCAGAGCAGCAGCTGGCGCGCCGGCTTGTCCGTCCTGAATGCGAAGCCGACCAACCTGGCGCTGGCCGGCGTCGACTCCCTGGACGCGAGCAGCACTGGCGCCTTCACTGGGACCAACACAGTCTGGCTCGCCGATTTCATCTGGAAGTGGGCGCCTGGCGGGAACGCGACCCGCACGAACTTCAAACTTCAAGGCGAGTACTTGCGAAGCAGGCGCAATGGCGAGCTTGCGGGTGAAGCCGGTGCGGCGCTGCCGTTGCGCGCAACACAGTCAGGCTGGTATTTGCAGAGCGTCTACCAGTTCATGCCACGCTGGCGGGTCGGCCTGCGCACTGAAAGGCTTGACTCCGGACCGGCCGGGTTGCTGACGGATGTCGGGTACCGGCCGCGCAAGAATTCCCTGATGCTCGATTTCAATCCGAGCGAATTCTCGCGAGTCCGCTTGCAGTTGGCGCGAGACCAATCGCGCAGTGGCCAAGCCGATAACCAGCTCTTCCTGCAATACCAGATGTCTTTGGGTGCGCATGGCGCCCACCGCTATTGAGATCACGAAAGGATCGATCATGTGCTACCTCAAGCGCCTCGCGGCCGTGCTGGCACTGCCACTCGTGATGCTCGCACCGCCGGCGCATGCCGCATTGCGGGTATTCGCTTGCGAACCAGAGTGGGCGGCCTTGACCCGTGAAGTCGGCGGGGATCTCGTGGATGTGACAGCCGCGACCACCGCATTGCAGGATGTTCATCAGATCCAGGCCAAGCCCAGCCTGATTGCCCGCGTCCGCAACGCCGACCTGGTGATATGCACGGGCGCCGAACTGGAAGCCGGCTGGCTCCCTGCGCTTTTACAGCAGTCGGGCAACGCCAAGGTGCAACCCGGACAACCGGGTAACTTCGCCGCTGCCGATTTCGTGCGTAAGCTGGAAATTCCCACCCAGCTCGATCGCTCGCAAGGTGACGTCCATGCGGCAGGCAATCCGCACATCCAGACCGACCCGCGCAATATCGCGGCAGTGGCAGCTGCGCTGGCCGTGAGGCTACAGCAGCTCGATCCGGCCGGCGCGTCGCAGTACAGCAGACGACAGGCAGATTTCGCGCAGCGCTGGCAACAGGCCATGACCCGTTGGTCGACGCAGGCGGCGCCGCTGAAGGGTGTGCCGGTCGCGTCTCAGCACAAGGGCTTTGCCTACCTGTACGATTGGCTTGGATTGAAGGAAGTCGCGGTGCTCGAACCCAAGCCGGGCATCGAGCCCACCGTATCGCACCTGCAGGGTGTGCTGGCCACGCTCAAGTCGCGACCCGTCAAGATGGTGGTCTACGCCGCCTACCAGGACCCGCGGTCTTCCGAGTGGCTGAGCAAGAACAGCGGCATCGCCGCCGTGAAGCTCCCCTTCACCGTGGGCGGCAGTGACGGGGCGAAGGATCTGTTCGGCCTGTTCGACGACACGTTGGCGCGGCTCACGGCTGCGGCGGCGGGCAAATGAACTGGAACGCGCTCGACCTGGGTATCCTCGCGCCGGCCTTTGTCGCCGGGCTCCTGGTGCTTGCCACCCATGTACCGCTGGGCACGCAGGTTCTGGACCGGGGAATCGTTTTCATCGACCTCGCCATCGCGCAAATCGCCGGGTTGGGCGTGATCTGCGCCAATGCGCTGGGGCTGGAGCAAGGCGGGTTGGCCGTCCAACTCTCGGCCGTGGGGGCGGCGTTGCTCGGGGCCTTGCTCCTCACGTACACCGAGCGGCGCGCGCCCCAGCAGCAGGAGGCGCTGATCGGCGTGATGTTCATCCTCGCGGCCTGCGCCGGTATCCTGGTGTTATCCGGCAGCCCGCATGGCGGGGAGAACCTCAAGGACTTGATGGTGGGCCAGATCCTGTGGGTCACGACGGGCCAACTGCTCTGGCTCGCCGGCGTGACGGCCCTGTTGCTGACTGCCATGGGGCTGGGCTGGTTTGCGCGGCTCGGACGCTATGGCTTCTATGCGGCGTTTGCGATTGCGGTGACCGCGTCGGTGCAGGTGGTTGGCGTCTACCTAGTTTTCTCGAGCCTCATCATCCCTGCCCTGGCCACCAGAGTGCACCGCGGCAGGCGCCGACTGGCCGCTGGTTACGTTATCGGCGCCCTGGGATATGCACTCGGGCTGGCGCTTTCGGCCTTGCTCGACCTCCCTTCGGGGGCGTTGATCGTGTGGACCTTGGCGGCGTGCGCGTTGGCCGTGACGCTGGTGCGTCGCCCTCGCCCCGTGGGCGCTGAACATCCCTCGTGACCGCACTGACTGGATTTGCCTGGCTACTGTCGCTGCAAACCGCGGGCGAACTGCTGTCGCGCGGGCTGTCGCTTCCCCTGCCGGGGCCTGTGGTCGGCATGGTTCTGCTGCTCTTCGCGCTGAACAGCCCCCGCGTGCGTGAGCCGGTCGCTGCCTGCGCCGACTTCCTGCTGTCGCATCTTTCACTGCTGTTTGTGCCGGTCGCGGTGGGCGTGATGTCCTATCTCCCGGTTCTGGCGCAATATGGATTCAGGTTGATGTTGGTCCTGGCGGTCTCCACCTGGATCGGCCTGGGAGTCACCGTGGTGTTGCTGCGCGCCATGGCGAAAGAGTCGGATGCCGAACTTCGTTGAACTCTGGGTCTATTTATCTTCCACTCCACTGTTCGGGCTGACGGCGACCCTCGTCGTCTACCTGGCGGCCCTGAGCGTCTACGTTCGACTGGGTCACGCGCCATGGGCCAATCCCGTTCTTTGGTCGGTCGTCGTGCTCTCCGGCGGACTGCTGATCTCCAACGTGCCCTACCCGGTCTACTTCTCCGGCGCGCAATTCATTCACTTCCTGCTCGGCCCGGCCGTGGTTGCGCTCGCCTGGCCGCTGTGGGAACGGAGGCATCAAGTCCGCGCCCGCTGGGCGAGACTGCTGGTGGCTTCTGTTGCAGGAGCTGCCGCCGCCAGCGGGTCCGCGCTGGCACTGGGTTGGGCTGTGGGCCTGCCCACCGATGTGCTCATGTCGCTGGTTCCGAAATCAGTGACAGCGCCGGTGGCGATGGGTATTGCGGAAAAAATCGGCGGTGTGCCGGCTCTCGCCGCCGCGTTTGCGATCCTCACGGGTTTGCTGGGCGCCATGACCGCCAAGTACCTGTATGCCGTCTTGCGGATCCCGGTGACAGCGGCAGGCTGGATTGCGCGCGGATTCGCACTTGGAACCGCGTCGCATGGCATCGGCGCCGCGCGGGCGATGCAAATCAATGACGAGGCAGGCGCCTACGCGGGCCTGGCCCTGGGGATACAGGTACTGCTGCAATCGCTGTTGCTGCCGCTTCTGTTCAGCATGGCGCGTTAGTTGTCGTTGGCAGCGCTCGTCAGACCGGCCGGCTGTCGCGCCACCGGTAATAAAGGACCGACGGCGCCAGGAACCACGGGTTGCCGGTATAGAACGGCCGGGTCTGAAACGCCAGCCCGTCGAGCGCGGTCCGCCCTTCGGCCAGGCCCAGCACCTGTTGACCCACCCGCATCCCGAAGTAGCTGGCGGTGCCCACGCCCGCGCCGCAGTAACCCATCGCGTAATGCAAGCCCTGGTGCCGCCCCACGTGCATCAACTCGTCGAACGTGTAGGCCACGAAGCCGCACCAGGAGTGGCTGATGCGGGTGCCTGCGAGCTCCGGAAACACCTTGACCATATCGGCATGCAGGCGCGGTCCGCTCACCAGGGGATCCGTCTCCTGGTGCGAGACGCGCCCGCCGAACAGGATGCGCTTACGGTCCGGCGAAGCGCGGTAATAGTAGACCACCTTGCGCGTGTCACTGACGATGCGGTTCTTCGGAATCAACCGGTCCATGCTCCCGGCCGGCAGTTCTTCTGTCGCGATCATGTAGCTGCCGATCGGGATCACGCGCCGCTGCAGCCAGGGCGTGACGCCGCCGGTGTAGCCGTTGGTGGCCACGATGACGTCACGCGCCAGCACGATTCCGCGCGGTGTGTGCACTCGAAAAAGCTGGCCCTGCGGCTCGATCCGCGTCACCGGGCTCCTGGCGGCCACCTGCACGTCGGCGGCCAATGCCCGCTCCAGCAGCCCCTGGTGATAGCTCGCGGGATTCACCGAACAGTGCTTCGTGTACACCGCCCCGCCCCAATAGGCATCCGTCCCGAGTTCGGTGCGCTGCTCCGCGCGCGGCACCATGTGGGCTTCGACCTCCAGGCCCTTGGGTTGCTGCCCCACCCGCTTCGCGAGCGCCTCGTACTGCGCAGCGTTGTGGGCGGCGTGAAATCGGCCCACTGGCAGGAAGTCGCAGTCGATGCCCTCGGCCCGGATGAATTCACCGATCCACGCCAGCGACCGTTGCCCTTCCTGCAGGATGGCGAATGCGCGTTGGCTTCCGTGACGCCGCGCCAACAACTCGAAGGTGGGTTTGATGCTGGTCGATACCTGGCCGCCGTTGCGCGTGCTGCAGCCCCAACCTGCCTCTTCGGCGTCCAGCACCAGGGTGTGACGCTGACCGCGGGCGGTCTGCAGCGCTGCGTGCAGGCCGGTGTAACCGGCGCCGATCACGGCCACATCCACCGTGGCGGGCAGCGGCGCCTCGGCGATGGCCGGCCGCGGCACGTTCTCCCACCAGTAAGGGGCCAGCTTGCAGTCTTGCAGGAGTTCAGTGGACGGTGGGTTCATGATGGTCTTCCAGCACCATGCTCGCGCCCTTTTCGGCCAGCATGAGCGTCGGTGCGTTGGTGTTGCCCGAAGTCAGCGCGGGAAAAGCAGAGGCATCGATCACGCGCAAGCATTCGATGCCATGCACTTGCAGACGCGGGTTGACGACGGCAGTCTGGGGGTCCGGCCCCATGCGACAGGTGCTGACCGGGTGGAATACGGTACTGGCGCGCTGGCGAATGTCCTCCATCAGGTCCTCGGTCGACTGCACCTGGCCTCCTGGCAACAGCTCTTGCTCGATTACGGCGCGCAGTGCCGGTGCAGCGGCCAACCTGCGCAGGAACTGCGTTGCTTCGAGCATGTCCTGCCGGTCTTCCTCGGTGGCGAGAGAGTTGGGCGTGATGACGGGTGCATCCATCGGGTCGGGCGAACGCAACTCGATATGGCCGCGGCTGGTCGGCCGGCATGGCTGCGCGCCCACCAGAAAACCGGGATAGGGATCCGGCGACATCAGTTCGCGCGTGCCGGGACGCCTCGTTTTCAGGTAGCTCAGGGGCGAAAAATACAGCTGCAGGTTCGGCCCTGCGAGGCCCGCGCGCGAACGCACGAAGCCGCCGCCCTGGTTGACGCTGAGGGCTAGCGGCCCGCTGCGCAGGGCCAGGTAACGCAAGCCAGCCCACAGCTTGCTCTGCCACGGACCCAGCTCATCGTTGAGGGTGGGCACCCGCGAACGGTAGAGATGGTCAATGCACAAATGGTCTTGCAGGTGTTGGCCCACCGCCGGGCTGTCCGCATGAACCGAAATTCCGAAGCGCTGGAGTTGCGCCGCCGGCCCTACGCCGGACAGCAGCAGCAACTGGGGCGAATTGACCGCACCACCGCACAGGATCACTTCGCGGCCGGCACGCACCTCGCGCGTCTCACCGCCTTGCAGGTAACGCACGCCCACCGCCCGCCGGCCCTCGAACAGGATCCGTGTTGCGTGGGCGCCGGTTTCGATGCGCAGGTTCGAGCGCTTCGAAGCGGGGCGCAGCCACGCGGTGCTGGCGGACGCCCGCTGACCGCTCCGGGTAGTGATCTGATAGGTGCCCACGCCTTCGCACGATTCGCCGTTCAGGTCCTTGTTGATCTGCAGTCCCACCTCGACCCCTGCCTGCAGGTAGGACTGGCACAAGGGATGCAGCGAGCGGCTGACGTCTTGCACGGGCAGCGGCCCCGCGCTGCCGCGCCACACGCTGGGCCCATGATCGCTGTCCTCGATCTTTTTGAACCAGGGAAGCACAGCATCCCAGCCCCAACCGGGGTTACCGAGCGCTTCCCACGCGTCGAAGTCGCCTGGCTGCCCCCGTATGAATACCATCGCGTTGATGCTGCCGGAGCCGCCCAGCACTTTGCCGCGCGGCCAGTAGCCTTCGCGGCCACCCAGCCCGGGATCTGGCACCGTGCGGTACATCCAGTTGACCTCGGGGTTGTAGAAGGACTTGCCATACCCGATCGGCACCTTCAGCCAGAACCGCTGATCGGTGCCTCCGGCCTCGAGCAGCAGCGCACTGTGCTGGCCCGATTCCGTCAGGCGGCTGGCCAGTACGCAGCCGGCCGAGCCACCGCCCACGATGATGAAATCGAACTCCTTCACGCGCCGAGGTTCGCATGCCGGCGGGCCTGCCGCACAGCACCGCTCTGGACAATCATTCAGACCACTCAGCCAGGGGCGTCATGTGGCAGGCACTGCGCGGGTGGACTTGCACACGGGCGCGCGGGACGCCGCTTCCAGCACCTGCGCCAGCACGTCGACCCCTTTTTCGATGATCTGCGGCGCGACACTGCCGAACCCGAGCACCAGGCCATTCAGCGGCACGGGCTCGATGGCAAAGCGCCCGATCGGAGATACCGTCAAGCCGCGAGCATCGGCCTCGCGGGCGATTGAGGCTTCTCCCAAAGAGGGCGCCAGGAACCCTACGGTGTGCAGGCCACCCTGAGTCGGCACCACGTCGAGAAGTCCCGCCAGCTTGCACCGTGACGCGGCAAGCAGCGCCTGATGCCGCTCCAGGTAAGTCGCGCGCATCCGCCGGACATGCGCGGAAAACTGCCCTTCGTCGATGAAATCGGCTACCACGCTCTGCGTGTGCGACGGAACGCCCTGGAGAAACTTGCTCATGATGGTCCGGAAGGTGCCCACCAACGCGGGCGGCGCCAGCAGGTAGCCCAGCCGCAGCGCCGGAAACAAGGACTTGCTGAACGTCCCCACATAGATCACCAGGCCCGTGGTGTCCACGCTCTTGAGCGTGGGCGGCGGACGGCCGCCAAAAAAGAACTCGCCGTCGTAGTCGTCCTCGATCACCCAGGCGCCCGCCCGGGCCGCCGCGTGCAGCAGCTCGAACCGGCGCTCCAGGCTCAGCACGCTGCCCAGCGGCTGCTGGTGCGAAGGCGTGACGAACGCCAGCCGGAAGCGCGGCGCCAGCCGCAATCCGGTTTCGACCTGCAAGCCATCCCCATCCACCGGCACCGGTATCAGTTCGGCGCCGGAGGCGATCAGGCTGTTGCGCGCGCCGATGGCGCCAGGATTTTCGAACCAGACCTTGTCCCCTGGATTGAGCAGCGTCGAGCCGATCAGATGAAAAGCCTGCTGCGCCCCGCCGACGATGAAAATCTGCTCGGGGTCGCAGGTGATCCCCCGATTGGCGCGCAGGTGCGAGGCCAAAGCACGGCGCAATTGCGGCGAGCCGTTGGGGTCGCCATATCCCATCACGTCGTCCCGCGCGCCGCGGAGGTACTTGGCCGACAGCCGCGCCCACTGCGCCATGGGGAATTCGTCGAACGCCGGCAAGGCGGTGGTGAACGCGCGCGGCGCATGGGGCAGGCGCTGCCGCTCGCCGAATCGGCTGACCGCCTGAGCCATGACGTTGGACAGCCGCGGCGGCATGTCCGGGGGCACCGGCTCGACGTGCGACGGCTTCGGGCGGTTCGCCGCCAGCACGGCGCTCACGAAAGTCCCGGCGCCGATTTGCGATTCGATCAAGCCCTCGGCCGTGAGCCGGTTGAACACCTCGATGATGGTGGTGCGCGACAAGCCCAGTTCGGTGGCCAGCGTGCGGCTGGCAGGCAGCCGGTCTCCGGGGGCGAAGCCTCCGGTGAGGATCAGGTCTCGAAGTGCGATGCACAGTTGGGTGCTGACCGGCTGATGGGCGTCGTGGTCGATGCGGATCGACAACAGCAAGGAGCCGCCTGCGCGCTTGACCATGAGTCCTTCTTTGGTAATGCCTCAAAAATGGTATCACGCATTAATCAAAATGGACCTGTGTGTCCGACCACTCGGGGCCGATGATGGCCTGGTGAGAATCAAGAAGATCGAGACTTTCTGCAATGAATTCGTGGGGTTCGTGCGCCTGACCGGCGACGACGGATCGCAAGGCTGGGGTCAGGTGTCGCCGTATCACGCCGACATCAGCACGACAGTGTTGCACCGCCAGGTTGCTCCCTGGTGCCTGGGCCAGGACGCGCTGGACATCGAGCGCCTGGTGAACCTGATTCCGGAGCGCGAGCATAAATTCCCGGGCTCTTACCTGTACCGCGCGATCTGCGGGGTCGAAACCGCGTTGTGGGACCTGCGCGGCAAACTCGAAGGCAAGCCGGTCTGCGAATTGCTCGGTGGCAAGGCGCGTCCGTTGCGCGCCTACGCTTCCTCCATGAGGCGCGACATCACCCCAGGCGAGGAAGTGCGGCGGATGCTGGCGCTGCGGGATCGCTGCGGCTTCGACGCGTTCAAGTTCCGCATCGGCTCCGAATACGGCCACGATCGTGACGAATGGCCGGGGCGCACCGAAGAGATCGTCCCCGCGATGCGCAAGGCCCTGGGAGACGAGGCGGCCCTGCTGGTAGATGCCAACAGCTGCTACTCGCCGCCGCGCGCGATCGAAGTCGGGCTCATGCTGCAGGACAACGGCGTCACGCATTTCGAAGAGCCCTGCCCTTATTGGGAACTCGAACAGACCCAGGCGGTGCGTAACGCGCTGGCGATCGACGTCACGGGGGGCGAGCAGGACTGCTACATACCGATCTGGAAGCACATGATCGACATGCGGGCTGTCGACATCGTCCAGCCCGACGTCTGCTACATGGGCGGCATCACACGCATTTTGCAGGTAGCGCAGATGGCCGAGGAAGCGCAATTGCCCTGCACCCCTCACAGCGCCAACCTGTCGATGGTGACGCTGTTCACCATGCACCTGCTGTGCGCCATTCCCAATGGGGGCAAGTACCTCGAGTTATCGATCGAAGGCCCAGATTACTATCCCTGGCAAGAAGGGCTGTTCGTGCATTCGCCCTATGGCGTGAAGGACGGTCATGTGCGTCTTCCTTCCGGGCCCGGGTGGGGTGTCGAGGTCGATCCGGGGTGGTTGTCCCGGGCGCAGTACCAGGTCAGCGAGCCGGCATGAGCGGCACCCAGGCGCTCGCCAAGCTGGTGCAGAAAGCGCAGGCGAACGGGCGGATCGCGGGGTTACCGGATGGCCACTTCATCGACGGCGTTTTGGCGCCCGCTGCAAACGGCGGCCGCATGGAAACATGGGATCCAGGCGCCGGACGGGCCTTTGCCAGCTTTGCGGCGGGCGACGCGGCGGATGTGGACGCCGCCGTACTGGCCGCGCAACGCGCACTGACTGGCGAGTGGCGCAGCCTCACGCCATCGGCTCGGGGACGCATTCTGGCCCAGGTGGCGACACTGATTCGCGCCAACGCCGACCGGCTGGCGGTCGTGGAGACGCTGGACTCGGGCAAGCGGCTGGTCGAGGCGCAGGGTGATGTCGCCGGCGCCGCAAACTGCTTCGAGTACTACGCCGGCGCCTGCGACAAACACCAGGGCGACAGCATGCCGCTCGGCGAAGACTACCTGGGCTACACGCTCAACGAGCCGGTCGGCGTCACGGCGCACATCATTCCCTGGAACTACCCGATTTCCACTGCGGCGCGCGGCATCGCGCCCGCGCTGGCTGCAGGCTGCACGGTCGTGGCAAAGCCGGCCGAGCAGACCCCGATGACGGCATTGATGCTCGCGCAGCTTTGCCTGCAAGCCGGAGTTCCTGCCGGTGTGGTCAACGTGGTCACCGGCACCGGGCGCGATGCGGGAGCGCCGCTGGTGCGCCATCCGGGGGTGCACCACATCAGTTTCACCGGCTCGGTCGCGACCGGCATCGACGTCATGCAGGCGGCGGCCCCGAATATCACCCGGCTGGTCCTGGAACTTGGCGGCAAGTCGCCATTGATCGCACTGGCGGACTGCGACATCGACAACGCGCTGGATAACGTGATGGCCGCCATCTACGAGAATGCGGGCCAGATCTGCTCGGCCGGCTCTCGCCTGGTGATCGCCCGCTCGATCCACGATGAGTTCGTGCAGCGGCTGGCAGACCGCGCCGCTGCCCTCACGCTGGGCCATGGCCTGCGCAATCCGGGAATGGGGCCGGTAAGTTCGCAGGCCCACCAGATGAAAGTCACAGGCTATGTGGATCAGGCGCGTTCCCGGGGCGTCGCTGTGCGCTGCGGCGGCGCGGCAGTCTGCGATCCGCTGACCGGCCAGGGCTGGTTCTATCAGCCGACCATCCTGGACGGCCTGGAGTCCGACGACGAAGCCGTGCAGCAGGAAATATTCGGGCCGGTGTTGTGTGTCCAGGTCTTCGACGACCTGGACGAAGCCGTGGCGCTGGCCAACGGCACGCCGTTCGGCCTGGTAGCCGGCATCTTCACGCGCGATTTCGCAACGGCGCACCGGATGGCGCGGCGGGTCGACGCCGGCCAGGTGTTCATCAACGAATGGTTCGCCGGTGGCATCGCCATGCCGTTTGGCGGCAACAAGCGATCGGGTTTCGGCCGCGAAAAGGGGCTGGAAGCCCTGCGCAGTTACAGCCGGATCAAGAGCGTGGCCGCGCGTCTCTAAGGCCCGGACTGAGGCGCGCAGGGCAATCGTGGGTGGTATGGCGATGTTTTCGGAATGGTCTTGTCAAGGCGACCACTTTGTTCCTAGACTCGGTCTGGAGGCAAGGCACGCATGACATGCCGATGAGGCTGTGCAAGATATTTCAACAGGAGTCAACGCAATGCTGAACAAGTCTTTGTGGAACCGTGCCGCCGGCCTGGCCGCGAGGGGGTCGATGGTGGCGCTCTTCGCCGGCAACGCCGCCGCGCAGCTGACTATCGTTTCTTTTGGCGGCGCCTACCAGGAGGGGCAGAGCAAGGCGCTGTTCCAGCCCGCGGCCAAGGCGCTGGGGATCACGGTCAAGGAAGAGACCTACACCGGGATCGCCGACCTGCGCCTGAAGGTCAAAGCCGGCGCGGTCACGTGGGATATCGTGGCCAGCGGTTCCGGGAGCGCCGCCCGCGCCGGTGCCGAAGGGCTGCTGGAACCGCTGGACTACAAGACCATCGACATCTCCTCGTTCGCGCCCGGCCTGGCGCAGGAGCATTGCGTGGGAGGCGACGTGTTCTCCACCGTCATGGCGTGGAACACCAAGACCTACGGCGACAAGGGCCCGCAGAACTGGGCCGACTTCTGGGACGTGAAGAAATTTCCCGGTAAACGCTCCTATCGCAAGGGCGTGGCCGGCGCGCTCGAACCCGCGCTGATGGCTGACGGCGTACCGCCGAACAAGGTTTATGAAGTTCTCTCGGCGCCGGGCGGGATCGAACGCGCCATCGCCAAGATCAAGCAACTCAAGCCGCACATTGCTGTGTGGTGGTCATCCGGGGCCCAGCACGCGCAGCTGATGAAGGACGGCGAAGTGGACATGATCACCGGCTGGAACGGCCGCTTCGACGTGGTCGCCAAGGATGGCGCCAAGGTCGCCTATACCTTCAACCAGGCGCTTCTCGATTACGACTGCTTCGGCGTGCCCAAGGGCGCGCCCAACAAGGCGCTGGCGATGAAGTTCCTGGCCGAGATCAGCAAGCCGCAGTACCAGGCGGAGTTCACCAAGTACATCACCTACGGGCCCACCAACAAGAAGGCCTACGACGGCGGCGCGATCCCGGCGGCTTATGCCAAGACGCTGCCCTCGCATCCTGACAACGCGGCCAAGCAAGTCGGCATCGACCTCAATTGGTACACCAAGAACGAGGCCCGGGCCTCCGAGCTTTACCAGAACATGCTGACGGAATAGCATCCCGACTCGGTCCCACGCCCTTGGCGAGGTGTCTCCACCAGAAAGGCCTCGCATGGCACGGAACTCGTCGCTGCCTATCCATATCCGGCAGGTGACAAAAAGGTATGGCGACGTCCATGCCCTCGATCACATCGACCTGGATATTCGCAGCGGTGAGTTTCTCACCCTCCTCGGGCCTTCAGGCTCCGGCAAAACGACCTTGCTGACGGTTCTGGCCGGCTTCACCCGGCCCGACAGCGGCAGCCTGAAGTTCGGCGACGAGGAGGTCATCTGCACCGCCCCGCACAAGCGCGGCGTCGGCATGGTGTTCCAGAATTACGCGTTGTTTCCGCACATGAACGTCGCGGGCAATGTGGCCTTTCCACTGAAGCTGCGCGGCGTTGCCCGTCAGGAAATCGCCGAGCGTGTGGAGCGGGCACTGGAAATGGTGCGCCTGGGCGGCTACGGCGGGCGCGGCGTCGACGAGCTGTCGGGCGGCCAGCGTCAGCGGGTCGCGCTGGCCCGCGCCATCGTCTTCGAGCCCCGCATCATGCTGATGGACGAGCCCTTGTCGGCGCTGGACAAGCAGTTGCGCGAGCACATGCAGCTGGAGCTGCGCCAGTTGCACGACAAGCTGGGCATGACCACGGTCTATGTCACGCACGATCAGCGTGAAGCCCTCACGATGTCGGACCGCATTGCCGTCATTCATGCCGGCCGCATCATGCAGCTGGACACGCCACGCGCCATCTACGAACAACCGGTGAATCGTTTTGTGGCGGAGTTCATTGGCGAGTCGAGCTTTGTTCCGGTGCGGGTCCGCCAAGGCGCGGCATTCCTCGGCGAGCAACAGCTGGAGACCGCCACTGCGCCGGACGGGGAAGGTTCCCGCCTGCTGATGCTGCGCCCGGAACACCTGAAGGTGCTCGGCGCGAACTACCAGGGCGGCCTGAACGTGCTGGACGCGCGCCTGCTGGCGACGGTGTACCAGGGCGAAAGTTCCTTGCTTCAGGCGCAGCTGGCGGACGGGTCAGTGGTGAGCATCCGCTGCGAAGGTGCCGGTCACGGCAGCGCGGGTGCGCTGCGGCCGGGCGATGCCATCTCACTCGGGCTTGCGTCGAAACACACCATCTTGCTGGCGGCAGAGCAAGCCGATGAGGCGGTGAATCCTTGACCTCCGCGCCGAATGCCCTGCAACTGAGGCGCAGCGCGTTGCGCGAGCGCATTGCACTGCTCGGACTGACGTCTCCGGCCGTGGTGCTGGTCACCGTGATCATGCTGCTGCCAGTCGGCTGGCTGTTCTATCTTTCGCTCCTTTCGGATGCCGGCAGCTTCAGCCTGGAACACTACCGGCGAATGTGGGAGCAACCCTCCTATGCACGCACCTTCTGGACGACATTCCAGGTCAGCTTCCTGACCACGGCGATCTGCGTGGTCCTGGGTTACCCCCTCGCGTACTTCCTGTCCCAGCTGCCCAAGCGCGCGGCGACGCTGTGCATGATCGCGGTACTGCTGCCGCTGTGGACTTCCCTCCTGGTGCGAACCTATGCCTGGCTGGTGCTGTTGCAGCGGCGCGGCCTGATCAACAACTGGGCCATCGAGATCGGGCTGTGGGACGAACCCCTGGCCTTGGTGCACAACCTCACCGGGACGCTGATCGGCACCGTGCATGTGATGCTGCCGTTCATGGTGCTGCCGCTGTACGCCGCCATGCGCGGCATCGACCGCGACCTGCTCAAGGCCGCTGCCAACCTGGGCGCCAGCCCATCCCGATCCTTTTGGCTGGTCTTCTTTCCGCTGTCGCTGCCCGGCCTGACCACCGGATGCCTGATCGTCTTCATCCTGTGCCTCGGCTTTTACGTCACGCCCGCGGTGCTCGGTGGCGGCAAGGTCATCATGGTGTCCAGCCGCATTGCCAACGACATCGAAATCTTCTTCAACTGGGGTGCAGCCAGCGCCCTGGGCGTGGTGCTGCTGGTGCTGACGCTGGCGTTGATGCTCGCCGCCTCGAAGCTGGTGCGGCTGGAAGAAGTCCTGCGCGGGAGGGAAGCGCCATGAGCTGGCTGCGTCAGCCCGCGACCGAGACGCAGATCACCCACGGCGCCAGGCTCTGGCTGTATGCGGCCGGCGTCCTGGTGATGATCTTTCTCGTCGTCCCGACCCTGCTGGTGATCCCGATGAGTTTTTCGGCATCGCAGTATCTGGAGTTTCCGCCGCGCGAATGGTCGCTGCGCTGGTACCGCAGCTACTTCGGATCGGCGTCGTGGATGCAGGCGACCTGGACCTCGCTGAAAGCGGGCCTGCTCACCGCCCTGGTCGCCACACCACTGGGTACCCTGGCCGCCTATGGCCTGCTGGTGTCCCGCTTCCGGCAGGCGGGCCTGATCACCGTGGTATTGCTGACGCCGATGGTGGTGCCGGTGATCCTGATCGGAATCGGCGTCTTCTATGCGTACGTGCGCCTGAAGCTGGTCAACACGATGACCGGCCTGGTGCTCGCGCACAGCATGCTGGCGATCCCGGTGGTGATGATGGTGGTGAGCTCGGCCCTCAAGGGCTTCGACCTGAACCAGGAGCGGGTCGCGCGCAGCCTGGGCGCGTCGCGTGCCCAGGCTTTCCTGCTGGTCACCCTGCCGCAGATCCGCTTCAGCGTGGTGACTGGGGCGGTGCTGGCGTTCCTCACGTCGTTCGACGAGATCATCGTGTCGCTGTTCATCTCCGGCGGCGACAACTCGACCCTCACGCGCAACATGTTCAATGCGCTGCGCGATCAGGTCGACCCGACCATCGCCGCCATTTCGACGCTGATCGTCTTGATCACTTCGCTGTTGCTGGTGATCACGCAGTTTGTCGGACGGGAGAAGCCGTAGAGGGTCTCTTACTCCCCCCCTTTGGGGGAGGGTTGGGGTGGGGGCACTGATTCGTGCCTGCAAACCGCCATCGACCGGCGGCGTGAGGCGAGCCTCAGAGCCGTTCGAAAATCGCCGCGATGCCCTGCCCGCCGCCGATGCACATCGTCACCAGCGCGTACTTGCCGTTGACGCGCTGCAACTCGTACAGCGCCTTGGTGGCCAGAACCGCACCCGAAGCGCCAATCGGGTGGCCCAGCGCAATGGCGCCGCCATTCGGGTTGGTCTTCTTCGGATCGAGCTCCAGACCCCTGGACACCGCGATCGCCTGAGCCGCGAACGCCTCATTCGATTCGATGACGTCGATCTGGTCGAGCCGCATGCCCGCTTTCTTCAGCGCGAGCTTGGTGGCCGGGATCGGGCCTTCGCCCATGATCTCGTTGGGCACGCCGGCCACCGCATAAGAAACCAGCCGGGCAATCGGCTTGTGACCGCCCGCGTTTGCCGCGGCCGCATCGGCCAGCACGAAGAACGCGGCGCCGTCATTGATGCCCGAGGCGTTACCCGCCGTCACGCTGCCATC
>JBKJHN010000169.1:0-29596 GCA_046599015.1 Ramlibacter sp.
GCCCGCGTCAACGCGCCGAGCACCGCCTTGCGCAGATAGGCCTGCGGCAAGCTGGCGACGGTCGAATACACCGGCGTCAATGCCGACGGCAGTTCGCCGCCTGCTTGCTTGAACGACGGATGGATCATCTGCCAGCCCAGGAACCCGCCCTTCAGTTCGCCCCGAAGGCGCAGCCGCGTGCCCACCGACAAGGCCTTTTGCTGCGAAGGATAAAAACTGAAGAACCGAAGTACGCAGGTATCACTGCCGTCGTCTACCGTCACCATCAATTGGCGCCGTGGCCGGTAGACCACCTCACAAGCCGTTACCGTGGCCTCGATCTGCGCCGTGTCGCCTTCTCGCGCATCGCGCAGCTTGACGATGCTGGTTTCATCCTCGTAGCGCAGCGGCAGGTGCAAGGCCAGATCGATGTCGCGCGCCAGGCCCAGCTTGCGCAGGGCCTTTTGCGGTTCGGATAGGACCTTGGTTTCGGGCATGGGACAATTCTGCCTTCTTCAACGTCAGCACTTGGCACGGGCATGTCACGTCCTCAAGCATGCGCAATTTCAAAGTCGGCGATTTTTATTTCGCCCTGCCCCCCGAACTGATCGCACAACATCCGGCTGCCGAGCGCAGCGCCTCGAGGCTGCTGGATGCGACGAGCGCGACGCCAGTCGACCGCATCTTTCGTATATTGCCCGCCCTGCTGGAACCCGGTGACCTGCTGGTCTTCAACGACACCAAGGTGGTCAAGGCGCGGCTGTTCGGCGAGAAGCCTACCGGCGGCAAGGCGGAACTGCTGATCGAGCGTGTGCTCGTCGGCCACGAAGTGGCGGCACACATGCGAGTGAGCAAGAAGCCGCAGCCCGGCACCGCCCTGAAGATGCAGGGCGGCTTTACCGCGACGCTGAATGGCCGCTGGCCGGACGAACAAGGTTCGCTGTTCCGTTTTACCTTGAGCGATGACCCTTTCGCCCTGATGGAACGCCATGGCCATGTGCCGCTGCCGCCGTACATCGAACATCGCGACACCACCGAAGACGTCCAGCGCTACCAAACGGTTTTTGCGAAGCATCCCGGCGCAGTCGCCGCGCCCACGGCGGCCTTGCATTTCGACGAAGGGCTGCTCGAACAGCTCGAGGTCCGAGGCATCGGGCGCGCCAGTGTGACGCTGCATGTGGGCGCCGGCACCTTCCAGCCAGTGAAGGTGGAGAACATCGCCGAGCACACGATGCACAGCGAATGGTACGAAGTGCCGGCGCCCACCATCGAAGCGATCGCGGCAACGCGCGGGCGCGGCGGCCGCGTGGTCGCCGTGGGAACGACGACAGTGCGTACGCTCGAATCCTGGGCGCAGACCGGGCAGACCAGTGGCGACACGTCGATCTTCATCACGCCCGGCTTCGAGTTTCGTGTGGTCGACCGGCTGCTGACCAATTTTCATCTGCCACGCTCGACGCTCCTGATGCTGGTGAGCGCCTTTGCCGGATACGATCGCATCATGGACCTGTACCGCCACGCCATTGCGCAGCGCTATCGCTTTTTCAGCTACGGCGACGCCATGCTGCTGACCCGCGCCTGAACGCTGTGCTGAATTTTGAACTGCTCAAGACCGACGGTCACGCGCGCCGCGGCCGCCTGACGCTCAATCATGGCTTGGTCGAGACGCCGATTTTCATGCCGGTGGGAACCTACGGCACCGTCAAAGGCGTGACGCCTCGTTCGCTCGAAGAAATGGGCGCCCAGATCATCCTGGGCAATACCTTCCACCTGTGGATGCGGCCCGGCCTGGACGTGCTCAAGCAATTCGGCGGCCTGCACCGCTTCGAAGTCTGGAACAGCCCCATCCTGACCGACTCTGGCGGCTTTCAGGTCTGGAGCCTGGGGAAGATGCGCAAGATCAGCGAGGAAGGCGTCAAGTTCGCTTCGCCCGTCAATGGCGACAAGCTGTTCCTCACGCCGGAGGTGTCGATGCAGATTCAGACACTGCTCAACAGCGACATCGTGATGCAGTTCGACGAATGCACGCCGTATGACACCAAGGGCCACATCACCACCGAAGCGCAGGCGCGCTATTCGATGGAGTTGAGCCGGCGCTGGGCCCAGCGCTGCAAGAGCGAGTTCGCGCGGCTGAAAAATCCGAATGCCTTGTTCGGCATCGCGCAGGGCGGTATGTTTGAGCACCTGCGCGAAGAATCGCTGGCAGCGCTGGTGGAAATGGATTTCCCGGGCTATGGCGTCGGTGGCGTCAGCGTCGGCGAGCCCAAGGAGGAGATGTTGCGCATCATGGCGCATACGCCGCATCGCCTGCCGGTCCACAAGCCGCGCTACCTGATGGGGGTCGGCACGCCCGAAGACCTTGTCGACGGGGTCGCGAACGGAGTGGATATGTTCGACTGTGTGATGCCCACGCGCAATGCGCGCAACGGCCATCTGTTCACCCGCTTTGGCGACCTGAAGATCCGCAACGCGCGGCATCGCAGCGACGAACAACCGCTGGACGAAACCTGTACCTGCTACGCCTGCCGCGGCGGCACTCGAGCGGACGGTAGCGTCTCAGGCGGCTTCTCAAGGGCCTACCTGCATCACCTCGAACGCTGCGGCGAGATGCTGGCCCCTATGCTCGCCAGCATTCACAACCTGCACTACTACTTGAACCTGATGCGCGAGATTCGCGAGGCTCTGGACGGGGGCAGCTTCTCGGTTTATGTGCAGCGGTTCAAGCAGGACCGCGCCCGCGGCGTGTGAGCCGGTTCAGGGCAGGCCCAAGCAACCGGAGTCGGCCCAAGCCGCGCTCCAGCGGTCAACGTTCGACCGAGCTCGCACGAACACCTGCCTTGCGCAGGCCATCGAGATAGGTGGTGAGCTCGCACATGGACTTGACCTTGGTTTCCAGAACGGCGGCGTCAACGCTGCGAACGGTTCCTGTCATGCTGGTCTCCCGGGGTGTTGCTGCTGAGCCTCTGCTAATCTGCCCAGCTTTGAGACCGTCGAAAGCGCTCGTGGACTCGTACCGATTCGGCCGTTTCGAGCTTCGTTCTGACGAGCGTAAACCGGTCTGCCGCCTCTTCGTAACAAGCCTGGTTCCTTTACGGTGGCCAATGGCGCCATCACCACTGGAATGAAGGTGTATGCCTTCCTGACCAGCGCCGCGGTAGACCTTGCGCGCACGGGCGCGGTCGACTCCACGCACGTGCAGCCCATGGACCCGCTGAAAGCGCTGATCGATGACTTCGTGGCGCGCGGCGGCACGATCTGGGCCTGCCCTCCTTGCGTCAAATTGCGCGGCTACACACAGGAAAGCTTCCGTGAGGGCGTCACCATCCAGGGCGCCAGCGCCATGCACGAACGATTGAAGTCAGGCGCCGCGTCCTTGTCATTCTGAGGCAGGCGCAGGCTGCCCGGTGCGGCCCCCGAAGCCCGAACGCGCTGGCCCCAGGCATAGCTCAGGATACTGTAGCGCTTATGGTGTAGGGCCGCGACACGCGACTTGTCCTGCGGCAATTCCCAGCATCAGAACGTCGAGGTGTCTGGAAACAGCAATTCGGTTCCGCGTGCCGGGGCTGCACTATCATCGGCCCCACGAGCAGGAGCCGCCATGGAACCGAAGTCGCACTGGGAATCCGTCTATCAAACCAAGTCGCCTGAAGCGGTGAGTTGGTACGCGCCGCACCTCAAGACTTCGCTTGCCTACATCCAGCGCACAGGTCTCCCGTTCACTGCCTCGATCATTGACGTAGGCGGCGGCGAGGCAACGCTCGTGGATGATTTGCTGGACGCGAAGTACCAGCATGTTTCGGTGCTCGATATTTCCGCGAAGGCTCTGGAGGTGTCGCAACAGCGGCTAGGGCCGCGTGCCGACAAGGTTGGCTGGATGGCAGCGGACGTGCTGACTTTCCCATTCGAAAGGGCATCATTCGATGTGTGGCACGACCGCGCCGTGTTCCACTTCCTCACGAACGAGAATGAGCGCCAGCAATACGTCCGGCAAGCGCTGCGCGCGCTGAGGCCAGGTGGTTACGCCATCGTAGGCACCTTCGGCCCCGATGGTCCGCAACAGTGCAGCGGCTTGCCTGTTGTGCGGTACGCGCCAGATCAACTGCACGGCGAGTTCGGCCCGCGTTTCACGTTGGTCGAAAGCAGCTTTGACCAACATACGACCCCTTGGGGAGCACAGCAGCAGTTCGTCTATTGCTTCTGCCGCCTAGAACACTAGGGCACCGCTGGAGCGGCAGCAGTACTGTTTTTTGGGGTCCGCCAATAGTGCCGTCCCGTAACCGCTACTTACCCGCTCTCTTTTTGCCCGCCTTGTACGGCGCAAGACAGTTTGAGCGACGGGCGACTGCAGGGCGTGCCTTGCGCAACCCGCTGGCCACTGGTGGCCGAGAACTGCGTCCAGAAGAACGGCGCGAAGCGGCGCTGCTTCAGCAAGGCGAACTGATTCGGGTGCTCGTGCGCCGGCGGGTGGGCCCGGGCAGCGGCAACGGCGGTAGTCATACGCGTTGCTCCTTGAACTTCAAGCGCGTCCGATTCGGCGGTCCGGCAGTTTCCCGCGTCCATCGGCGGCGTTCTGCCTTGACCGGCGCAGCGCCCTGAGACCGGTGATGACGGGAACCGCGGCCAACGCGGCGACCCCATGCTTGAGCGTGTGGCCGGAGACCAGCCCGCCGCTGAGCGCGTAGATGGAATGGTCGTTCAGCTCGAGCAGCTTGGCGAGGGCATAGGCCAGGACGATCAGGCCCAAGCGAATCTCCAGGCCCTGGTGGAGAGGCCGCAGCCAGGCCAGCCACACCAGCAGCAGCAGGCCGCCGGATTGCAGCGCCGCCCAAGGCAGCACGTTACCGGTCGCCGCCCACAACCAGATGCTGAGCGGCGCGAGCACCCCTACGGCCAGCGCCAACGTCACACCTGCACGTTCGCTGACGGGACCGGCGACAGCCAGTCCCAGCAAACCGGCAAACGCCACGGCCATGCCGCCGCGGTCCACGGCCAGACCGGCGTCGTCAGGCTGCCAGTGATACCACCCCGATAGCGCCGCCGTGAGCAGGAGTCCCGCGAAAAAAAGGGCCGACATGGCGCGCTGGACAGAGCTCAGCGCATCGGGCGGTGTCGTCCGCAGGAAGTGCATGCCCGCCAGCCCCGCAAGCGCGAAGGACAGGTTGGAAAGCACGTCCATCGCGAAAGGAACGCCGCCGAATACCCTCTGGTCGGCAAACGCGTGATAGCTGGTTGGCTGGGCAACGGCCGGCGCGAACACGGCCACTGCCAGCACGCCCAGGCAGGCCACCAGAAGCACCGTCTCCCTCTTCGAAAGGCTCACTCGCATTGCTGCTCCCATCAACGATGCCGCCAGTGTGTGCCAACGGCGCAGGCGTGTCAGCGATGTTGCGCTACATTGCCGATCAGCCGGGCGCTCGCCCCTCATTCGTCGAGCGCATGGAGCGGGTAGCGCTGCGGCGCTAGCGAAACACCGTCAGAACGCCGGTATAGCCGTATAGGTGGTGCCGGGCGATCTCACCGCCGGCAAAAAAGCCCACCAGCGGGACGTCTCCCAGGGCCCGGCGAACGATCTGCAGTTCCGCGCTGGGGCCGCCAAAATGGGGGCCGCCACGCCCGGCACAACTGACATACACAGCCCCTGCGATGCGCCGCGCGGGACTGGGAGTGAACTGGGCTTCCGGGGCCGACAGTGCGACGGCAACAGGCAGCGGCATCTCCTCGGGCTCCAGTTCCTCGCGAATCTCGGCGCAAATGCGCATCAGGTCGGCCCGGGCGGCCTGCGGATTGCGTTTGCAGAAAGCCATTCGCATGCCGGGCGCGACCTGGTCGGCAACGGCCACCGCATTGCGGGCGGCATCCAGGCCGATGATGTGCCGCACCACCACATCGGCGCCGAAAGTGCCGGTGCGGCTGACCGCATCGCTGCCGGGCTGCGTCAGTCCGACCAGCGTGGCGCGCAATGCCGACATCGCAGTCTCGGGCTGATCGAGCGAGATGCCGGTGTCGCGCAACAGCACATCCAGCGCCGGCTCTCCATCCAGTTCGGTGATCACGTTGCCTTGCGCCGCCGTGATCACCCGCTGCGCGGCAACGGGTTGGCACCCCTGCGTCACCCGGGACACCAGCGAGATGCCTTCACCAAAGGCCACTCCCGAAAGGCCGCCGCAAAAAACCCCGCCGGCCGCGCCGTGCCCCTTGATATTGCCGTTGCCGCCGACAGCGAACTGAACGGCGCCGCGCCGGCTGGAAGCCAGCCCGCCGAACAGATAGCCGGTGGTGGTGCGCCCCGCCATTTCGGCGATCAGTTCGGCGACGTCCGGCGTACTCGCATCGGCGTGCACCAACGCCGTATACGGCTCGAAGCCCATGCCGTCACCGACCGACAGCGGCGCGACACCAGAGAACACGCGGTACTGATCGGACGGCAGCTCACAAAGCATGAGCGCCATGGCGGGCTCGTCGAAGTACTCGACATTCGAAGAGGCGATGCCAACCCCCACGGTGCCGGACCAGTCGGTGACTTCCGGCAGCTCCGCACTCAGGTGGTCCAGGATGTCCTGCGCCGACGGCGCGTAGTGGTCAGTGATGTACAGGAGCCCGAGCGTGGGCGCCTTGGCGTAGTCGTGCAATGCCATCTGGGCGCGCAACTGCGCCAGCACCAATCCGGCCGCCATCCGCCATTGCGGATGGGTGGCATGACCGAACGGGAAGAGTTTCATTTCTTCCTGGCGCTGCGCTTGGCCGCGCTCTTGCCGGCCGTAGTTCGGTCCGCTGACCTGGCCATGCCGCTGGCGGCCTTGAGAACTTGTTTGCCGCCAGCAGTGGCCAGGTGCCTGGCCGCGTCGGCGGCCGTCTGCACCGACGCGTCCTTCATCGCCGTGGCAGCGATCTGCTGAAACTGCTGGGTAAGCGCGCCCCACCATTGCAGCGGGTCGACCACTCCCGTGGCCGGCTGGGTCGGCGCGCTCGCGCCTTTGCGGCGCGCAGGCTTGGGTTTGGTGCTCGGCTCAGGAGCCTCGGCAGCCCTCTCCTCGCCGCTGCCGGGCGTTTCGCTGACTGCCTGCGCAGCGCCGAACAGGTTGTCGGGGGTCTTGAGCTTGAGCGCGTTGGCAACTTCGCCCATGTTGAAGTTCATGCCCTTGAGCGTGGCCAGGGTCATCTTCTGCACTTCGAGCGCCTGGATGGTGGCGCCCAGCGCCTTGGAATTCTGGTCCAGCCAGAAGTGAACCGCTTTGAGCTCACCGATCCGCTTTTCCAGCTCCTCGAGATTCAGCGTGGGCGCGATCCAGTTCGACAGGTTCGGCATGGCAGGGAGCGTCTGACTCGCGCCCTTGGCCAGGTTCTGCAGGAAGTCGAAGCCCGGCACAAATTTTCCGAAGCCGAAATTCTGGTTATCGCTCATGGCTGCGCTCACTGAAGTTAACTTGTATCCGCAGCTTACCCGAAGCTCTCCTGGCTGGCGACGCCGCCGGTGTCACCTCTTGTACCCGTCCGTCGGAGCCGCGGCGCCGCCGGGCGCCCTGATGGCGACCGGCACATTCAGTTCCAGCTTGCTTGCAACCCCTCGCGAGTCGCGCAGCAGGAGGGTCAGCGGGACTGTCGACCCCGCCAGCAACGGCTGCTTCAGATCCATCAGCATGAGGTGGTAGCCACCGGACTTGAATTCCACGGTGCGTCCGGCGGGCAGGTCCACCTGAGGCACTGGGCGCATCAGCATCAGATCCCCTTCGAGCTTCATTTGATGGAGTTCGGCGGTGCCGGCCACGGGGGTGCTTACACCCACCAATTTCATCGGTTCCCTGGCAGTCAGCTTCATGAAGGCGCCGGTACCTTGCTGGCCCGGCACCGAACTGCGAACCCAGGCGCCCTCCACTTTCGGCAGCGGGGAGACCGGCTGAGCCTGGGCTGACCCAACTCCTTGCAGCGTGAACCAGGCAGTCAGCATTGCTGCGCGATAGAAGGGTGTTTTCATGAATGGCCGATGACATGTCGATCTTGGTGGGTTCGCAGCATATTCCACCGCTGCAAACGTCACCATTCTCACTCGACCGTAGGCAGAGTCCTACGCTTCAGTGGCGCACGCACGTCTGGTGCCTGACGCCGGCCTCTGCTAGGGTCAGTCACGATGGATTTGGTCGACATTCTTTCTCCCTCCTGTGCGCTTTTTCTCGATTTCGATGGCACGCTGGTGGACTTGGCGCCCCAGCCCGAAGCAGTCATCGTGCCGTCCGGCCTGGTCGGCACGCTCGAGGCGGTGAACAACTATCTCGGCGGTGCGCTGGCCCTGATTTCGGGCCGTCCGATCGAGCAGATCGATGAGTTCCTGAATCCCCTGCGACTGCCGACAGCCGGTGTGCATGGGACCGAACGCCGTGACGCGGCCGGGAAGGTGACGCTGATGTCGACGCACCCGCTCCAGCAGGTCGAAACGGCAGCGGCGGCGCTGGCCGCCGAACATCCCGCGCTGCGGGTGGAAAGCAAGCGCGGTTCGCTGGCACTGCATTACCGTCAGGCGCCGGAACTCGAGGTGGAATGCCTTCGCGCGATGCAGGCGGCGGTCGAGGAGTCGCCCGGCCTCACGTTGTTGCGCGGCAAGATGGTTGTCGAGGCCAAACCAGGGGGCGCGAGCAAAGGCCACGCCATCGAAGCCTTCATGCAGGAGCCGCCGTTCGCCGGGCGCTGTCCGGTTTTCGTGGGCGATGACTTCACGGATGAGGTCGGTTTCGCGACCGTGCAACGCCTGCACGGCCTGGGCGTCAAAGTCGGCGAGGGCGCGAGCGTGGCATTCCAGCGCCTTCCGTCCGCAGCCGTGTTCCGCTACCAGATGCAGGCAGCCATGGCCGCCAGGGCCGCCAGGACCCATTCATGAACCTGCCGGCACAAGCCCCCGCAACGCCCGAGGCCTCGCTCAACCTGGGCGTGATCGGCAACTGTGCTTACAGCGCGCTGATCGACGAGCGCGCACGCATCGTCTGGTGCTGCCTGCCGCGTTTCGACGGCGATCCGGTATTCAACAGCTTGCTCGATCCCAGCGTCAATGGCGGCATGTGGGCCTTCGAGCTGGAGAATTTCGCTCGCAGCGAACAAGCCTACGAACCCAATACGGCCATTCTGCGGACCCGCCTGTTCGACGCGCAGGGACAAGGCATCGAGGTGACGGATTTCGCTCCCCGCTTTTTCAGCCGCGGGCGGATGTTCCGGCCATTGACGCTGGTCCGGCGGGTCAAGGTGCTGTCAGGCTCGCCCCGGGTTCGGGTGCTGACACGCCCTCGCTTCGACTGGGGCCGGCAAGCGCCGACGGTGACGCAGGGCAGCACGCACCTGCTGTATGTCGGCTCCAGCCAGGCACTTCGCCTCAATAGCGATGCCCCTCTGAGTTATCTGCTGGCCGAAACCTGTTTCGTGCTCGACCGGCCGATGAACTTCATTCTGGGTCCCAACGAAACGCTGCTCACGGGCATCGAAGACACGGCGCTGCGCTTCGAGCAGGAAACCGCCAGCTACTGGCGCAGCTGGACCCGCGCCCTGTCGCTGCCGCTCGAGTGGCAGGACGCGGTCATCCGCGCAGCCATCACGCTCAAGATGTCGCTGTTCGAGGACACCGGCGCCATCGTCGCGGCCATGACCACCAGCATCCCCGAGGCGCCCCACAGCGGCCGCAACTGGGATTACCGGTTCTGCTGGTTGCGTGACGCCTTCTTCGTGGTCCGGGCGCTCAACAGCCTGTCCGAAGTCGCGACGATGGAGGAATACCTGCGCTGGCTGAACAATGTGGTGGTGCGGTGCGGCGGCGGACACATCCAGCCGCTGTACGGCATCGGCCAGGAGGAGCAGTTGCCCGAAGCGATCCTGGAACACCTGCCGGGCTATCGCGGCCAGGGCCCCGTCAGGGTGGGCAACCAGGCGCAGCAGCATTTCCAGCATGACGTCTACGGCAACATCATCCTGGGCGCCTCGCAGTCGTTCCACGACCATCGGCTGTTCCGCCGCGCCGGCAAGGCCGAGTTTGGCTATCTGGAAGCTGTGGGCGAGCAGGCCTTTCGGGTCTACGACTTGCCCGACGCCGGCATGTGGGAGCTGCGCACGCGCGCGCGCGTTCACACTTCCTCGGCGCTGATGTGCTGGGCCGCCTGCGACCGGCTGGCCAAGGTTGCCGCCGCGCTGCAATTGCCCGATCGGATCCGCCACTGGCGCGAGCGCGCCGACGTGATTCGCCAGCGCATCCTGAAGGAATCGTGGAACGACCGCCGTCAGGCCTTCGCCGAAAGCTTCGGTGGCCAGGACCTGGATGCGAGCGTGCTGCTCATGGCCGAGGTCAACTTCATCGACCCGAACGATTCGCGCTTCATCTCCACCGTGCAGGCCCTGGAGGAATCGCTATGCGACGGCCCCTACATGCGGCGCTACGAAGCGCCGGACGATTTCGGCAAACCCGAAACCGCCTTCAACATCTGCACCTTCTGGCGCATCGACGCGTTGGCGCGGATCGGCCGCAAAGGCCAGGCCCGCGAGATTTTCGAAGTGATGCTCAAGAGCCGCAATCCGCTTGGACTGCTGTCCGAAGACACCCATCCGGTGACCGGCGAGATGTGGGGCAATTTTCCCCAGACCTACTCGATGGTCGGCCTGATCAACGCCGCGGTGCGCCTGTCGGCACCGTGGGATTCGGTGATCTGAAGAGAAATCGGCATGGCTCGTCTGGTCGTCGTCTCCAACCGCGTGGCGGACCCGCGTAAGACGTCGGCCGGCGGCCTGGCGGTGGCCTTGGGTGACGTGCTGAACAACACGGGCGGGCTTTGGTTCGGCTGGAGCGGCAAGATCATCGAAGCGGCGCAGGGCGGCAAGCCGGGCGAAGGCGAGCTGCACAGCCAGCAGGCGGGCACCGTGAGGCTGGTCACACTCGACTTGAGCCGGGAAGACCACGACTCTTTCTATGCCGGGTATTCCAATGGCGTGCTGTGGCCGGTGTTCCATTACCGTCTGGACCTGGCCGACTTCGACGCCGGCTACATCGCGGGATATCGCCGGGCCAACCAGCTGTTTGCGCGCAAGCTCAAGCCGCTGTTGCGCGACGACGACATCATCTGGATCCACGATTACCACCTGATCCCGCTGGCAGCCGAACTTCGCGCTCTGGGTTGTACGCAGCGGATCGGGTTCTTCCTTCACATTCCGCTGCCGCCGCCGCTGATCCTGGCGGCCATTCCCGGGCACGACTGGCTGATCAGGGCACTGTTCGCCTACGACCTGGTTGGCTTTCAGAGTCAGGCGGATCATGCGCACTTTTGCCGCTATGTCGAAACCGAGGCGCATGCCCAGAGCCTGGGCGATGGACGCTGGCGCGCTTTCAATCGCACGGTCCAGGCCGGGGCGTTCCCGATCGGCATCGACGTGGAGGAGTTCACGGCATTGGCCGAAGCGCCCGAAGGCCGTGAGATGTACGAGCGGATGCGGCGCGAGTATTCGCGGCGCAAGCTGTTGGTCGGCGTGGATCGGCTCGACTACTCCAAGGGACTGCCGCAACGCATGCGCGCTTTCCGGGAAGTGCTGCAGAAATATCCCGAGACCCACCGGGTCGCCACGTTGATCCAGATCGCCTCGCCCAGCCGCGAGGACGTAAGCGCCTATAGCGACATCCTGCATGAGCTCGAAAGCATCTGCGGCTCGATCAACGGCAACTTCGGGGAGCTGGACTGGATGCCGGTGCGCTATATGCATCGCACGGTGGCTCGCGCGCGCCTGCCGGGCTTGTACCGGGCCAGCCGCGTGGCTCTGGTGACGCCGCTGCGCGATGGCATGAACCTGGTGGCCAAGGAGTTTCTCGCGGCGCAAGACCCGCAGGACCCGGGCGTGCTGGTGCTGTCACGCTTCGCCGGCGCCGCCGAGCAACTCGGTGAGGCCTTGCTGGTCAACCCCTATGACATCGAAGGCACGGCCAGTGCGATCCACCTCGCCTTGCAGATGCCCCTGGAAGAGCGCAGGCAGAGACACAACAACTTGATGCGCACCATCCGCGAATACGACGTGCACTGGTGGTGCGACACTTTCCTGGACACGCTGGCCAAGGCCAAGGCCGAAGAGACCGGGACGCCCTGGCTGCGGTTGTGATGCCGCCCTGACGGAAGGCGAAGGGCCTTCTTTCGAGTCGGTCAGCCCCACTATTTCGCCAGCGGCGCAATCTTCTGCTCGATCACCCCGAAGATGCTCTGTCCGTCCTTGCCCTTCATCTCGATGCGGATGGTGTCGCCGAACTTCATGAATTCGGTCGAAGGCTTGCCGTGCAGGATGGTTTCGATGGCGCGCTTTTCGGCGATGCAGCTATAGCCCTTGGGCCACTCGGTCTTGCCGTCGGCACGCGCCACGCCCTTGTTGCTCACGGTGCCCGAACCGACGATGCTGCCTGCGCGCACATTGCGCGTCTTGCAGATGTGCGCGATCAGCTGGCCGAAGTGGAAGGTCATTTCCGGACCGGCCTCGCACATGCCGACCTTGCGGCCGTTCCAGGCGCTTTGAAGCGTCAGATGCAGCCGTCCCTGGTCCCAGGATTCCCCCAGTTCATCCAGCGTCACGGCCACCGGGCTGAAAGCGGTGGCCGGCTTGCTCTGAAAAAAGCCGAAGCCCTTGGCCAGTTCGGCCGGGATCAGGTTGCGCAGGCTCACGTCGTTGGCGATCATCACCAGCCGGATGCCGTCCAGAGCCTCGTCGGGCGTGGCCGTCATGCGAACGTCGCCCGTGATCACCGCGATTTCGGCCTCGAAGTCGATGCCGTATTCCTCCTTGGGAACGATCACGTCGTCGCAAGGGCCAAGGAAGTCGTCGCTTCCGCCCTGGTACATCAACGGGTCGGTGTAATAGGTGTCCGGCACCTCGCTGCTGCGCGCGGCCCGCACCAGTTCGACGTGGTTGATGTAGGCCGAGCCGTCGGCCCACTGGTAGGCACGTGGCAATGGCGCCATGCACAGGGCCGGATCGAAAGCGAACGCATGGCGCGCCTTGCCGTTGTTCAGGGTCTCGGACAGGTCCTGCAGTTGCGGTGACACGAAGCCCCAGTCGTCCAGCACTTGCTGCAACCTGTCGGCTATGCCGGTCGCGTAATGCGCTGTGCCGAGGTCTCGCGAGACCACGACCAATTGTCCGTCGCGGGACCCGTCTTTGTAGGTTGCAAGCTTCATGATTGCGGGCGCAGGTTGGATGCGTTAGAGTCCGTTGACGTTACGCATTGTGAAATGAATTTACCTTATCGTAATTCTACCGGACGCCGTGGCGGATGAAGGAGCGCGCCGGCATTCAATCCGTGGAGGTCGGCTTCGCATTGCTGGAAGCATTGTCGCGCGCTCCCGGCGCCTTGATGCTTCGCGATCTGGCCGCTGCCGCGGGGATGAGCGCTGCCAAGGCGCATCGCTACCTGGTGAGTTTCCAGCGGCTGCAGCTAGTGGTGCAGGACGCGTCCAGTACCCGCTACGACCTCGGGCCGGCTTCGCTCAAACTCGGCCTTGCTTCATTGTCCCGACTGGATGCGGTCAAGCTGGCGCGCGAGCGGATCACGGGTCTCATGGAACAAATCGGGCACACGCTGGCTCTGGCAGTATGGGGCAACCATGGCCCGACTGTGGTGCATTGGGAAGAGTCGCCCCAGGCCGTCACAGTCAACCTGCGGCTCGGAGACGTGATGCCACTGCTTTCGTCCGCCACGGGCCGCTGCTTCGCGGCCTATCTGTCACGCGAGGCGATCACGCCGCTGCTCAAGGACGAGATCGCGCGGGCCCAGAAGCAAGGCCGCTCCGACGTGCCGGCGACCCTCGCCGAAGCCAGGGCGGTGCTGGAAGAAGTGCGCCAGCGCGGCGCCTCCCGTGTGGTGGACACCCTGCTCCCCGGCATTGTCGGCTTTTGCGTGCCGGTGTTCGATTCCGACGGACATATCGCGTTGGGCATCGTGGCGCTGGGACCCGTGGGTACTTTCGATCCGGAATGGGGAGGCGCGGTGGATCAGCCGCTGCGCGCGGCGGCGCGGCAGCTGTCGAGCGACCTGGGGTATCGCGGATGAACCCGTCCGTGCCATGGCGCCCGCTGCTGGGCCTGACGGCGGCGGTCATGGCGATCCACTTTTGGCTGCTGCGCGCAGCGCCCGAGCCCCATCGCGTCCCCCAGCGAGCGGGCCACGCAAGCCCTCTGGTCACGCGCACCATCAGCGCGCCGCCGTCCCCTGAAGTGGAAGCGCCGCCCACGGCAATGTTGCCGGTCCCCAAAAAAGCGGCGCGCGCGATCGCGGCTGTCGATCCAGCCCCGCGGCCGCTCAGGGATTCGACGGAGCCGGTGCGCTTGGTGGTCGCCGCTGCGCCGCTGCCTGTGATCGCAGCCGCGACCCTGCCAGTGCCGCACGCAACGGCTGAAACCCATGCCATTCCGCTGGCCTTGAACATTCCGCCTTCGGTTCGGCTGCACTACGAGGTCACCGCGCAAAGCCGTGGCTTGATGTGGCAAGCCAGCAGCGAGCTGGACTGGCGCCACGACGGCAGCAGCTACGAGGCCAAGCTGGAACTCCACGCGCCGATGCTGCCCGCGCGCACCCAACGAAGCACGGGAAAGATCACGCCCGAGGGCCTCGCCCCCGTGCGTTTCTCGGACAAGGGACGCCGTGAGGAAGCCGCCCACTTCGAGCGCGAGAAAGGCAAGGTCAGCTTCAGCAGCAACCGGCCGGACGCCCCGCTCCTGGCGGGGGCGCAGGACCGGTTGAGCGTGATGCTGCAACTCGGCGCGATGATTGCCGGCGCACCCGGCAAGTTCCGGCCGCCCGCCACGATTGCCATCCAGACGGCCGGTACCCGCGACGCTGAATCGTGGCAGTTTACGGTCGAGGGCGAAGAGCAGTTGCAGCTGCCGGGCGGAGCGATGAAAGCACTCAAGCTCATCCGCAATCCGCGCAAGGAGTTCGACCAGAAGGTAGAACTTTGGCTCGGCCCCAGTCTGGATTACGCCCCGGTGCGCCTGCGTCTGACACACCCGAACGGCGATTGGATCGACCAGCAGTGGTCTTCTACCGACAGGGGCTGAGCCGCCTGCTGCCTACTCTGAGAGCCAAGGGAGGTTCTGCCAGCGTTTACCCGTCCTCCTTGAAACCGGTCTAAACGTTGCTATGTGCAAGTAGCAAAGGAACCCACCATGCAAATGCTCTATGACTCTGACGCCTTTGTCGTTGTGCACATGCAGGCGAACGAACCGGCCGAAGGCGAGCCGGCTCCCCGAATCGCGCGGCACGGCTTCGAAATCGTCGACAAGCGGTCGAACAAGGAAGTCTATCTGGATGGTTCCTGGGCCGAAGCCTTCCAGCGGCAGATCAATGCCTGGCAGCTGAACACACCGACCCAGGAAGAGGTCGAGGAGACGCTGGACGGCTACGCCGAACTGGCACAAAACCCGCTCATCATGCACTGAGCGCTGTCGCAACGAATCCCTTCGATTTGGTACACCGCTTGTGGCAGCCTGCACACCGGTGCGGGAGGGCTTAGTATCACCCGATGCGCCGCCTGATCGCCCACACAGCCCTCGCCGTCGCCGTCCTCTCGGCATGTTCATCGCCATCGCCGACGCCCGCCATGCTGGCCCGCGTCGACAGCATGGGTGCGACCGACGTGCTGCTGCTGGGCGAGCAACACGACACTTCTGAACACCAGGAATTGCACCGGCAGATCGTACAGGCCCTGGCCGCGCGTGGCCGTCTCGCCGCTGTGGCGATGGAAATGGCCGAGCAGGGCAACTCGACCGCCGGCCTGCCGCGCGACGCCTCTGAAGAGGCAGTGCAGTCGGCCCTGCGGTGGGGCGACGCCGGATGGCCATGGCAACCGTATCGACCGGCGGTGATGGCCGCCGTAGCGGCGGGTGTGCCGGTGGTGGGCGCCAATCTGCCGCGAGCCCAGATGCGCACGGTCATGTCCGACACCACGCTCGACACCCTCCTGCCGGAGCCCGCATTGAAGGCCCAGCAAAACGCGATCCGGATCGGGCATTGCGAGTTGCTGCCTGAGACCCAGATCCAGCCCATGACGCGCGTGCAGATCGCGCGTGACCGGGCGATGGCGCAAACCCTGGCCCAGGTCGCCGTGCCGGGCAAGACGGTCGTCCTGGTCGCGGGTGTCGGCCATGTGGACCCGAGACTCGGTGTGCCGCAACATATGACCACGGCCGCACTGCGCGTCCAGTCGGCGCCACATCCGCCGCAGCCGTCCCGGAAGGACTATTGCGAAGACATGCGGCGCAGCATCAGGCAAAAGCGTTGAGCAGCCACGGGTGCGAGGTGATCGAGCCCTCTTGCGCAGTCTGCGCGAGGCTCAGGCGTTTTTTCTGATCGAGTCGGCCAGGGTGTTGACCAACGTGTCGATGTGTTCCTTCTCGACGATGTACGGCGGCGCGATCACCAGCACGTCACCGGCCGCGCGCACCAGCGCGCCGCGCTGGAAACAATCCATGAAGATGTCGTAGGCGCGCTTGCCCGGGCTGCCCGCAATCGGAGCCAGTTCCACCGCGGCGGCCAGGCCGAGGCTGCGGATGCCGATCACGTTCGGCAACCCCTTGAAGGTGCTGTGAAAGGCATCGCCCAGCACCTTGCCCATCTCGCCGGCTCGCTGGAACAGGTTTTCTTCCTTGTAGAGGCTCAAGGTCGCAATTGCCCCGGCACACGCTACCGGGTGGCCGGAGTAGGTGTAACCGTGGAAGAACTCGATGACGTGCTCGGGGGCTTCGGTCTTCATCATGGCGTCATACAGCTTGTCGCGGCAGATGACGCCGCCCAGCGGGATCACGCCATTGGTGACGCACTTGGCGAAGTTCAGCATGTCGGGCACGACGCCATAGAAGTCCGCGGCGAAGTTGGTGCCCATGCGGCCAAAGCCGGTGATCACCTCGTCGAAGATCAGCAGGATGCCGTGCTTGTCGCAGATCTCGCGCAAGCGCTGCAAGTAGCCCTTGGGCGGCAGGTACCATCCGGCGCTGCCGGCCACAGGCTCGACGATCACGGCCGCCACGTTGCTCGGGTCGTGCAGCGGCAGGATGCGGTTTTCCAGCTCAGCGAGGATGTCCTCCTGCCACACCGGTTCCTGGTTATGAACGTAGGCGTTGTTCATTGGATCATGGATGAATCGCAGGTGGTCGACACGCGGCAGCAAGGCGTTGCCGTAGACCTTGCGGTTGGCCGGGATGCCACCGACGCTCATGCCACCGAAGCCGACGCCGTGATAGCCCTTTTCGCGGCCGATGAAGACGTTGCGATGTCCTTCGCCGCGGGCTCGGTGGTACGCCAGGGCCACCTTCAGCGAGGTGTCCGCCGCTTCCGATCCTGAATTGCAGAACAGCACCTTGTTCAAGTCGCCCGGCGCCATTGCCGCGATCATCGAAGCGGCTTCGAAAGCGCGGTCGTTGGAGGCCTGGAAGGCGGTCGCGTAGTCCAGGGTATCAAGCTGCTTCTTGATGGCCTCATTGATGGGTTTGCGGTTGTGACCGGCTCCCACACACCACAGGCTGGAGATGCCGTCCACGACCTTCTTGCCGTCATGGGTGGTGAAGTGCATTCCATCCGCCGCGACGAAGATCCGGGGGCTCTTGCGAAAGTGGCGATTCGGGGTGAAGGGCAACCAATGGCTGTCCATGTTGAAGTCTTTGTAGGCCATGAAAGCTCCAGCTTGCGAAGGGCAAATGCCTATTTTGGCACCAATACAACGACCGCGACACGGGCCTGTTTTTCATGCGGGTTCGCTTTGCCTGCGATCAGATGGCGTTCGAGGATCTCAAGCCGCAGTTCTGTCAGACGACCTTTGCCGCAAGCTGGCTGATATTTAAATCGGCTACAGCTTGGTCGCGGTGATGATCTGAAAATTGCCGAACAGGCAAGTGCTGCGCTCGACCGACCAGCCACCCATCTGCTGCAGGCAGGCCAGCGGGTCATGGCTGTCCCACAGCGCCAGGCCGAGCGGCTCGAACACCGTGAAGTAGGTCCAGCTCAGCGCCCGCAACACCCACAGTTCCGGCCGATGGAATTCGGCCAGGTAAAGCTTTCCGCCGGGAGCCAGCATCCGGCCGGCTTCACTTAGAGCGCGTGCCTTCAGGGGGTGCGGCAACTCGTGCAGCAGGAAGAAGATCACGTTGGCGTCCACCAGGCCGTCGGCCTGCTTCATGGCGGTGGCGTCGTCTTCGATGTATTCGACCTTGCCGGAGTACGCTTCCAGCTTGCTCCTGGCGTGCAGCAGCTCATTGCGGATCAGGTCGGCGATCAGAACACGCTGCGCGCCGGACTCGAGCGCCGCTTGCACCACCCGGGGCATGACGTTGCCGAAAGCACAGGAGGTGACCAGCACTTTCTTGTCGCGCAGGTCGGTCGCCTTCAGGCCGGCCACGATCCTGGACACCAGCCAGTGATACTGGAACAGCAAAATCGCCGAGATGAGAGGCTGAAAATCGACCAGCTTGATCAGCCGCATGTTCGAATAGATCGGGTAAACATGCGCTTTCTCGCCGGCCAGACGAGGCGACAGGCCGCGCAGGATCAGCGCGCCACGGGTGACCACGAAAAAGAACAGGCCGGTGGCAGCCAGCAGAAACACGACGGCGAACACCGCGTTGGACATCCAGGTCATCAGCGATCTCCCAGGGTTGCAGGCGCAAACTACGCAAAACCATGGTGCCACCAGTGGCCAACCACCTTGTTGACTTGGCTCAGGTGCCGTCTAATTGGTCCCAATCGGCCGGCTTTTGACGGGTCAGTGAAAAAACTTCACTGGCGCACCCCGGGGGGCTCGCCTACAGTGGCAAGGATGAAAAACGCCTTGAACCCAGCTGTGCAAGGATACCGAACATGAATGCACCCGATCAAACCGTGCCGCTTCAGCGGACGCAGCGCCAGGCCGAAGTAGTCGCCGCCCTGCAACGGCTGTTGCCGCGCGAGGCCCTGCTCTGGAACGCCGAGGAAACCACGCCCTACGAGTGCGATGGCCTGACGGCATACCGCCAGAGGCCGCTGGTCGTCGCCCTGCCGCAAACGCGGGCCGAGGTGCAGGCCGTGCTGCGCGCCTGCCATGCGCTGGATGTGCCGGTGGTGGCGCGCGGCGCCGGCACCAGCCTGTCCGGCGGCGCCATGCCCAATGCCATGGGTGTCACCCTGTCGCTGGCCAGGTTCAACCGGATCCTGGAGCTCGACCCGGCGGCGCGCACCGCCACCGTGGAGTGCGGCGTGCGCAATCTGGCCATCAGCGAGGCCGCCGCGTCCTACGGGCTGTACTACGCACCCGATCCGTCGAGCCAGATCGCCTGCACCATCGGCGGCAATGTCGCCGAAAACTCGGGCGGCGTGCATTGCCTCAAATACGGGCTGACGTTGCACAACGTGCTGAAGGTGCGTGGCTTCACGGTGGAAGGCGAGCCGGTGGAGTTCGGCAGCGGCGCGCTCGACTCGGCCGGTTACGACCTGCTGAGCGTCGTCGTCGGCAGCGAGGGCATGCTGGCGATTGCCACCGAAGTCACCGTGAAGCTGATAGCCAAGCCGCAATTGGCGCGCTGCATCATGGCCAGCTTTGACGATGTGCGCAAAGCCGGCGACGCGGTGGCGGCCATCATCGCCGCCGGGATCATCCCGGCCGGGCTGGAGATGATGGACAAGCCTATGACGGCGGCCGTGGAAGATTACGTCCATGCCGGCTACGACCTCACTGCCGAAGCCATCCTGCTGTGCGAGAGCGACGGCACTCCGGAAGAAGTGGAAGAAGAGATCGGGCGCATGAGCGAAGTGCTGCGGGCCAACGGCGCCGCGGCGCTGGCGATCAGCCGCGACGAGGCCGAGCGGCTGAGGTTCTGGAGCGGGCGCAAGAACGCATTCCCCGCGTCCGGGCGCCTGAGCCCCGACTACATGTGCATGGATTCGACCATTCCGCGCAAGCGGCTCGCCGACATCCTGCTGGCCATCCAGCAAATGGAAAAGAAGTACGGCCTGCGCTGCGCCAACGTGTTCCATGCCGGCGACGGCAACCTGCATCCGCTGATCCTTTTCGACGCCAACGATGCCGACCAATTGCACCGCTGCGAACTGTTTGGAGCGGAGATCCTCGAGACCAGCGTCGCCATGGGCGGAACCGTGACAGGCGAACACGGCGTCGGCGTCGAAAAGCTAAACTCGATGTGCGTGCAGTTCAGCCCGGCCGAATGCGAACAGTTCTTTGCCCTGAAACGCGCCTTCGATCCAAAGGGCCTGCTCAATCCGGGCAAGGTGATCCCGACGCTGAACCGCTGCGCCGAATACGGAAAGATGCTGGTGCGCGGCGGCCGGATTTCTCATCCGGAATTGCCCCGCTTCTGACTTCGAGCAAGCCTGCCCGTGCGCACGCCGCCGCAGGTATGCTTGCCAGGCTGAAGGGACTTTTTCGTCGTTTGGTCGATCCATGAGTGTTTTCGTCAGCGTTGCTTCGTACTGCGATCCGGTCCTGGGCTTCACGTTGGCGCGCGCGCTTGCCACCGCGCGCGAGCCGCAGCGGCTGCACTTCGGGGTCGTCGACCAGATTCCTGCCGACCGACCGCCACCCGACCCGGCTGTGCTGGCGCCAGCGCGGCTCAGCTATGTGCGCTTCGAGCCCCTGTACGCGCGCGGCCCTTGCTGGGCGCGGGCAATCGCGATGTCGCTGTACGACGGTGAAGACTGGTTTTTCCAGATCGACTCGCACATGGACTTCGACCGGCACTGGGACGAGCGGTTGATCGAACACGCGCGGGCGCTGCTGCCCGGCCGCAAGGGCGTGGTGCTTTCAGCCTATCCCAATGCGTTCGTGTTCGAGGGCAACCGCCCGGTGCGCCGGCCCGCGACGGAGAAAGTGCTGGCCCACGTGGTCAAGCCCTCCGCGACATTCGAGCTCGACCATCTGGTGCTTCCGTTCGAAGCGCAGCCGGTCGAGCGTGATGAGCCCCTGGCCGGCTTTCATCTGGGTGCGGGCTGCCTGTTTGCCCCTGGCGCATTCGCTCAGGCGTTTCCCTACGATCCCTGGTTCTACTTCCACGGCGAAGAACAGGCGCTGGCAGCGCGTCTGTTCACCCACGGCTGGGACATTTTTCATGTGCCGCAGCTGCCGGTCTACCATCTGTACAACAACAGCGAATCCGGCGCACCGCCGCGGCCAATGCACTGGGACGAGCCCCACAACGCCCAGCGCAGCCAGGATTGGTGGCAGCTGGAAGAGCGCTCGCGCAAACGCCTGTCGGCCCTGCTCGCGGGCGAGCCGCTGGGGATCTACGGACTGGGCCGTGTCAGGTCGATGGCCGAGTACGCGGCGTTCAGTGGCATCGACTTCGCCGCGCGGACGATTGCATCGCGTGCGTATTACCCGCTCGAGCGGCTCACTGGCTAGGGCGACTTGGGGAGGACCAGTTCCTGCGCCAGGCACAGGTCGGCCCAGGCCTTGGCCTTGTCCGCTGGGTTACGCAGCAACAGTGCCGGGTGATAGGTCACCACCACCGGCACATCCAGATACTGATGCGCGCGCCCCCGCAATTTTCCGATCGGCTCGCCCGTTCCCAGCAGCGTCTGCATGGCAAACCGGCCCATCGCCAGGATTATTTTTGGCTGGAGCAACTGGACCTGCCGGCGCAACACCCGCTCGCACTGCGCCAGCTCGTCCGCACTCGGATTGCGGCTCCCCGGCCGGCGGCACTTGATCACGTTGGTGAGAAAGACCTTGTTGCGTCGATCCAGCCCGAGCGCCTTCAGCATGTTGTCCAGCAGCTTGCCCGCATCGCCCACGAACGGCTCGAGCGCGGCCTCTTCATTTTCGTCCGGCGGCTCTCCCACAATCAGCCACTCCGCGCGGATGTCGCCAGCCCCGAACACGCCGCGCGCGTCAGGGGGGCACGCACTGCAGGCGCGGCAACTGGCTACCGCTTGGGCCAGCGGCCGCCAGCCCATATCCTCGGCTGGCGCGAGCTTCGGCTCCTGCGCACGGAGGGACTCGCTGGCCGGCGCAAGCATTGGCCCGGCAGCGGGCGCGAGCGTTTCTGCGACTTCAGCGTACAGGGGCTCGAACACGCGAACACCCATCGCAGCGAGCATGGACCGTTGCCGCGCATCCAGCTGCAGCCTCATAGCTTCAGGCTCATCACCACCGCGTCTTCGCGCCGGCCGGGACCGGCTGGGTAATAGTTCTTGCGCTCGCCCACGCGCCGGTACCCGTGTCGTTCGTACATTCGCTGCGCGCGGCCGTTGCCCACACGCACCTCAAGCCACAACCACTGCGCTGCCTGGCCACGGGCCCAGACCGCCAGGGCCTCGAGCAACACCCGGCCCCAGCCGGCGCCCTGGTGAGCAGGAGCGACGGTCAGGTTGAGCAGGTGCACCTCATCCACGCCCTTTATGGCCACGAAGTAACCTAACACCACGCCATCCGCGTCCAACAGCTGCGCCTGATAGCCCGAACGCAGCGAATCGCTGAAATTGCCGTGGGTCCAGGGGTGGTCATAAGCTTGCCGCTCGATCGCCAACACCTCGTCGAGCCGCGCTTCGGTGATCGGCTCGAACTGAACGTCGACATCTTTGAAAACGGCACTCATGGCATCGCGGCCTGAGGAGCGCGCAGCTTCGCGCGCTCCTCGGTGGTTTGTGCGACTTTATCGCGAATGTACAGAGGCATGGCCTGAGCGGCAGGGCCGGCCAGCCCGGCCGCGATCAGGGCTGGCGCCAGCCGCAACACAGCGGCGGCTGTCGGCATCGCCTCGACGCAGGCGACTTCCGGCACGCGCTCGGCAAAATAGGCCTGCGCATTGCCGGCGAGCGTCCAACCCGGCAGAACCGCGACCGCGTCAGGCGGCCCGAGGCCGATCTCGCCTTGCTGTCGCCAGGCCCCCGACTCGTGCAGATAGCAAGCCGAGTACACCTCCCCCATTCGCGCGTCCAGCACCGCAACCACGCGGTGCACGCCGCAACGGTAGCGCGCGTCCTCGGCGACGGCCAGCAAAGTGTCGACAGCCAGCACCGGCACGCTGGCACCAAAGGCCAGCCCTTGCGCCACCGAGCAAGCAGTGCGAAGCCCGGTAAACGAGCCGGGGCCGCGTCCGAACGCGATCGCGTCGAGGTCCGCCAGCCGCAGACCCGCACGCACCAGCAGCTCCTGAATCGCCGGGATCAGCGCCGATGACGCCTGGGCGCCGCCTGCGGCGGTGTATTCCAGCGGCGGCTCACCCTGGGCGCCGGACTGCACCGCGACGCAGAGGGTTTCGGTACTGGTGTCGAACGCAAGCAGTTTCAAAGGCACGGGCTTTCAGGCGTAACCCGCCATTATCGAGGCACCCCATAATTCGGCGCATGCCGTCGCTTCGTTTCCTGGCTGGCTGGGTGATCGCCGCACTGACGCTGCCCGCGCTCGCCCAGGCGCTTCCGGCCGAGGTCGAGGCGGCATTGGCGCGAGCCAGGCTGCCACGCGACTCGGTCACCATGCTGGTGGTCGACGCGGACGGCAAGGCAATGCCCCGCGTCAGTCACCGGGTGGGCGTGCCGATCAACCCGGCTTCGATCGCCAAGTTGGCCACCACCTTTGCAGCACTGGAAATGCTCGGGCCGGCTTACGCCTGGTCGACCCCGGTGTACCTCGAGGGGCCGGTGCGCGATGGCACGCTGCATGGCAACTTGTACATCAAGGGGCAAGGCGACCCCAAGCTGGTGGCGGAGCGCGCCTGGCTGCTGCTGCGCCGGGTGCAGGGGCTCGGAGTGCGATCGATTACCGGCGACATCGTGCTGGACCGCACTGCCTTCGAAACCACGCCGCAGGATCCCGGTGCCTTCGACGGCGAGCCGCTGCGTCCCTACAACGCCGCGCCGGACGCGCTGCTGCTGAATTTCAAGGCACTGATGCTGACTTTCACGCCTCTGGCAGCACAGGCCCAGGTACACCTCGAGCCGCCGCTGGCCGGCCTGCAACTGCCCGCCAGCGTGCCGCTCACGGCCGGCGAGTGCAGCGATTGGCGCGGCGGGCTGAAAGCCGATTTCGGCGACCCGGCGCGCGTGCGATTTTCGGGGGGCTACCCCGCCGCATGTGGAGAGCGCACCTGGGCGGTCGCCTATGCCGACCCGCGCAGCTACGCTTTTCGCGCTGTGGCGGGGCTGTGGCAGCAGATTGGCGGCAGCCTGACCGGGCAGGTGCGCGATGGGCGAGTTCCGGCCGGGCTGGCGCCGGCGTTTGAAATGCCTTCTGCGCCCCTCGCGGAGATCGTCCGCGACATCAACAAGTACAGCAACAACGTGATGGCGCAGCAGTTGTTCCTGACGCTGAGCCTGCAGCAAAACGGAGTGGGTACCCTGGAAGGCTCGCGCGAGCTGATGCGGCAATGGTGGCGCGCACGTTTCGGCGCCGCCGACCTGCCCACCTTCAACAATGGGTCGGGACTGTCGCGCGACGAGCGCATCACGGCGCAGCAGCTCGGCCGTCTGCTGCAGGCGGCCTGGGCCTCGCCCCTCATGCCCGAACTGTTGTCGTCCCTGCCCGTTTCGGGCACTGACGGCACCTTGCGACGCAGCCGTGGCAAAGTCGCCGGCCTGGCCCACCTGAAGACCGGCAGCCTGCGCGATGTTGCGGGTGTGGCCGGGTATGTGCATGGCGCGGGCGGCAAGAGGTACGTGCTCGTCGCGATCGCCAACCATCCCCAGGCGGGGGCCGCACGCCCGGCGATCGAGGCGCTGATCGAGTGGGCGGCGGGCGACCTTTAGGCATACGCGATGCCACCACCCGAATTCATTGGTTATCTGGCCGCGTTCCTGACCACCTTCAGCTTCGTGCCTCAGGCGTGGCAAACCTTCCGCACCCGCGACGTGAGCGGCATCTCGCTGGGCATGTACCTGATCTTTGCCAGCGGCGTCGCGCTTTGGCTGGGGTACGGGTTGCTGCTTGGCGCGTGGCCCATCGTGGTCGCGAACACCATTACCCTGGTGCTGGCGCTCGCGATCGTGGCCATGAAGCTGCGATACGGTTAGCCCCGGCGCATGGCATGTAGCGCCGACCGCTTACAGCAGTCGCGATTCAGGCCACGTTGCCCAACACGTGCCAGCTGCTGCATCACCAGCGCGCGCGGATGCGGGTATAGGCATATTCGCCGAACTTTCGATGTCCCTGTGGCGTCGGGTAGATGCGGTCGGCAAACAGATAGCGAGCGTAGTCGGCGCCGGGCAGCAGCGTGGTGGTGTTGCACAACGCCGAGTTGACCTGCCCCGCGCCGGTTCCGATGCCCGGCCCGGGGTCGGCGGACTTGCAGACCGGGTCCACCACATTGGTCAGGTCGAAGGAGGGGGGACTTGCGACCATCAGGTTGAAATGGAGCGCGGCGTCGACATAAAGCACATTGGCGCCCAGGTCCACGATCGCCACCAGCAGCTCATCGTTGAAGCGACTGCTGGCTTCGGTGAGCAAGTCGACCCGGCCGGTATTGAGCGCCCACGGTGTTTTGCCAAGGTGGTACGGACCGACGACGACCACATGGGTCGCGCCGGCCTGAACCAGCCGCCGCACCTGTGCTGCGAGATCCCGGCCCGCTTGGCGCACGTTGGCTAGCATCTGATCGTTGGTCTGGGTGCCCGCAGTGACTTTCGCCATCTCGGCGACGATGTCCGCAATGCCGCCGTTGACGATCAGCAGGTCGTTGGCGCCGATCGCGCTGGCGGGCAGGAACGCATCGATCTGTTCCTTCACGGTTGGCGTGGCGCTGTTACCACCGGCATCGGGCCGGGTGTTGACGCGGGCGTTGCCAGTCGCATAGGAAGTGCCGCCCGATGCGAGCGTGGTGAGGCCTGCGCCGAAGCTGGCAGCCACCTGCAGGGTCCAGACGTTGATGCTGCCGTCATTGACGGTGTAGCGCGAGCCGCCCTGCCCCAGGTCACTCAAGCTGTCGCCGAAAACCACGATGCGCGATGGTTTCAATTGCGACTCGATCGTCCCCGACCCGCAGGCGGCGATCAACAGCGCCGAGACCGACGCCAGCGCCAGGAAAGCGCGGCGCATCCAGTTACATGACATGAACATTTCTCCAAAAGAGCTGGCACGTATTTTAACGAGCCATTCAAGCGGCCGAAGCGCGCAGCAGCCGGTCGCGCACGCCTTCCCACTCCGGCGCGTCGGGCGGCATCTCCACCCAGATCAGCTGGACACCTTGGACGTCGAATTCGCGCAGCACCGCAAATAGCTGCCGCGCGGTTTCCGCCGCGTCGTCGGGCATGCGCCGGCGCAGCACCTTGCCGGAGCGGGTGAGCAGGATCGCCCGCGAGTAAATCGCAATGCCGGCGGCTTCCGGCCCCAGCACGTCCAGTGCCTGTTGCAGCGACCCGGCATCCATCAGCCGGACCCGCGCCTGGGGCGCGTAGTGCGACTCGAGCGTGCCTGACGCGCGCGGGGTCTCGCCCGCGAGTTCGTGCGCGGCGCGCAGTCGCCGGCCACAGGCCGCTTCTACCTGTTCTCGGGTGAGGGTGCCGGGCCGCAGCAGCACCGGCTCGCCACGGGTGCAGTCGATGATCGTCGACTCGATCCCGACGCGGCACGGACCGCCGTCCAGGACCAGGAGAGCGTCGCCGAATTCGGACTGGACATGCTCGGCCGTCGTCGGGCTGACCCGGCCGAACTTGTTGGCACTGGGCGCGGCGAGGCCGGCAACCCGCGGCTGCGCCCGGTCGCATGCCAGCAGCAGCGAATGCGCGACCGGATGCGCCGGGCAGCGCAGGCCGATCGTGGGCTGGCCGGCGGCTGCCGCGAACGCCACGCCGTCACGACGGGGCAGGATCAGCGTCAAGGGTCCCGGCCAGAAGGCATCCATCAGGCGCGTGGCGAATTCCGGCACTTGCGCGGCGAAGCTCGCCACCGCCACGGCATCGGACACATGCACGATCAGCGGATGATCGTTCGGCCGGCCCTTGGCGGCGAAGATTCCCGCGACCGCCTCGTCATTTCCAGCGTCGGCGCCGAGCCCATACACCGTTTCAGTGGGGAAGGCCACGAGGCCGCCGCCGGCCAGCAGACCTGCGGCCTGCGCGACCGCCGGGTTCGAGTTGCCGTCAAGGATCATCGGGCAAGCGCCATCAAAAAGGTTCGAGCCCCAGCAGCTTGGCGGCCCGGGACGCCGTGGCCTGCACCACAGCGATAGAGGTGCCGGTCACCGTGAGATGGCCCATCTTGCGGCCCTGGCGCGGGCTCTGCTTTCCGTACAGATGCAAGTGCACGCCCGGCAAGGTCAACAGCTGATCCCAGGGCGGCGCGGCGGCGCTCGGCTGTTGGAACCACAAGTCGCCAAGCAGGTTGAGCATGATCGCCGGGCTGTGCTGACGCGGTTGCGCCAGCGGCAGCCCAGCCAGGGTGCGCACCTGCAATTCGAACTGCGAAATGTCACAGGCATCCATGCTGTAGTGGCCGCTGTTGTGCGGGCGCGGCGCCATTTCGTTCACCACCAGCGCACCATCGTCGAGCACAAAGAATTCGACGCACAGAACACCGACATAGTCCAGGTCCTGGGCAATGGTTTTGGCCGCCTCGATGGCCTGCCGGGCCTGCGCGTCCGGAAGGCTGTCGGCATGGACTTGAGTGACTGCCAGAATCCCGTCGCGATGGAGATTGAGCTGTGGCGGCAGGTGAACCATCTGCCCGTCGTGCGCACGAGCGACGATCACCGAGCATTCCGCTGCCAGGGGCAGCAGCTTTTCGAGGACGCAGGGCACCTGCTTGAGTTCGTCCCAGGCGACCGTCAGTTCTTCGCGGGTCTTCACCCGTACCTGGCCCTTGCCGTCATAGCCCAGCCGCGAGGTTTTCAGCACGCCCGGCAGCAGGTCTGCACCGGCCGCCGCGAGCTGCTCAGCCGATTCGACCACAGCATGCGGCGCGCAGGGCACACGGCACCGAACGAAGTGCGCCTTTTCCCTGGCCCGGTCCTGGGCCACGGCCACCGCCGCCGCGCCCGGCGCAACCGGACGCTGTAAACCCAGCGTGGCCAACGCGGGCGCTGGCACATTCTCGAATTCCGTGGTGATCGCGGCACTGCACTGCGCAAGCCGAGCCAGTCCGTTCGGATCCAGATAGCCGGTCTGAATATGGTGGTGACTGACCAGCCCGGCCGGGCTGGTCAGGTCCGGGTCGAGCACGGCCGTGAAATACCCCATTCGCTGCGCAGCGTGCACGAACATGCGGCCGAGCTGTCCACCCCCCAGGACTCCCAGCGTCGCGCCGGGAAGAATGACCGTGCTCTTCACGCCGGGCGCCCCAGACTTGGAGCAGCGAATGCAACGGCCAAGCCGCTCATGGCGACGGAGGCAACTTCATGCTGCGCGCCGCCTCGGTCTGGTTGCGCCGGAATGCCTCGAGCTTCTGGCGCAGTGCCGCGTCGGTGTTGGCCAACATCGCCACCGCGAACAAGGCAGCGTTGGCGGCCCCGGCGTTGCCGATCGCGAAGGTAGCCACTGGAATGCCCCTGGGCATCTGCACGATGCTGTGGAGCGAATCGACGCCCTGCAGGTGCTTGCCGGGGACCGGAACGCCCAGCACCGGGACCGTGGTCTTGGCGGCCAGCATCCCCGGCAGATGAGCCGCACCGCCCGCGCCGGCGATGATGGCTTGCAGGCCGCGACCGGCCGCTTCTTGCGCGTAAGCGAACATATCATCGGGCATGCGATGCGCCGACAGGACCCGGGCCTCGTGGGCTATGCCGAATTCCTGGAGAATCGCAACTGCGTGCTGCAGGGTATCCCAGTCACTGCTGGAACCCATCACCACGCCAACCTGTATAGCGGGCATTCATGCTCCTAAAGATTGAATTTTAAGGTTTCAGCCCGAATGATCGACGTCACCATAGAAAACTTTGAAGCCGAGGTCATCGCCGCCTCGATGACGCAGCCGGTACTGGTGGATTTTTGGGCGCCCTGGTGCGGGCCCTGTAAAGTCATCGGACCATTGCTCGAGAAGCTGGAAGCGGAGTACGCCGGGCGGTTCAAGCTGGTCAAGATCGATTCCGACCAGGAGCAGCAGCTGGCCGGGGCCTTCGGGGTGCGCAGCATCCCCACCTGCATCCTGTTGATGGGGGGCAAGCCGGTGGACGGCTTCATGGGCGCCGTGCCCGAAGGAAAGCTGCGCGAGTTCCTGGACAAGCATTTGCCGCCGGCCGCCGAGGCGGAAGACGAGATCATCGAAGAGCCTGCCGACACGGACCCGGATTCGCGGCTGGAAAAATTGCAGCATGCAGTGGCCGCCGACCCGGCCAACGACGATGCGCGCTTCGACTACGTAAAGGCCCTGCTATTGGCCGGGCGCTCCGACGACGCAAAGGTGGCGTTTGCACCGGTGATCGCCAAGATCGCACTTGTCCGGCGCTTCGACTCATTGCAGAAGGTGATGGACGCGCTCGAATTCGCCTATTCCCTGCCGGATCCTGCGGCAGCGGCAGGGGATTTCGACCAGCGAATCGCCGCCAACAAGCGCGATTTCGACGCCCGCTTTGACCGGGCGCGGTTGCTGATCGCGCAGCAGCGCTGGACCGATGCCATGGACGAATTGCTGGAAATCCTGATGCGCGACAAGTCCTGGAACGAAGACCTCGCCCGCAAGAGCTACATCGCCATCCTCGATGTGATCGAGCCCCCCAG
>JBKJHN010000194.1:0-14171 GCA_046599015.1 Ramlibacter sp.
CACGCCCACCGCGATCGCGATGCCGAAGCCGGCCATGGTCACCCAGTAGGTGCGCCAGGCATGCGCGGCGATGATGCCCCGGAATTCGACGAGCTGGCTCCAGATGCGCGCCGGGCTGGGAAAAATGAACTCCGACACGTCGAACGCCCAACAGATGAACTGCCAGAGTGCGATGACTGCCAGCAGGAGGATCCAGGGCGACCAGCGTTCCAGGTGGGCGCTCTTCATGCCATCGCAGCCTTGTCGCGGATCGCGCCGATATGCCCGCGCAATTCGTGCACCACGTCGGTGAATTGAGTCGTGTAGGTGATTTCCAGATGGCGCGGGCGCGGCAGCTCTATGTTCTTCCTGACCATGAAGCGCCCCGGGCTCTTGCTCATCACGTACACGGTGTCCGCCAGAAACACGGATTCGCGCAGGTCGTGCGTGACTAGGATGACGTTGAAGCGCTGCTCGGCCCACAAGTCGCGCAGGATGCACCACAGCTCTTCGCGCGTGAAGGCGTCGAGCGCGCCGAACGGCTCATCGAGCAGCAGCATCTTGGGTTCGTGGATCAGCGCGCGGCAGATGCTGGCGCGCTGCTGCATGCCGCCGGACAACTGCCATGGAAACTGGTCCTCGTAGCCGGCCAGCCCCACTTTCTGCAGCAGCTTGCGCGCGCGTTGCTCGTATTCGGCGCGTTTGGCCTTGAAGGAGCTTCGATAAGGCTCGACGATTTCCAGCGGCAGCAATACGTTGTCCACGGTGGTTCGCCATGGCAGCAATGAAGAGGCCTGGAACGCCATCCCGGAGATCTTCAGCGGCCCCGTCACCGGCCGCCCGTCGATCAGGATGCTTCCCCTGGACGGCATCTTCAGCCCGGTGGCCAGCTTCATGAAGGTGGACTTGCCGCAGCCCGACGGGCCGACGATGGCGATGAACTCGCCACGGGCCACCTGCAGGTCGATCGCCTCTACCGCGAACTGGTTTTGGGCCAGCAGTTCCTCGTTATAGGAAAGCCATACGTCCCGGAACTCGACAAAATCGCCTTCAGGGCGCGTCATTTTTTCGGCGCGGGGAGCACGCCGTTCAATTCGGCTTTGGACGGCAGGAAAGTGCCGTTCCAGACCGCATCCGGGTTGACGCGCGTCTTGGTGCCGAATGCATCGGACACCTGCGACGCCATCAGCGAAAGGCGCCCGGGATTGATCTGGCCGAAGCCTTCGGCGTGGGCGTCGGGGCTGTTGATGACCGTGTCGATGGCGAGCTTGAGGCGACGCGTTTCGAGTTCGGTGTTGATGATCCCGTCGCGTGCCTTGACGTCGGCGATGGCCGCCTCGGGTTTGTTCACCACGTCGCGCACGCCTTTGGTGAATGCGGAGAGGAAGGCTTTCACGGCAGCCGGGTTCTCCTTGATCATCCTGGGCGTGGCGATGATCACGTTGCCATAGAGCTTGACGCCATAAGCTGAATAAGGAAGCACGACCACATCCGCGGCCTTCACGCCGCGCGCCTCGAGGTTGAGGAGGGAAGTGAAGGTGAAGCCGGTAATCGCGTCCACGTCGCCACGGGCCAGCATCGTTTCACGCAGCGGCGGGTCCATGGCCGTCCAGTTCACGGCGCCGATGCCGTTGGCTTTCTGGAAGATCGGGAACGCACGCCGGCCGGCGTCGAAGACGGGTGCCCCCAGTTTCTTGCCGGTGAGGTCAGCCGGCGTCTGGATGCCCGATTTCTTCAACGCCATCACGGACGCCGGTGTGTTGTTGTAGACCATCATCACGGCCACGGGTTTGTTGGGCGCGTCCGGGTTGTTGGCGTGAAACTCCATCAGGGCGGCCAGATCCGCGAAGCCCATGTCATAGGTCCCGGATGCCACCCGAGTCACAGCCCCGCCCGAGCCGTTTCCCGCGTCGATGGTCACATCCAGCTTGGCGTCCTTGAAGTAGCCTTTTGCGGCCGGTGTCAGGAACAGCGCGGCCGGTCCCTCGAAGCGCCAGTCGAGCTGGAACTTGATCGGGACCGGCTGGGCCTGTGCCGTGGCGGACACGGCTGCGAACGCCAGGGCGGCGAGTGAATTGAGGGTTATCCGTCGGTTCATTTTTGTAGATCTCCAAAGGCGAATTGAAAGAAAGACGCGCATCATCAAGCAATAAGGGTGCCGACAGTGGCACCGGCCCTGCATTCTCGCTCGGCCCCATCCGGGACCGGTGCGGATTTACCCCTGATGCCTTCCTGTCGAGGAGTAGGGCGCGTCCGACGTTGCCATGCGACAAGGGCGCACGCTCAGCCTTTATTTGCGACTACGCGTCATTTTTGGGCCGAAGACCATATTTGCGTTCACCGGCCGTTCGTTTTTGGCGGCGGGTGGTCGGAACCGAGAGGGCTGGCCCGCTTTCAGCAACAACACGCCGTTCGCGGCTAAAGGAGTCTCAGATGAGTTTCATACTCTGGTTAATCGTAGGTGGCATCGTTGGCTGGCTGGCCAGCCTGGTCATGAAGACCGACGGCCAGCAGGGCATCCTGTTGAACGTGATTGTGGGTATCGTGGGCGCTTTCATCGGCGGATGGCTGATTTCGCCGCTGCTGGGCACCGGCACCATCAATGACGGCTTCAGCATCGGCTCGGTCGTGGTCTCGCTGATCGGCGCCATCATCCTGCTGGCGATCGTCAACCTGTTCCGCCGCGGCCGCGTCCGCTAAGAACATCGGCCGCGAGGCCGAGCACATAATTTCGGGCATCCGGCCGCAGGGCGGGGTGCCTTCTTTTGTTTGGGCGGGCGGTTGGTCTCACGAGTGGGCCACACCGGCAGCGGCGAGCGCCGTCATATTGACCACCCGGCGTACCGTCGATGAAGGCGCCAGCACGTGAACGGCGCGGGCGGCTCCCAACAGGATCGGCCCCACAGTAATGCCATGGCCGCTCGTGGTCTTGAGCACGTTGAAGAGAATGTTGGCGGAGTCCAGGTTGGGGCAGATCAGCAGGTTGGCTTCTCCCGTCAGAGTGCTTTCCATCAAGCTGCCGCTGCGAACAGTTTCGGACAAAGCCGAGTCCCCTTGCAATTCGCCGTCGCACTCCACTTCGGGCGCCGCCTGCCTGAAGAGATCGCGCGCCAAACGCATCTTGTGCGCTGACGGGTGACGGGATGAGCCATAGTTGCTGTGCGACAGGAACGCCACTTTGGGCGGGAGCCCGAAGCGCCGCACCTCCTCCACGGCCATCACGGCGATTTTGGCCAACAACTGCGCGTCCGGGTCCTCGTTGACATAGGTATCGGCAATGAACAAGGTGCGGTCCTGCAGCATCAGCGCGTTCAGGGTGGCCATCGCGGGCGCTCTCGGTGCCGTGCCGATCACATTGCGCACATGCTCCAGGTGCTGGTCGAACCGGCCGACCAGGCCGCAGAGCATCGCGTCCGCATCACCCAGTTGCACCGAAAGGGCGCCGATCAGGGTATTGGAGCGGCGCACCGCGGCCTTCGCGGCTTCGGGCGTGACGCCTTCGCGCCCCATCAGCCGGTGATAGGTCTCCCAGTACTGGCGAAAGCGCGTGTCGCTTTCCGGGTTAATGCATTCCAGGTCCTTGCCCAGCTTCAACCTGAGGCCCGCCTTGGCGATGCGAGCCTCGATCACGGCGGGACGGCCGATCAGGATGGGTTGCGCCAGCCCTTCGTCGATCGCGGTCTGGGCGGCGCGCAGCACGCGCTCGTCCTCGCCTTCGGCGTAGATCACGCGCTTGGCCTTGGCGGCCTTCGCCGCCTCGAAGACCGGCTGCATGATCATGCCGGTCTGGTAGACAAAGCGCGTCAGCGTCTGGCGATACGCGTCGAAATCGGTAATGGGGCGGGTGGCAACGCCCGATTCGGCCGCTGCCCGCGCCACCGCCGGCGCGATGCGCATGATCAGCCGCGAATCGAAGGGTGTGGGAATCAGGTAGTCCGGCCCGAACGACAGTTCCTTGCCGGCATAGGCATTGGCCACTTCCTCGCTGATGTCGGCCTTGGCGAGGTCGGCGATTTCGCGCACGCAGGCCAGCTTCATGGCTTCGGTGATCTTCGTCGCTCCGCAGTCCAGGGCGCCGCGGAAGATGTACGGAAAGCACAGGACGTTGTTGACCTGATTCGGGTAATCCGACCGGCCGGTGGCCATGATGCAGTCGGGCCGCGCCGCTTTCGCGAGCTCTGGGCGGATTTCCGGCTCGGGGTTGGCCAGTGCCAGGATGATCGGCTTGTCGGCCATGGTCTTGACCATCTCCACCGTCAGCACGCCGGGCGCCGAGCAGCCGAGAAACACATCCGCGCTATTCACCGCGTCGGACAGTGTGCGCGCATCCGTGTTCTGCGCGTAGCGGGCTTTGGATTCATCGTATCCGCCCGGACGGCCCTCGTAGATCAGGCCCTTGGAGTCGCAGGCCCAGATGTTGCCCCGCTTGACCCCCAGGCCGACCATCACGTCGAGGCAGGCGATAGCGGCCGCGCCGGCGCCTGATACCGCCACCTTCACGTTGCCGATGTCCTTGCCCACCAGCTCCAGCCCATTGAGCAGCGCCGCCGCCGAGATGATGGCGGTGCCGTGTTGATCGTCATGGAAAACCGGAATGTTCATCCGCTCACGCAGCTTCTTCTCGATATAGAAGCACTCCGGCGCCTTGATGTCTTCAAGGTTGACGCCGCCCAGTGTGGGTTCGAGCGCGGCGACGATTTCAATCAGCTTGTCGGGATCCTTCTGGTCGAGCTCGATGTCGAACACGTCGATGCCGGCGAACTTCTTGAACAGGCAGGCCTTGCCCTCCATCACCGGCTTGCCGGCCAGCGGGCCGATATCGCCCAGGCCCAGCACCGCGGTGCCGTTGGTGATCACGCCCACCAGGTTGCCGCGCGAGGTGTATTCGAATGCGAGCGACGGATCCGCCTGGATGTCCAGGCACGGGTACGCCACACCGGGTGAATAGGCCAGCGACAAGTCTCGCTGGTTGGAAAGCGGTTTGGTCGGCGTGATCGAAATCTTGCCGCGCGTGGGCAGCCGGTGGTATTCGCGTGCGGCGTCGCGCAGCGCCTGTTCGGCTTGAGAAAGTTCGGCAGCCATCTTGAGTCTCCTTGGGTCTTGTCGGACCTGCAACGCTACTCTATCCCGCGCGCGAGGATTCGCGAAGCGGCAAAGCCTCCCATCAGCGCTTGTCGCACTTTGGCCGGGTCGGCGCCAGCTTTGGCCATCGGGGTGCCCATGATGCCCAGCCCGATGAAGCCGAGTTGAAGTGCGGATACGGTCATGCGGTTTCCTTTTCCGGAGCCAGGTCTTTGATCCAGCCCAGCTCTTCGGTCGTGGTGGTCTTCCGCTCCCGCGGGTCAGTCGAGCATGGCCGCGACCGCCGTGGGCGCATCGGCGCGGCTGGTGGCGAGTTCCTCGAACTCGTTGATCTTGTCGATCTCGGTTCCCATGGAGATGTTGGTCACCCGCTCGAGGATCACCTCGATCACCACCGGCACCCGGAACTCCTCCATCCAAGCTTCGGCCTGCCGGATGGCCGGACGCAGTTCCTCCTGCCGGTGCACGCGGATCGCCTTGCAGCCGAGCCCCTCGACCACCTTGACGTGATCGACACCGTAACCTTTCTCGGGCATATCCTCATCAGGCGTGTTGATGTTGTCGAACCCGAGCTGCACGCAATAGTCCATCTCGAAGCCGCGTTGCGACTGCCGGATCAGGCCCAGGTAGGAGTTGTTCACCACCACATGGATGTAGGGCAGCTTGAACTGCGCGCCCACGGCCAGTTCCTCGATCATGAACTGGAAGTCGTAGTCGCCCGAGAGCGCGACGATCTTGCGCGTCGGGTCGGCGGCGCGCACACCCAGCGCTGCCGGCACGGTCCAGCCCAGCGGGCCGGCCTGGCCGCAGTTGATCCAGTGCCGCGGCTTGTAGACGTGCAGGAACTGCGCGCCTGCGATCTGCGAGAGGCCAATGGTGCTGATGTAGCAGGTGTCCTGGTCGAACGCGTTGTTCATGCACTGGTAGACGCGCTGCGGCTTCATTGGCACCGTGTCGAAGTTGGTCTTGCGCTGCAAGGTGCGCTTGCGCTCCTGGCACTGCGCCACCCAGGCGTCGCGGTTCTTCAGACCGGCTGCCGCCTTGCGCTCCCGCGCCACCTTGACGAAGAGCTCCAGCGCCAGCTTGGCGTCCGAGACAATTCCGAAGTCCGGCGCGAACACGCGGCCGATCTGCGTCGGCTCGATGTCGACGTGCACGAACTTTCGGCCGGCGGTGTAGACCTCGACCGAGCCGGTGTGCCGGTTGGCCCAGCGGTTGCCGATGCCCAGCACGAAGTCCGATGCGAGCATCGTGGCGTTGCCGTAGCGGTGGCTGGTCTGAAGGCCGCACATGCCCGCCATCAAGGGGTGATCATCGGGGATCGTGCCCCATCCCATCAGCGTCGGGATCACCGGGATGCCGGTGAGTTCGGCGAACTCCACCAGCAGCTCGCTGGCGTCGGCATTGATGATGCCGCCGCCGGCCACGATCAGCGGACGCTCGGCCTGGGCGAGCATGTCCAGCGCCTTCTCGATCTGCAGGCGGGTTGCCGCCGGCTTGTACGCAGGCAGCGGTGAATACGTCTCGGGGTCAAACTCGATCTCCGTCATCTGGACGTCGAACGGCAAGTCGATCAGCACCGGGCCCGGCCGCCCGGAGCGCATCATGTGAAAGGCCTGCTGGAAGGTGCCAGGCACCTGCGCCGCCTCGCGCACTGTCACCGACCACTTGGTCACCGGCTTGGAGATCGATTCGATGTCCACCGCCTGGAAGTCTTCCTTGTAGAGGCGCGCGCGTGGCGCCTGGCCGGTGATGCACAGGATCGGGATCGAATCGGCCTGCGCGGAGTACAACCCGGTGATCATGTCCGTGCCGGCCGGCCCGGAGGTGCCGATGCACACGCCGATGTTGCCCGCGACGGCCCGCGTGTAGCCCTCGGCCATGTGCGAGGCGCCCTCGACGTGGCGCGCCAGGATGTGGGCGATCGTGCCCTGCTTGCGCATCGCAGCGTAAAGCGGGTTGATCGCCGCCCCCGGAATGCCGAAGGCCTGCGTCACACCTTCCTTCTCCATCACCCAGACCGCGGCCTGGACGGCTGTCATTCGTGTCATTGCGTGCTCCTTGGATTTCCTGACTGTAGGCACCCACCGCCCATTGCGGAACCCGTCGCCCGGCCATAACATCCATTCCACAGCGGAATAACTGGAGCCAGTCGTGGATCGATTGCAGGCGATGGAAATGTTCGTGCGAGTGGTGGAAACCGGCAGCTTTTCAAAAGCCGCCAAGGAGTTCGCGACCACCCAGCCGACGGTCACCAAACAGGTGGCGGCGACCGAGGCACGCTTGAAGGTGCGCCTGCTCAACCGCAATACGCGGGGCGTCAGCCTCACTGAATCGGGCGCCCTGTATTACGAGAAGTGCAAGAACATCGTGCGGGAGGCCGAAGAAGCCGACAACATCGTCAAGCTGCGCCAGACGCAAGCGCAGGGGCTCCTGCGCATCGGTACCTCGGTAGCTTTCGGCCGCCGCGTCATCGTGCCCCTGACGCTGGATTTCATGGCCAGGCATCCCCAGGTGCAAGTTGACCTCAATTTTGAAGACCGCTACACCGACCTGGTGGCGCAGGGCCTGGACCTCGCGGTGCGCATGGGCAAGCTAGCCGATTCCACTTTGGGTGCGCGCTTCCTCGGCATGAATCCCTGGGTTATGGTGGCCGCACCGAAGTACCTGAAGAAGCATGGCGTGCCAAAACGTCCGGCCGACCTGAGCGGGCACACCGCCTTGATCTACAGCAGCGTGCAGGGAGACGACGTGTGGCGGCTCTTCTCGTCCAAAGGTGAGGCGGTGACGGTGCCGGTCACGGGCAAGTTTCGCTCGAACAACCTGTCCGCGGTGCTGGCCGCGGCGCGCAGTGGACTCGGCGTGGCGGCGCTGCCGCGTTACGTCGCCGGCGACTCGCTTGCCGCCGGCCAGGTGCTCGAGGTGTTGCGCGAGTACACCTTGCCCGAGCAGGAAATCCACGCCGTGTTTCCCTCGCCTAAACTGGTGACAGGCAAGGTCCAGGCCTTTGTGGCGTTCCTGCAGGGGCGGTTCGGGCCGCGCTGGTGGGAGACCTTGCCGAGGGCTTGAGCATGTTTAACATCGACCATGTCCAAAGCCACGGTCCATCACGTCGCAAGGCTGCAATGACAGCTTCTGCTTACCGCAGCAGATCGAGCAGCGTTCTCGCGATCACCTTCGTCGCGCCGCGCAGGTCCTGTAATTCCAGGCGCTCGTCGGCGCGCTTGGCGTGGGATTCGAGCACCGTTCTCGGACCTGCGCCGTAGATGACGCCCGGAATGCCGGCCTCCGCGTAAAGCGGCACGTCGGTGTACAGCGGCGTGCCCATCGCGGGGATGGGCTGGCCGAACACGGCCTGGCCATGTTTCTGGATCGTCTCCACCAATGGCTTGTTGCCGGGCAGCGGTTGCATGGAACGCGCCAATAGGATCCGTTTGAACTCCACACTGATGCCGGGGCAGCGCGCGGCCGCCTGCGCAATCACCTCGCGGATCCTTGCCTCGACTTCGACGGGGTTCTCTTCCGGGATCATCCGCCGATCGAGCTTGAACATCACCTTGCCTGGGACGACGTTGGTGTTGGTCCCGCCCTCGATCCGCCCGACGTTCAGATAGGGATGCGATATCCCCTGGACCTTGGAAGTGATCTCCTTGTAGGTGCGGTTCTGCGCATACAGCGCGTCGAGGATCTGCACCGCGCCCTGCAATGCGTCAACGCCGGTGTCGGGAATGGCCGCATGCGCCATCTTCCCGTGCACCGTCACTTCCATCTGCAGGCAGCCGTTGTGGGCCGTCACGACTTCGTAGCTGAAGCCGGCGGCGATCATCAGGTCGGGGCGCGTCAGCTGATGGCGCAGCAGCCAGCCGGGTCCCATTTCGCCGCCGAATTCCTCGTCATAGGTGAAGTGCAATTCGACGCTGCCCTTCAGCTTGGCCTGCAATGCTTCCAGCGCGCGCACGGCGAACGTGAAGCTGGCGAAATCGCTCTTGCTCACCGCGGCGGCGCGGCCGTAGATCTTGCCGTCCTCGATCTCGCCGGCGTACGGGTCATGCGTCCAACCCTCGCCGGGCGGCACCACGTCGCCGTGGGCATTGAGCGCGATGGTCGGTCCAGGCCCATACTTGCGGCGCACGATCAGGTTGGTGATCGACTCGAGGCCATAGGCCCGCACTTCGTCCTTCGGCACCGGATGCTTCTCCGCCTCGAAGCCGAAGCTCGAGAGCAGTTCGGCAGTGCGCTCGGCGTGCGGCGCATTGTTGCCGGGCGGCGTGTCGGTGGGCACCCGGATCAATTCCTGAAGGAAACCAACCTCCTCGTCGAAATGCGCGTCGATCCATTGGTCCAGCTTGTCGTAATCAGCCATGGGTTTGTTCTTGTGCAAGGTTGTGCAGCAGCAGCTGGAAGGCTTCGACCGCCAGTTGCATGTCGTCGTTGGTGGTGCTTTCCAGCGGGTTGTGGCTGATGCCGCTGTTTTCGCCACGCACGAACAGCATGGCTTGGGGCATCACTTCGTGCAGCTTCATCGCGTCGTGGCCGGCGCCGCTGGTCATGCGGAAAACCGGCACGCCCAGGCTTTCGACGGCGCGCTCCCAGCGTCGCTGCCAGTCGGACGCGCTCGGCGCCGCAGCTGCCCGCATCGTTTCCTCGATGCTCTGATGCACACCGCGCCGGACGCAGATCGCGCTCATTTCCGCCAGTACGTCGTCGACCATGGCGTCGCGCTGGGCGTTCGTCGGCGCCCGCAGATCGAGGCTGAACTGGCAACGGCCCGGCACCACGTTGATCGAGCCACCCGGCACGTTCAACATGCCAATGGTGCCCACTGAATCTCCGTCCTGGCTTGCCCGCTTCTCGACGCACAAAGCGATTTCGGCCACGGCGGCGGCCGCGTCCCGTCGCCGGTCCATCGGCGTCGTGCCCGCGTGGCTGGCCATTCCGGTCACCTCGCACTGGTAACGAACGCTGCCGTTGATCGAGGTGACGATGCCCAGTGGCAAATCGATTTCATTGAGCACCGGGCCCTGTTCGATGTGGACTTCGACAAAACCCAGATAGTCGCGCGGGTCGCGGCGCAGGGCTGCGATCGCTTGTGCCGAAGCCGGCAGCCCGGCCCTCTGCATGGCCTCCCGCATCGTCACCCCGTCGGCGTCCTTCTGGTCGAGCCATGCCGGGTTGAAGCCGCCGATCAGCGCACCCGAACCGAGGAAGGTGGCCTTGTAGCGCTGGCCTTCCTCCTCGGCGAAGCCGATCACCTCGAAGTCGAACGGCAGGCGCCGGCCCTGGCGTGACAACTCGCGCACGCAGGCCATGGCGGTGAAGATGCCCAGGCGCCCGTCGTACTTGCCGCCGTTTCGCACCGTGTCGTAGTGGCTGCCCGTGAGCAAGGTCTTCACTCCCTCCCTCTGAATCTCTCCCTCCCCCTTTGGGGGAGGGTTGGGGTGGGGGCTGGGTCGGCCCGCCCGATATCTCCCCACCACATTTCCCACCGCATCGATCTCCACCGAATCGAACCCACACTCCTTCATGTTCTGCGCAATCCGGGCCGCTGCGGCCCGATGCGCGGCAGTAAGGTAGGTGACCGTGAGTTGCCCCTTCTCCGCATAGCCCGGATCGCTGAACTCCGCCAGCCCTTCGTGCCAGTCCCACACCAGATTGCCCAGCGCGCGCTCCACACCGAACTTGTCGCTCAGCCGCATCTCCACGATGCGGTGGATGTTGCGCAGGCATTCCGCAGTTTCGAAGTCCACCGGGTTGTCCAGCCTGCGCTCGAAGGCTTCGATGATTTGCTGCTTGCTCAAACCGGTTCCGCGTGGCCCGCGCACCGCCAGGATGAACGGGAAGCCGAACTTCGCGTTGTAGTCGGCATTGAGCTTCTGGATCCGGGCGAACTCCTCGGGCGTGCAGTCGGTGAGACCCGCCTTGCCTTGCTCGTGTGTCGATTCGGCGGTAAGAGTCTTGCTCACCATCGCCTTGCCGGCCAGTTCAGGATGGGCGCGGATCAGCGTCAGCCGCGCATCGGGCCCAGCCGTGGCAACGATCCGGGCCATCGCGTGCTTCAGCGCGGCCAATGATTTGAAGGGCCGGTGGGCAAGGGCCGCCTCCGCGATCCAGGGCGAGTGCTCGTACAGGCCGTCCAGCAGGAGGGCCGCCTCTTCAGTCGAAGCGGTATTCAATTGATCCAATGTCAGCGGCATATTCAGCCTTCAAAAGGATGAGTCGTCTTCCAGTGCCGGGCGATGTCGATGCGGCGGCAGACCCACACGCGATCGTGCCCTTGCACATGGTCCAGAAAGCGCTGCAAAGCGACGATCCGCCCCGGGCGTCCGAGCAGCCGGCAGTGCATGCCCACGCTCAGCATCTTGGGCGAAGTGTCGCCCTCGGCGTACAGTGCGTCGAAACTGTCGCGCAGGTAAACGAAAAAGTCCTCGGCCTGGGCAAAACCCTGAGGCAGCGAGAAGCGCATGTCGTTGGTGTCGAGCGCGTAAGGCACGACGAGGTGCGGCGTCACGGCGCCGTCGGTTCTTCTGACCTTCATCCAGAAGGGCAGGTCGTCGCCGTAGTAGTCGCTGTCGTACTCGAAGCCGCCGTGGTCGGCCAGCAGCCGCCGGGTGTTGGGGCTGTCGCGGCCGGTGTACCAGCCCAGCGGCCGCTCCCCGGTGAGCTGCTCGATGGCCTGGATGCCCAGTTTCATGTGTTCGCGTTCCGTGGCCTCGTCCACGTCCTGGTAGTGGATCCAGCGCCAGCCGTGGCAGGCCGTTTCGTGGCCCAACTCCTTGAAGGCGGCCGCCAGCTCGGGATGCCGTTGCAGCGCCATGCCTACGCCGAAAACTGTCAAGGGCAACCCGCGCTTTTCGAACTCACGCAGGATCCGCCAAACCCCGGCCCGAGAACCGTATTCGTAGATGCCTTCCATGCTCAGGTGCCGGGCGGCAAAGCTCGGGGGATTGAACATCTCCGAGAGGAACTGCTCGGAGCCGGCGTCGCCGTGCAGCACGGAGTTCTCGCCGCCCTCCTCATAGTTCAACACGAACTGCACGGCGACACGAGCATTGCCTGGCCAATGGGCATGAGGCGGGTTGCGGCCATAACCGGCCAGGTCGCGGGGGTAGGGGGCTGTGCTGTCGTAGGTCATGCGGTGTCTTCAGGAGAGGGCGAGTCTATACACTGCTGTGCACGAAACGGAGATTAAGCCATGAGCCTCAGCACCCACGTACTGGACACCATGCACGGCTGCCCCGCCGCGGGGATGGCGGTGGAGCTTTACACCACGCAGGGAGGCAGTGCGTCGCTGGTCAAGCGCTTCACCCTCAATGCCGACGGCCGCAGTCCCGACGGGCCGCTCTACGACAAGGCGAGCCTGAAAAGAGGCACGTATCGGCTGGTGTTCGACGTGGCGGAGTACTTCAAGGCGCGGGGCGTTGAGTTGCCCCAGCCGAGCTTTCTTGGCAAGGTGAGTCTGGACTTCGGTGTGGCGGACCCGGAGCAGCACTATCACGTGCCGTTGCTGGTGAGCCCGTGGAGTTATTCGACGTATCGGGGGTCTTAGTCCTGCCCTTCCGTCAGCGTGTCCAACTGGAAGCGGCCGCTCTTGTGCCACAGCCATGTGTCCGTGTAGACCACCTTGCCCATGCGCGCGGGCGCGGGGAAGGGCGCGGCGGCGCGCACCGTGCGCTCGATCTCGGCGACGACTTCGGGCGCGTGCTTGGGCGCGCGCATCCAGTGCAACTCGCGCACCCCGCCGCGGCTGTCCACCTCCACCTGCAGCACGCCGATCGCGTACAACAGAGGCGGTAAACGTCCCTTGTAGATCCGCTCGCGATTCAGGCCGTACAAATGGGTGGCCGCGTCTTCGCGGTATGCGCGGGCGCTCGACGCACTCGATATTCGAACCGAGCTCACTCCGGTCGGCGCGGCAGCCTGGGCCGGCGCAACCGCTTCGCCAGGCGCTTTCGGCTGTACGGCCGCCGGCGCCGCGGAACTGACCGGCGCGGGTGCATGCGGCGAGGAGGAGGAGCATGCTGCCAGCAGTGCCGCGACGATGGCGGCCAAGCCCGCGGCGGTGGCCTGGCGCAGCGTCAAAATAGGCTTCATGAAGTCTCCTGGTTCTGGGCTGTTTCCCGGCAATCAAGCTGAGCCGATTGGACGCGAAACACGCTGATTTGACGACTGGTTTTACGTAGCAGATACCATTCTTGCGATTCGACTCGGCCAAATCTACCACTTGCAATGAATGTTTTCACGAACTTGCTGCTGCGAGAAGACGCAATGCTCGTCAGTGTCGAAGCCACGCGCGGTTCGGTGCCGCGGGCGGCGGGCGCCTGGATGGCGGTGTTTGCAGGCGAGGTGGTGGGAACCGTCGGCGGTGGACAACTGGAGTTCGAGGCCATCGCCGAGGCGCGGCGCCAGCTGGCGGGAGCCAACGCCGGGGCGCCGCGCGAGTTTTCGCTCGGCCCGAACCTGGGGCAGTGCTGCGGTGGTGGCGTGCGCCTGCGCTTCGAGCGCGTATCGGCCGCTGACATCCCGGCGCTGGAGCAGCGGCTGGCGCCCCGCCTGGCGCCTCTGGCATTGTTCGGGGGCGGGCACGTTGGCAAGGCACTCGTGAACGCGCTGGCGCCCTTGCCGTTTGCGGTGACCTGGATCGACAGCCGCGATGAAATCTTCCCTTCGCGGCTACCCGGGAAGGTGGTGTGCGAACATTCCGATCCGGTGCACGCTGCGGTGCCCGCACTCGCGCCCGGTTCGCGCGTGCTGATCATGAGCTTCAGCCATGCGGAGGACCTGGACGTCGTCGCTGCCTGCCTGCGGCGGCTGCGTGAGCGCGACGATCTGCCCTACATCGGCCTGATCGGCAGCCGGACGAAGTGGGCCACGTTCCGCCACCGCCTGGATCAGCGCGGCTTCACTGGCGATGAACTCGCCCGAGTGACCTGCCCGATCGGATTGCCCGGCATCAGCGGCAAGGAGCCGGAGGTTATCGCCGCGTCAGTCGCGGCACAGATCCTGCAGGTTGCAGCACCGGAGCATTGACGCACATGGAAAGCTATATTCTGGATTGGTCCAACCTGCTGCTGCGATGGGTTCACGTCATCACCGCCATTGCCTGGGTCGGT
>JBKJHN010000065.1:0-32259 GCA_046599015.1 Ramlibacter sp.
GCGCGCGGTTGAAGCGCAGTTCCTTGACCTGAAACAAGCGCCGTTTTGACGGCGGCGAGGCGCCCCCGAAATCAGAGTTCTCTGATCGTTCTATCCAACGCCGGAGGAGAGTGACGCGACCGAATGCTTCGTGTCAAGACTTCGGCAAGCGGTGCATTGCGCAGAGCCATAGGCGAACCCGACGGTGCACCCGTTTCCACGGGCTGCGGCTCACCGTTGACGTGATTCAGGCATTGCGGATCTGAATTAATCAGGCAAACGAAGCCAGGCGCGGTTCCCACGCTGCCTGCGCCGCCAATACCTCCTGCGCCGACTTGCCCACCGCGGTCCGGTAGGCCGCCGGCGCGGTGGCACCTTCGGTGCTGATCAGCAAGACCTTCGATTCGGCGCCGAGGCTGGCTTTGGCTCGCAGTGCCGGTTCGCTCATGAGGTGGGTGAGTCCCGCGAGGCCAGCTGCACCCGACTCACCGCTGACCACCGGAATATCGCCGTCGCAGCCGTTAGCGAGGGCACGTGTGGCTGCTACGGCTTCCTCGTCCTGGATAGTCAGGAAAAGGTCCACCGAAGGCTGCAGGAAGCGCCACGCGAGCGGCGAGGTTTCGCCGCAGGCCAGCCCCGCCATCACCGAGTCGACGGAACCCGTGGCGCGCGCGGCGTGTCCGGCTATCGCGCTCTGGTACAGGCAATCGGCCTGCTGCGGCTCGACGACGATGAAGCTTGGGCGGTGGGCGCCATAGATTTCGCACAGGTAGCTGGCGATGCCCGCGGCCATCCCGCCGACGCCGCCCTGCAGGAACACATGGGTGTACGGGCAGGCGCCGATGCCGGCGAGGTCGAGCTGCTCCAGGATCTCGGCCGGGATCGTGCCGTAGCCCTGCATTACGTCGCGCGGGATCTCTTCATAGCCCTCGTATGAAGTGTCGGATACCACCTCCCAGCCATTCTCGGCAGCCAGGCGGGCGGCTTCTTCCACCGAGGCGTCGTAGTTGCCGGAGACTCGCACGATAGTGGCGCCATGCGAGGCGATCGCCTGCTCGCGTTCATTGCTCACGTTCTTGTGCAGCACAATCACGCAGCGGCAGCCGATGTCGTGCGCGGCGGCGGCGAGCGCTCGCCCGTGATTGCCGTCGGTGGCAGTGATCACCGTGAAGTCCCGCAATTGACGCACATGCCGGCCTAGAAACAAGTCCTTCGCAGCGTAATTGCGTTCCGGCCATTTGCGCAGGATCAGGCGGACCAGCGCGATCGGCGCGCCGAGCGCCTTGAAGCTGCCCAGAGATGCGCGCTTGGATTCGTCCTTCAGATCGATGCAAGCCACGCCGAGCGACCGCGCCAGCCCCGGCAGCGACAGCAGGGGCGTCAATTCGCGGCTGAGCTCCGGCCAATACGACAGCCACTGGCGGCTTTGCTGCGCCCTGGCAACGCTCATGATGGCGCGCAGATCCTCACTGTAGGCGGCACGTTCGGCCAAACTGTTCTCACACAACATCGCTTTTCCTTGGAATGTTTTGATTGACGAAGCGCAGGACGCCGTCGCCTCCTGCGCCAACTTCTGGAGCGCGGCTCGGCCGGCCGTGCGGCTTCACGCCCATCAGGCGGCGTCGCCCAGATACAAGGTGACTTCCGAAAGCGGCCTGCGCACGAACGGTTTGCCTGCATTCGCCGGATACCCGAGCGTGATCATCCCCTGCGGTTCCCAGTGCGCGGGCAGCCCGAGCGCTTCGCGTACCGTGTCGGGACAGAACATCGGCGCGCACAGCCAGCACGCGCCCAGGCCGGCTGTATGCGCGGCCAGCAGGAAGTTCTGTCCTGCCATCGCCGTGCTCTGTATTGCCATCCGATGTTCGTTGCGGCTACGCACCGGGTCGGGATAGGCATCCATATCCTCCATGCTCAGGCACACCATGACCACCGCTGCTGCGCCCGTGATGCGCGCGTAGGAGCGCGCCACGTCGGCTTCGATGTCGGCGTCGGGATCGCCGTCGCCGCGACGATCGCGCAGCAGGCGTTCGCCCATGGCGCGCGCGAGCGTGATCGTGTGCCGGCCCGGGCTCATGACGGCGAAGCGCCACGGCTGGCGGTTGTGCGCCGATGGCGCGGTGCCCGCGGCGGCCAGCAATTGGTCGATGAGCGCTCGCGGAATCGGCTCGGGCAGATAGCGGCGCACCGAGCGCCGCGCCGTCCATTGCAGCGGCTCGCAACCCAGCAAGGTCCCTTCAACGGAGGCGCTGAGCAGTTCACCTTCGGCACGTTGCGAGGCGCGATCGCGGATGAGTGGCAGTTGGACCATGGGCAATGTCTTGTTGGGCCGGCGGCTCTCAGACGGCGCAGCCGCCGGTGACCGCCATCTCCGTGACGGCCTCGCGCTTTCGCATCATGATGCGCACCGGCTCCACCGGTGTGCTGACTGCGCGCGCCCGGGCCTTGGCATCTTCCGGCGGCACGCCGTAGGCTGTGCTGCGTTGCTGCGGCAGACGGCCCATCGAGCGCAGCATGGCTTCGATGTCCATCGCGGTCATCTCCTGGCCGTGCGAGGCACCGGCGGCGCGGGAAATGGTCTCGTTCATCAGCGTGCCGCCCATGTCGTTGACACCGGCGCGCAGGCATGCCTTGACGCCGTCCGCGCCGAGCTTGACCCACGAGGCCTGGATGTTCGGAATAACCGGATGCAGCGCGAGGCGGCCCACCGCATGCATCAGCACGGCCTCGCGGAAAGAGGGCCCGCGCCGCGCATTTCCCTTGCGGTAGATCGGCGACTCCATGTGCACGAAGGGCAGCGGTACGAATTCGGTGATGCCCCCTGTCTCGACCTGCAACGCACGCAGGCGCAGCAAGTGCCGTGCCCAGTGGTGGTACCCCTCCACGTGGCCGAACATGATGGTCGAGGTGCTGCGCAGCCCCAACCCATGGGCCGTGCGCATCACCTCGAGCCACTGCTCGGTGGTGACCTTGTCGTGGCAGATCAACTGGCGCACCTCGTCGTCGAGGATCTCGGCGGCCGTGCCGGGCAACGTGCCCAGGCCTGCGTCCTTGAGCTGCTGCAGGAAGTCGCGCAGGGGAATGCCGAGCGTTTTTGCCCCTTGCCACACTTCCAGCGGCGAGAACGCGTGCACATGCATACCCGGTGCTTCCGACTTCACCGCGCGGCAGATCTCCAGGTAAGTGGCACCCGTGTACGAAGGGTGGATGCCGCCCTGCATGCACACCTCGGTGGCGCCGCGATCCCACGCTTCACGCACGCGCCGCTGGATTTCTTCCAGCGGCAGGTCGTAAGGCTTGCCGCGAAGGTCGTCGGAGCCCTTGCCTTTGGCAAACGCGCAGAACTGGCAACGGTAGGAGCAGATGTTGGTGTAGTTGATGTTGCGGTTGACGACGAAGCTGACGACGTCGCCGTTCATCTTGTGGCGCAGATCGTCGGCGGCCGCGCAGACAGCGGTGAACTCGTCGCCGCGCGCGCGGAACAGGCGCACGATCTGGGCTTCCGCCAGGGTCTGCCCCGCCTTGGCAGATTCCAATATGCCCTCGACTTCGGCACCGGTCTTGCGCACCGGTAACGCGATCAGGTTCAGGTCTGCCTGCGGCGGGTGCTCTGGTGCACCCGGCGACCAGGTGTCGGTGCGGGGGAAGCCATCGCTGTCCACGCGATGGAGGATGGGGGTGCGAAAGCGTGGATCGACCCAGCGGTCGAGATCGCGCGCATAGGCCGGGTACAGCGCGAGACGCTCCGTCAACTCCTTGCCGGCAGCCTGGGTGCTTCTGGCCAGTGCGTCGATGTGCGGCCACGGTGCTTCCGGGTTGACATGATCTGGCGTCACCGGCGACACGCCGCCCCAATCGTTAATGCCCGCATCGATCAGTGGTCGTAGCGCGTTGGCACGCAGGTTCGGCGGCGCCTGGATGTTCATGGACGGATCAAAAATCAGCCGCGCGGCGGCAATGGTCCACAGATGCTCCGCCAGTGAAGGAGCCACCGCGCCGGCCATGAGCGTGCCCGCCTTCGGCAGGAAGTTCTGGACGATGATTTCCTGGATGTGTCCGTACTGCTCGTGCAGATCGCGCAGCGCCAGCAGCGCATCGATGCGCTCCGCACGGGTTTCGCCGATGCCGATCAGGATGCCGGTGGTGAATGGCACCCGAGCCTCGCCAGCCAGCCGGATCGTCTCCAGTCGCGCCGCCGGCTTCTTGTCGGGCGAGCCGTAGTGCGCGCCACCCGGTTCGCACAGCCGCTCGGAAGTGCTTTCGAGCATGATGCCTTGCGAGATCGACACTTCGCGCAGCGCCGCCAGTTCGCCGGCATCCAGCAGGCCCGGATTCACGTGCGGCAGCAGGCCGGTTTCCTCGTACACGGCGCGAGCCGCTTCGGCGAGGTAGGACAGCGTGCTGTCATGTCCTGCGGCGACCAGCGCTTCCCGCGCTAGGTGGTAACGATGTTCGGGCTTGTCGCCCAGCGTGAACAGCGCTTCCTTGCAGCCCGCCGCCGCACCCGCGCGGGCGATCTGCAGGACCTTTTCGATCGACAGGAACGGCGCTTCACCCTTGCGCGGCGCGTGGGCGAAAGTGCAGTAGTGGCACACGTCGCGGCACAGCTGCGTCAGCGGTATGAAAACCTTGCGCGAATACGAAATGATATGGCCATGGGCCGCATCCCGCCGCGCGGCCGCGGCCGGCAGCAGCACATCGAGACCGATATCGAGCAGTCGGTAGGCGTCATCGCGGGACAGCCACTCGTTCTGCAAAGGCATGGTCATGGTAAGCGTGGTCATGGACTGGTCATCCCATTGGAGAAAACGCGGCGGCTTCGCCTCTGATTGAATCGGCCAGGCGGGCATGCGTGCATTCGGGCGCCTGACCGTACGCCCGCAAGGCACGTAGTCGGCTGACGATGCCGCTGTCCAGAAGATACGCCCATGTGCGCGTGGCCGACGGCTGCTCCACGAAAGCAAACAGGTCCGCCGGGCGGTCGATGTCGCGGCCGAAACGTGGCAGAGTCAGCACCTTCGGCGTCAGACCGAGGGCCAGCGCGGCGTTGCAGTGCTGCCGGAAGCTGTCATCGCCGAAGCAGATCGGTAAAGCATCGGGCGGTGAGCAGGCGAGGGCGTTGGTGCCGCCGTCGTTGCTCGCCGCGACCAGCGTCACGGCCGGCCAGGTGCGGTGTCCCAGCGCGATCAATTCGAGGTCCGCGGGCTTGATCAGCGGCAGGTCGGCCGGGACCACCAGCATGCCGGCGCGTCGCGCGGCAACCAAGGCGCGCGACGCATGGCGCACGGCCGGGATCAGCCCGGCCTCCGGTGGCTCGGGCAAGACATCGGCCCCGGCCTGGCGGGCGATCTTTGCGGCCTCGGCATCCCCGGTTACGACCAGCGCGCCGGCGACGCAGGGACTTGACACCAGCACATGGAGCACATCCTCGAACATCGCGCGAGCCAGCGCCGCACGTTCACGGTCGTCCAGTAGCGGCATCAGCCGCTGCTTGGCGCGGGCGAACGATTTGACGGGCATGACGGCGCAAAGGGTCGAAGCGCTCATCGCGCGTTCCCGGCCCGGCGAGGCGCGGTGGCCGGCGCTTCTTGCAGCGAACGGGCGAAGGCCAGCACCGCATGCGCAAGGCAGCGCTTGTCTTCGGCAGTGTCCATCAGGGTCCCCGTGACATGCGCCGGGATCTCGAGCCGCTGGGCGTCGGCGGCATCGCTGCGGTCGATGACGATTCCATCGCTCAAGCCGGCGTAGTGGCCGGCGATGGTGTTTGAATTGACGGCCAGGCCCAGCTCGCCCATGATCTTGGCGGTCGGCCCCTTGACCGCCCGGCCACCGACAAGCGGCGACACCACGACGACGGGCGCAGCCGTGCGCTCGAGCGCTGCGCGCATGCCGGGTACCGCAAGAATCGGGTCGATGCTGAGAAACGGATTGGACGGGCAGATCACCACCGCGGTCAATTCCGGATCGGCCAGCGCACGCATCAGGGCAGGATTGGCGATCGCGTCGGCAACGCCGGCGAACGAAATACCGGTGACGGCGGGCGCACAGCGCTGCTTGACGAAGTAATGCTGAAAAGGCAGCGCACCGTCGACGGTGTGGACCATGGTGCGCACCGGCTGGTCGCACATCGGCAGCAGGTCGGTGCGAAGGCCCAGGCGACGAGCCAAGTCGCCCATGACGGCGCTCAGCGTTTCGCCGGCCTTCAGGCGGCGGGTGCGCTCCACATGCAGTGCGAGATCGCGGTCGCCCAAAGAGAACCAGCTTTCGCCGCCGAGTTGCCCCAGCGCTACCATGAAGTTCCAGCTCTCGTCGGCGCGGCCCCAGCCGCGCACCGGGTCGCTCAGGCCGGCGAGCGTGTACAGCACGGTGTCCAGGTCGGGCGAAATGTGCAGACCCAGGAACTCGAAGTCGTCGCCGGTGTTCACCGCGAGGCTCAGCCTTCCCGGCTCGAGAACAGACGCAAGGCCAAGCGCGAGCTTGGCGCCGCCCACGCCCCCGCACAACGCCACCACGCGCGGGCTGCGCACCGGCTTCGAAGACGGGGAGTGATTTCGCAGCGATGTCATGGGTGAACTCCCGGCGTCATCGAAACATGTCTTGCTGCCTGGGGCGCAGCAGGTCGGCGGCGGGTCGCGCCGGCGCGCTCCATCTCACACCGCGCAGATGGACGGCGGGTCTGCCGGCATCGGTCTGACCCATGACCAGCGAGGCGGCAGCCGCGATCTCGTCGGCGAAGGCGAGTTCCGTCGTGCGCATGTGCCGGCCGAATAAGTCTGGCGCGCCGACCAGGTTGAGCAGCGCGGGCAGACCGGCGGCGCCGAGCGCCACGCCGGCCACGCCGTTGCGCCATGGGCGCCCGAAGCTGTCGTTGACGATCACCGCCACGTCGACACCGAACGCCGCGTCAAGCCGCGACTTCAGCCGCGCGCAAGTGGCGTCGGGATCGACCGGAAGCAGCAGGGCGCGTTCGTCACCGTCGGGGTGCTCGATGTTGGACTGGTCTATTCCCGCATTCGCCATCACGAAACCCAGCCGGTGCTCGACGATCAGCACGCCGGGACGGTGCTTGACCACTTCCTTACTCTCGCGAAGGATCAGCTCGGTCATTCGTTCGTCCTTCCCTGTCTCGGCCGCGAGCTGAATGGCGCGCGGCGATGGCACCACGTCGCCCAGGCTGACGTAGCGGCCTTCGGCCTTGGACACGATCTTCTGGGCAAGTACCAGCACGTCCTGGTCGTGCGGCGTGATGCCGTCTCTTTCCAGGGCGGCGATGAGCAGCGCGGCGAGGTCGTCGCCGGGCTTCACCATGGGAAAGTCCCGGAATGCCGTCAGCGTGACGGTTGCGCTTTGCATGACGCGCCAGGCTGCCTTACGCGGGTATGCCGGTGATGCGAATGCCGGCGCAGTCGACCTTGTAGCGCTTGTTGATGCCGATCAGGACTGACGTCATCGCTTCGGCGGCGGCTGCATTGGCGATGGGGCCCGCGTCAATGCCGCGCATGCCGATCGCGCCGGCCAGCGCGATCACCGCTTCGCGTGCCTCCTTGTCGTTGCCGCATACCAGCACGTCGCATTCGATCGGTCCGCCACCTTGCAGCTTGGCCGCGCCGACGTTCTGAAATGCGGAGACCACGCTGGCAACGCTGCCGATGCGCTCCTGGGCAATTTGCCCGGCGGAGCCCTGCGGCGGCAGTTGCACCTGCGCCACCTTCGGCGGTACCAGCGGCACCACGGCATCGATCACGATCTTGCCCGCCACCACGTGCTTGAGCTCTTCGAGCGTCGCGTCGTGATTGGAGAACGGGATGGCGAGGATCACGATATCGGCGGCCGCCGCGGCAGCGACGTTGCCTTCGCCGCGCGCCGGCGGCGCGCCTTCGCCGGTCCTGATCTGCCGGGCGGCCTCCTCGGCCTTTTCCCTGGAGCGCGAACCAACGATGATCGGGTAGCCGGCCGCAGCCCAGCGAGAGGCCATGCCGGAACCCAGGGCGCCGGTGCCACCGATGATGGCCAATGTGGGGCGAGTCTGCATAGTTCGAGTCCTGTGATGTTCCCGGATGGGATGGTTGGTGCCGGGCAATCAGCCCAGCTGCATTTCGGTCAGCGGCACGATCTTCACGCCGGCGGCTTCGAGTCCGGCACGCACTGCGGCGGACAAGGCCAGCGCCGTGGGCTCGTCGCCGTGCACGCACAGTGAATCGACGCGGCGCTTGATACGCTTGCCGTTGCGCGAGATGATTTCGCCCTCGGTCACCATGCGAACCACCTGCTGGGTGGCAACGGCGGGGTCCTTGAGCACCGAGCCGGGGATCTTGCGCGAGGTCAGGTTCCCGTCGTCTTCGTACTGACGGTCGCAGAAGCCTTCGCGAGCCAGGGGCAGGTCCAGCTTCTGCGCGGCGTTTTCCATTTCCGAGCCGGACAGGGCGACGTAGATCAGGTTGCGGTCGACGGCCTTGATGGCGCGGCCGATGGCCAGTGCGTAGTCCAGGTTTTCGGCGGCCATGTTGTTCAGCGCGCCGTGCGGCTTCACGTGCGTGACCTTCTCGCCGCAGAACGACGCCATGGCCTGGAGCGCGCCAATCTGGTAGGCGATGATGTTCTCCAGCTCGTCGGCACGCATCTCGATGCGGCGGCGGCCGAAGCCCCAGAGGTCGTTGAAACCCGGGTGAGCACCGATGCTGACACCTTCCGCCTTCGCGCGTTCGACCACGCGGCGCATGGTCATCGGATCGCCGGCGTGGAAGCCGCAGGCGATGTTCGCCGACCGGATGATCTTGAGGATGCCGTCATCGTTGCCGATGTCGTAGGCGCCGAATCCTTCGCCCATGTCTGCATTGAGATTGATCGAGAGTGTCATCGCTGGACCTTTGTGATGGGGGTTAGTGTATGATACTATTGATAGGAAGACAAGATCATTAGCGCCTATTCTGCGGGGCGCCGCTCGTGACCGTGGCAAGGAACGAAATGGAAGTGCGTTTTCTCAGCGCGGGTGACACTGCGATGGTCGTCGAATTCGGCGATCGGATCGATCGTGCACTGAGCGACCGGGTGCTGCGTCTGGGCGCCAGAGCGCGGGCCGCGAAGCTGCACGGTGTGGTGGAAACCGTGCCGACTTTCCGGTCCCTGATGGTGCACTACGACCCGCTCGCGACGGACCACGTCAGCCTTGAGCGCGCGTTTGTGACGCTATTGGAAGACGATGCCGCCTGCACGGGCGAAGCGCGGCTGTGGCACATACCCGCCTGCTATGAGGCGACGCACGCGCCGGATATCGAAGACGTGTCGCAGCGCACCGGCCTGTCGGTGGCGGAGGTGATCCGCCTGCACACAGAGACGCTGTTCCATATTTACATGATCGGCTTCGTGCCGGGCTATCCCTACATGGGCGACCTGCCGCCGGCGCTGGTGCTGCCGCGCCGTGCCGATCCGCGCATCCGGGTGCCTGCGGGTTCAGTTGCCATCGCTTCGTCGATGACGGCGATCTACCCGCTCGAAAGCCCCGGCGGCTGGCATCTGATCGGCACAACTCCAATCCGCCTGTTCGATGCGGCACTGACTCGTCCCGCGCTCTTCAGCCCGGGCGACAAGGTGCGTTTCGAGCCCGTCGGCGCCTCGGAGTTCGAGGACATCCGGCAGGCCGCCGCCAGCGGCTCTTACAAGATTTCCAGTGAAAGCGTCGCGCCATGACTGCCACCCTCAAGGTCTCGCAGCCCGGTGTCCACACCACCGTGCAGGACTTCGGCCGCACCGGCTTCCAGGACGTGGGTGTGCCCGTGTCCGGACCGCTCGACCGCATCGGCCTGCAGCTGGCCAATGCGCTCGTTGGCAACCCCGTGCAGACTCCGGCGCTGGAGATGTTGCTGCAGGGACCGGCGTTCGAGGTCGAGGCCGAAGCGGTTCGTGTCGCGCTCGCCGGCTGCAACAGCGCCATCGAAATCGGGGGCGGTGAACCACGCAGTGTGCCTGCTGGCACCAGCGTGCGACTGACGCGAGGCGATACCTTTCGGATCGTGAGCCTCGGCGATTCCGCCAGCGCCTACCTGGCAATTGAGGGCGGTCTGGTACTGGTGCCGTCACTTGGCAGCGCCGCCACTTACGTACGTGGGCGCATCGGCGGCATTAACGGCATGACGCTGAAGCGCGGGGACCAGTTGCCACTGCAGCAGTCCACCGTTCCCTCGCGTCCCGAGCAGACACTGGGGCAGCCTTTCGAGCTTGCCCTCGACCAGCCGGTCCGTGTGGTGCTGGGCCCGCAGGCCGACTATTTCTCGGAAGCCGCCATCGCGACGTTCCTGTCGGCCGTGTACGTGGTGTCGGCGCAGTCGGACCGGATGGGCTTCCGGCTCGAGGGCGAGCCGCTGCAACATGCCAGGGGCTACAACATCGTCTCGGACGGAATCGTCACCGGCTCGATCCAGGTGCCGGGTTCCGGCCTGCCGATCGTGCTCATGACGGACGCGCAGACCACGGGGGGTTATCCGAAGATAGCCACCGTCGTCTCCGCGGACATTCCGATGCTGGGGCGCCGCCGGCCCGGCCGCACGGTGCGGTTCCAGGCGGTGAGTGTCGTCCAGGCCGAAGCGGCGCGGCGCGAGCAAGAGGCGGCCCTGCGCCGCTGCATTGGTTCCCTGCGGGTTGCGCGCTCGGGCGGTACGATCGACCTGGAATCGCTGTATACGGAGAATCTGATCAGCGGCGTGGTGTGCACGACGGACTGACTTCCGCTCATTCGCCGTTGCAGCGGCGAAATATCGTCGCAGGCTTGCGCAATGTCGTGTCATGTCATTAGCCTATGACATGTGATTCAAATCTGAGCCACCGTGCCGATCGGATTTTGAGGCGGGGTTGGAAGCCGACGTTTTAAGATCGGCTGTGCATAAGCGTAGATGTTTGCCCAGTCGTTGATTCCATATGTGTTTAAGCGCTCAACGTACCCGCGCGGCGCGGGAACTTCTGCCTAGCGGCAAGCAGGAATAACGAGCGCGTCTGCCGCAACAACGCCGCGGCCTTCGGGCAGCACCAGCAGCGGATTGATATCTATGGCCTGAAAGTCGTCCCCTAATGCTACGGCCATTTTGGAGAGTGAGACGAGCGCGTCAGCGAGCGCTGTGATATCGCCGCGAGGGCGACCGCGCGCGCCGTCGAGCAAAGCGAATGCGCGGACCGATCGGATCAGCACTTGCGCCTCATCGTGGTCGATGGGTGCCAAAGCTAGTGCGACGTCTTTGAGCACCTCGACGAAAACGCCACCGAGCCCGAACAGGATCACAGGTCCGAACTGTTCGTCACGCGCGCAGCCAACAATGACTTCGATGCCGCCGAAAACTTGCTCCTGCACTGACACTCCGTCGATCTTGGCGCCGGGTGCGAATTTGAGGGCGTTCGATATGATCTCCTCGCGAGCGGCGATCACGCTCCGGGCGTCGGCTAAGCCCAGCCGAACGCCGCCAGCCTCTGTCTTGTGGGGAATATCCGGGGACGCGATTTTCAGGACGATTGGGTAGCCGATCGCCTCTGCGGCGGCGGCTGCCCCCGCCTCGTCAGTAGCCAGCACGTCCTTGACGGGTCGGATTCCGAATCGAGCGAGCACCGATTTACTGCCGTGCTCCGAGAGCGGACCCGTTGCCAGATGGAGCAGCTGCCTGACTTCCTTAGTCGTTTTCTGCCATTCCGTGGAACTTCCCGTTAGGGATTCGGGTGTCGCCGAGCGCCGCATTCCGCCCTCCCGACGGGCAAACCGGATCAGGTGCCCGATCGCCTTTAGGCTTTCACGCGTGCCAAGCAAGACTGGAACCTTGCCTGCGGCGAGAATGGCACCTGCATCAGGATCGATAGCTCCCGAAAGATTGCTGAACACAACCAGCGGCTTGTCGATTGCCGCAGCTGCGGCTACGAAGGCCCGAGCGGTGTCTTGATATCGCTTGGACTGGACATCGCCCATGCCGCCAGGGAAATCCTGCGAAACTGCTACTAGCCCACAACCGGGGTCGCTCGCCAATGTCACCAAGGCTTGACGATAGAGCTCCGGCTCGTATAAGCCCGTCGCTGTCATATCCAGCGGGTTGGCCGGGCGAACGTGGCTCGGTAATCGTTCGCGCAATCCATTCACTGTTCCAGCCTGCAGTGCGACTAACGGCACCTTCTCATCATCCGCCGAGTCGAGCACGATCGCCATCTCTCCTCCGGAGACGCACGTTACGGCGACGTCACCCCGTTCAGGATAACGCGGCACCCCGGCAAAGAGTACCGCCAGCTCGATCAGTTCGTCTAGATCGTGCGCTCGAATCACTCCGTACTTCCGAAACACTGCGTCTATTACTTCATCGGAACCTGCCAATGCGCCGGTATGGGCAAGCGCGGCATGTCGTCCCGCCTCGGTACGACCGGGTTTGAGCAAAATGATTGGCTTGCGCATTTCTGCTGCCCGGCTAGCCACTTCAAGGAAGCGCTTTGGCTGGCGAATTGCTTCAACGAAACCGACGATCAGACGCGTTCGCGAGTCATCCAACAGAAAATCAAAATAATCGGTGATGTCAAGTACCGCCTCGTTCCCGCTAGAAATCAGGTGGCTAAACCGTAAGTTCCGACCGGCATTCATCAGCGCCAGCAGGACTGAGCCGCTCTGGAATACCGCCCCAATGGCGCCGGGATGAAGCTCCCGGGGCATTGAGGCGCCGTACAGCGCCGCACGGCCGTGAACGTTGATGATACCGAGCGTATTTGGACCGCAAACTACCATTCCCGTCTCTGATGCGGCTGCAGTAAGTGCGAGCTGGAGCCGCCGGCCCAAATCTCCCGTCTCAGCGAATCCCCCCGCGTGCACGACTGCAGCGCGCACGCCTAATGAGCCGGCCACACGAAGCTCGTCGATCGCACGCTCGGCGTCAATGCCGACGTAGATGGCGTCTGGAACGCGCGGTAGCTTGGCTAAACTCGCAAAGCACGGTACTCCGAGAACCTGCTCGTACTTTGGGCTGACGGCATAGATTTCTCCCTCATACCCAATTTCCATGAGATTTCGCAAAGCATTGTGACCGTTGCCCGCATTTGGAGAAGCTCCTATGACGGCAATCGAACTGGGACTTAGCAGCGGAGCGAGCCGCGCACGCGCTTCCGACTTCATTGGCCTTTGCCGTCCGAGTTCTCGAATCGTGTGCCGGGCAACGGTGTCTCAAAGCGGGGCTCACGCTTCTCAAAAAACGAGGAAACGCCTTCCTTGTAATCCGCGCTGGTCTGTGAAAGAGCTTCGGCCATTGATTCGAGCACGAAGGCATTCTGCGGGTCCATCGAGAGCGATGCCTTCATGCCCTCCTTCAAAAACCACATCGCACTGGCGCTCTGTCGGCTAAGTCGCTGGGCGAGCGCCCGAGTCTCAGTCTCCAACTGATCCCGCGGCACGACCTTATTAACAATGCCCCAGTCTTTAGCATCCTCTGCGGAAAACATCTCGCCGGACAGACTGATCCACATGGCGCGCTTTTCGCCAACTAGCCTCGGCAAACGCACGAAACCATATGATTCGCCCAGATTTATCTCCGGCTCGCCGAACTTCGTCTCCTCACTAGCGATGAGTAAGTCACACAGCAACGCGAACTCTAGGCCCATACCCAAACAATAACCATGGAGAGAGCCGATAATCGGTTTACGGAACTTGCTGAATTTGTAGAACAATTGATGCAGATATGTATGCCGGGAGAAAAATCCGATCGCCTGTACTTCCGTCTGTCCTTTGACATAGGCACCCGCACAGAAGGCACGCCCGGCACCTCGCAAGATCACGACTTTGACAGCGGGATCTTCGTTGAGAAGGTCAAGTGCATTCTCCAAGTCAAACCGCAACTGCCAGTTCATCGCATTCAACACCTCCGGACGATTCAAGGTGATCGTTGCGATTGCCCCTTCAATTTCTAGCAAAATGCATTCGTATTTCATTTAATGTAGCCTCTGAGAGTGAAATGGTGCGTCAATCGATCTTCGCGCCTGAAATCCTGATCGCCTCGGCGTAACGAGCTTGCTCCGCCTGCATAAAGCGAGAAAGACTTTCAGGATTGTCCGCAAGAATCGAAATTCCTTGCTGCGCGAATCGTGCGACCACCTCAGGATCTTTAAGCACTTGCGCAAACGAAGCGTGCAATCTTTCAACGATCTCTCTGGATGTGCCGGTGGGCGCGACGACGCCATACCAAGAATAGACATTGAATCCCGGAAAGCCCTGTTCCGCAAATGTGGGCGCGGCTGGTAATTGCGGGGCTCGCTTTTCGTCTGCGACACCAAGCACTTTCAACTTTCCGGCTTGCACGTGCGGCAAAATCTCTGGCAAATTGGTAAGAAAGACGTTTACCTGGCCGCCGAGCACATCCTGCATGGCCGGTGCCACTCCTTTGTAAGGAACGTGCGTTAGGTTGATGCCGGCCTGCTGCTTGAACAGTTCCACGCCCAGGTGCGACGAGGTGCCATTGCCGAACGACGCAAAAGACAGCTGACCGGGTCGCGCCTTCGCCTCAGCGACCAACTCGCGTATGTTATTCACGGCAAGGCTTGGATGCGCCACCAGCGCCTGGTTTACCCGGGCAAGCAACGAGATCGGTACGAAGTCCTTGAATGGATCGTACGGTGGGTTCGACATCATCATTGGCGCCATTACGAACCCATTGGCCATTAGTAGCAATGTGTAGCCATCGGCCTTCGATTTTGCGGCAACGCTCGTTCCGATCGTTGCCGCACCGCCGGGGCGATTGTCAATGAGCACGTTTTGTCCCCATAGGTCACCGAGCTTCTTGCCGAGCAACCTGCCAACATTGTCGAGCGAGCCGCCTGCCGGAAACGGCACGATCAACCGCACTGGTTTGACAGGAAAGTCGCTCTGTGCGCCTGCAGCAAAGGGGGCCAAGCTGGTGATCAGACCCAGAACGAGTATGCGACGAATTGCGTTTGCGGACATGTTGTATCCTTGATTCCTTAAAGCACTTTTCTTTGACAACCGGCGATCAAATCTCCTGCACCCGCAAGAGCTCACTAGCCGCTGTCGGCATCAACGCCGATGTGCGCCTTCATGCCGAAGTACCACTGGTTTCCCTTCTTGGTCTGGTGCATCTCAGGGTCGCGTTCGCCATCGGCATTTTTCGTCGAACTGGGCGCCGCGATGATCGTCGCATCGACAATGCTGCCTCGCTTGAGCAGCAGCCCTTTGCGAGCGAGCAGCGCATTGACCTGCTTCAGGATGTCCTCGGCCAAGTCGTACTCCTCCAGCATGTGGCGGAAGTTCAGGATGGTCGTCTCGTCGGGAATCGGCTCGCTCAGCTTCAGGCCAGCGAAGTTGCGCAGCGAGGCGATCTCATACAGTGCTTCCTCCATCGCCGGATCGCTCAGTGCGAACCAGTTCTGCATCAGGTGTACACGCAGCATCGACTCCATCGGGTACGGCCTGCGGCCGCGACCGGCCTCCGGGTAGAAGGGGCCGATGACCTTCAGTAGCGCCTGCCACGGCACGACCTGCTCCATCTCTTCGAGGAAGACCTCGCGCCTGGTCTTCTTCCTCTTGCCGGCGTACTCCGCGTCCGAAAAACTGAGTTGGCTCATCGCATCCACTCCTTTGCCTGATTCAACGTCCCACGGCAGAATCGATGGACTTGTTCAGACATTTCCTAAAGATGAGGGGCCACAGTTTTGGGGAGATCCATACTTGGGCCAACCCACAGACTGCAACATTGCCACCCTACCTGGTGCTTGCGCACGCGTTGGCGCCGCCGACGCTGTCGGTACTTCATGGCTTTGTCTCGATAGCGCGAAAGCTTCGGCGCATGTTGTTAATTTAGTAAGCGACCGGTCTATTATGGTCAGCCGCCTGCAGGGTGCAAGTCGGGGAGAACCCAGTCGGGGAAAACCCTCGCGTGTTCTGTAGACGACCGGTCTACACTGAGTGAGAATGAACAACAACACGCCTAAGCGGACCCAGTCGGATCGGCGCGACGACCGCACGAAGACGCGGGACCAACTCCTTCGCGCTGGCCTCGAAGCCGTCCTGGATGGCGGCTGGGCCTTCACGGGAATCGACAAGATACTGCGCTCCGTCGGCGTACCAAAAGGGTCCTTCTACTACTACTTTGCGAGCAAGGACGAGTTCGGTTTCGAGCTTGTTGATTTCTACCAAACTTTTTTCTTGAAGCGGCTGAAGCGCTGTTTAGGCGAGTCGCCGACGATGACGTTCGTCGAGCGGATGGAGATGTTCCTCTCGGAATCGGTTGACGGCATGCAGCGCTACAAATGGCGGCGCGGCTGCCTTGTGGGGGCGCTGGGGCAGGAACTCGGAGGTCTGCACGATGAATTCCGCAAGCGCCTGCTCGCGGCGTTGACCGAATGGGAAGTGGTGCTTGCCGCCGCTTTGCGCAAAGCCCAGCGCCACGGAGAAGTCAAACGCACGCTGGACGCCGAGCGTGCGGCGCGCAGCTTCTGGGCCTCGTGGGAAGGCGCGGTGCTGCGCGCCCGGCTTTGTCGGTCGGCGGCACCGCTCACAGTTGCCGTGGAAGATTTCATTTACCTTGTTACTCACTAAATTTACTGTGTCATAAAATGATATAGTCCGTTCATCATTGGCCTTTGCGGAGGTGTGATGGACCTGTCCAAGGAATTCGAAGGTTACATGGCGCATCTTGCCCAGGGTCTGGGCCACGCGGACCGACACGCCGGATTGGCCGGGTACTGCACCGGCCTGATGCTGCCGCTGTCACGCAAGAGCGTGGAGCCCATGGCAGCGCGGGTGGATCCCCTGCACGCCAGCGCCAAACATCAGGCGTTGCATCATTTCGTGGCCAAGGCCCAGTGGTGTGACGAGGAGGTGCTGCGCCTGGTGGCTCAGTGGGTCGTTCCCCACATGGACATCAGTGAGGGCGGCTTCTGGATTGTTGACGACACCGGCTTTCCCAAGAAGGGCACGCACTCGGTGGGGGTGGCACGCCAATACTGCGGCGTGCTGGGCAAACAGGACAACTGCCAGGTCGCTGTCAGCGTGTCGCTGGCCTGCGAGCAAGGCAGCCTGCCTGTGGCATGGCAGCTGTATCTGCCGCGCGACTGGGCCGAGGACACCAAGCGACGACTCAAGGCCGGCATTCCCCAGGACATGCAGTTCGCGACCAAGCCCCAAATCGCTCTGCAGCAGTTGCGCACCCTCGCCGATGAGGGCGCGCCCAGGCACTGCGTGCTGGCCGACTCCGGCTATGGGATCGACTATGCGTTTCGTCAGGGTTTGACTGATCTGGGCTTGCCCTACGTGGTGGGCATCACCTCGGTCGTGGTGGTCTGGCCACCCGGGATCGAGCCGCAGCCGCCCAGGGCCTACGGCGGCATGGGCCGCCCCCCGGTTATGCCCAGGCGCACCGCCAAGAGGCAGCCGGTGAACGTCAAGGCCTTGGCGCAATCCTTGCCGGCCAGCGTGTACCAGAGCATCAGCTGGCGCGAGGGCACCAATGAGCGCCTGAGCAGCCGATTTGCTGCCTTGAGAGTGCGCTGCGCCGGGGGCAACGTTGGCAAGGCCCGCCTTCTGCCCCAGCAGTGGCTGCTCATCGAGTGGCCGGCCGACCAGGCCGAGCCTGAGAAGTACTATCTGTCCACGCTACCGGAGACGGCAGCGCTGAACGACCTGGTGCGCGCCGCGCACATGCGCTGGCGCATCGAGCGCGACTACCAGGACTTGAAACAGGATTTGGGGCTGGGCCACTATGAGGGAAGAGGCTGGCGGGGGTTCCACCATCACGCCACCCTAAGCATCGCGGCCTATGGATTCCTGATGGCGCAACGACTCAAAGCTGGTGGCAACTCCGGCAGTAAAAAAAACTTCGCCCTACGCCAAGTGCCTGCCGTTCCCGCGGATTACATTCCTCGGGGCAGTCCTGCGCGCGCAGCGTCACGTCCCCGACTCGATCACCACATTGCGCCTAAGATTGAGCGTCGCACTCGCAAGCGCCCTGGGGCATTGCCCGCATTGCAATTGGATCAGTCCGCGGCTACGTTTGTGACACAGTAAGGCTAAGAAATACCCATTACGATGTTTAATGCCTTGGTACTCGAGAAGCAACCGGAATTCAGCGCTGCAATTCGCGAGGTGGACGACAGCTTTCTGCCCGACGGCGACGTCACGATCGATGTCGAATATTCAACAATCAACTACAAGGATGCGCTGGCGATCACCAACCGCGCTCCGGTGGTGCGCAGCTGGCCAATGGTGTCCGGGATCGACGGCGCGGGTACCGTCACCGCCAGCACGCATCCAAAGTGGAAACCCGGCGACCAGGTGGTCCTCAATGGTTTTGGCGTAGGAGAAACGCACAATGGGTGCCTTGCTCAGCGCGCGCGGCTCAAAGGCGACTGGCTGGTGCGCAGGCCGGCGGCCTTGTCCGCTCGGCAGGCGATGTCGATCGGCACGGCCGGCTATACGGCGATGCTGTGCGTACTCGCATTGGAGCGGCATGGCGTGCGTGCCGGGGATGGCGATGTTTTGGTGACGGGTTCCACGGGCGGGGTGGGATCGGTTGCGGTGGCGCTGCTGTCCAAACTCGGGTACCGTGTTTTTGCGGCCACGGGCAAGCTGGGTGAAGCAGGGTACCTGAGGTCCCTGGGTGCCACCGACATCATCGATCGTGCCGAGTTGGCCACGCCGGGAAAGCCGCTGCAGAAGGAACGGTGGAGCGCCGTCGTCGATGCGGTGGGCAGCCACACGCTCGCCAACGCATGTGCACAGACCCGGTACGGCGGCACCGTTGCCGCCTGCGGCTTGGCCCAAGGCCCGGACCTGCCGGCGACGGTGATGCCTTTCATCTTGCGGAGCGTTGCGCTGGTGGGCGTGGACAGCGTCATGGCACCACTGACATTGCGCGAGCAGGCCTGGAATCGCCTGGCGCGGGACCTCGATCCGAAGCTGCTCGAAACCATCACGACCGAGGTGCCGCTGACGCAAGCAATCGATGCAGCCGTTCGCCTCATGAACCACGGTGTGCGCGGACGTATCGTGGTGCGTACGGGCATGTGAGACAAGCACGCGAACGGCCGACGATCACATGCTCAGCGCGGGTATTCATGTGGCCGCAGTAGTGTCCCAACGTTTTCACATCAGGGCGTGGTAAGTTAATGATTTGCTTGCCGAATTTGGTGTTCTGGTCTGGTCTCGATTTGAACGTCGAGGCTCAGACTTTCGGTCTTTTGCGCGTAGACGCGCTGGACCGCCATGCACCAAGGCAAGCTCGTTTTCTCCCAGCTCATGGCCCACTTGCCCTTGAGCATCTTTCGCCGCTGCGTGGCCGCCCATCGTGGCGAGCACAAAGTCCAGGACTTCTCCTGTCTGGATCAATTTCTCACGATGGCGTTCGCGCAATTGACTTATCGGGAATCGCTGCGCGACATCGAGGTCAATCTGCGTGCCCAGGCCACTCGGCTGTATCACAGGGGCTTTCGCTGCAAGACTGTTTCGCGCAACACGCTGGCCAACGCGAACGCCACGCGCCCGTGGCAGATCTACGCGGACTTCGCGCAACATTTTATCGGCATTGCGCGTCCGCTTTACGCCAAGGAGCCCCTGGGCCTGGACCTGGATGCCACCGTCTACGCCTTCGATGCAACCACCATCGACCTGTGCCTGTCGGTGTTTCCCTGAGCGCCGTTTCGCTCCACCAAGGCAGCCATCAAGCGGCACACGCTGCTGGACCTGCGCGGCTCGATTCCCAGCTTCATCCACATCACCGACGGCAAGACTCACGAGGTCAATGTGCTGGACGATCTGGCCATCGAGCCGGGGGCCTTCTATCTTCTGGATCGCGGCTATCTGGACTTCGCTCGCCTGTTCACCATTCACCAAGCCCAGGCCTTCTTCGTGACCCGCGCCAAGAGCAATACCAAGTTCAAGAGGCGCTACTCGCAGCCGGTGGACAGAGCCAACACGCCGGTGCTGTGCGATCAGACCGGCGTGCTGACAGTGTTTTATTCGAAAGCCCATCGCGTACAGCTTGCTTGCGTTGGCCGACAGGCTGACCTCGATGTCGCGCAGGCTCTCGCGCCAGGTCAGCTGCGCAAAGGCCATGGCGCGAAACTGCTCGGCACACGACAGCATTCGCACGCCCGCAGTGCCTCCATACTGATGCACGATGCGCGCAAAGCTCGTCCACGGTACGAACTCCATGACCTGGGCGAACAGGGTCTTGCCAACATACATGTGCATTCCTCGGGGACGTCAACCCGGGGAAAGTACGCGGGTTTTGGCAATAGAAGTTCAAGTCGGCACCAACCAAAATCAGCCTACAGCCCGCGCTAATGCTTGATTTTTGGCTCGGCCCGTATCGTTTAACCGGACAGCAGTGAGCCTATGATTAGAATGACGGTATCAACATGCAAAATCAACTTCAGAGCTCCGGCCGGCGCGGACAAATCCCCGCCTACATACAGGTAGCGGCCGCTTTGCGGCGCCGGATCGAGACGGGCGCCTGGCAGCCGAGCGAAAAAATATCGACCCTGGAAGAACTGGAAGAGGAATTCCAGGTGGCACGCGTGACCGTGCGCCAGGCCGTGGACTTGCTGGAGCGCGAGGGTCTGGTCACGCGGCAGCAAGGACGCGGCACCTTCGTCAGAGACATCGTCAGCGACAAGCGCTGGCTGACGTTGGCGACCTCCTGGACGTCTGTGCTGGAGTTGGTAAAGCACAACGTGCCGAAGTTTATCAAGGTGGTCAATCCGCCGCCGGCGCCGCGCCTGCGGCCGGGCGAGGGCGTGCTGGCCGACGAGTACGTCTTCTTGCGCAGCGTCCAGTCGAAGGAGAATGTGCCATACGCGGTGGTCAATCTGCACCTCGCCAAGCCGATCTTCGAGCGTGAGCGCGCGACATTCCTGAGGCACACTGCGCTGCCCGTGCTGGCAGCGATGGGCCTGCAGATCCGCCATGCGGAACAGACACTTGTCATCGGCACGGCTGATCCTGAAATCGCCGCTCTGCTGCATGTGTCCCTGAGCGCCCCGACCGCAGAGGTCCGCTGGGTGATCCGTGACGAGAGCGATACGGCAATTTACGTCGCGGACATCACCTATCGCAGCGACTGCGTCAAGATGACCATCGATTTCTTCGGTTGAGTCAATGGCTGGGTCAGGGCCCGCCCTTGCCGCGGCCCAGCGCCTACGGCCGGATATATGCCTAACATTCTATAAATAGGATGTTAGAATCAAAAACAGGATAGAGCCGTCGTCCTGCCTTCCGCGCTTTCCGCCGTCCAGTCATCGACGGCGGTCGCGTTGACTGCAACCGGTCGCTGTCAATCACACGAGGAGCGGTCAATGGCTGGTCAAGGTGTTGGAGCACGCGTACTTCGCAAGGAAGACGATCGCCTCATGCGGGGCCGCGGGCAGTTTGTCGCGGACATCCGCATGGCCGGAATGCAGGACGTGGCATTTGTCCGCAGTCCGATGGCGCATGCGCGGATAACGGGAATCCAATTTCCCGAGGTTCACCAAGGGAGTGTCTACACGGCGGCCGACCTCCTGTCGGTGCGTCCCGTACGGGCCGTGTCCGGTCTGCCGGGCTTCAAGGTCTCCGAGCAGCCGGTGCTGGCCCAAGGCAAGGTGCGCCACGTGGGCGAAACCATTGCGATGTGCGTCGCGGCCACGCGCGCTGAAGCTGAAGACATCGCTGCCACGGTGCGTCTCGACCTGGACGAATTGCCGGCGGTTCATGACATGCTGGCCGGCCGTGCCGAAGGCTCCGCCCGGCTGCATGAGGAGTGGAGCGACAACGTATTCCTCGAGACCAATGTCAACGTGGATATCGAGCGGGTGCGCAATGCGCCGATCAGGATCACGCGGGAAATCAAGACTTCCCGCCAGTCAATGTCGCCGATGGAAGGCCGCGGCGTGGTGGCCCACTGGGATACCCGGCTCGAACAGCTGGTCATCTACACCTCCACTCAAATGCCTCACATCGTGCGCAGCGGGGTAGCCGAGTGCCTGGGCCTGGACGAAGGCCAGGTCCGCGTGATTTCACCCGACGTCGGCGGTGGCTTCGGATACAAAGGCATCCTGCTGACGGAAGAGGTTGCGCTTGGCTGGCTCGCGATTCAACGTGGGCACCCGGTGCGCTGGATCGAAGACCGTCGCGAGAACCTGACCGCGAGTTCGAACTGCCGCGAACATCATTACTTCATCACCGCATACGCCGAAAGTGACGGCCGCTTGCTGGGCATCGATTGCGAAGCCACTGTCGACTCCGGCGCCTATTCCTCCTACCCGTTCTCGGCTTGCCTGGAGGCGGCGCAGGTGGCTAGCATCCTGCCCGGCCCCTACGACTTCCCGGCGTACCGTTGCAAGACCCATTCCGTTGCCACCAACAAGTGCCCGATCCTGCCGTACCGCGGCGTGGCGCGCACCGGGGTGTGTTTTGCACTGGAATTGATGCTCGATGCGATCGCGCACGAAGCCGGCGTGGAGCCGCATGAAGTGCGCTTGAAGAGCTTGGTGAGGCCTGAGCAGATGCCGTTCGACAACATCACCCGCAAGCACTTCGACAGTGGCGACTACCCCGAAGCGATGAGACAGGCCGTGGCAGCGATCGACGTCAAGGCGATCCGCGACCGGCAAGCTCGTGGCGAACCCGACGGTCGCCTGATCGGTGTCGGGATGGCGATCTACTGCGAGCAGGCCGCCCATGGAACATCGGTGTACGCCGGCTGGGGCATCCCGATGGTGCCCGGCTACGAACAGGCCACTGCGCGCGTGACGCCCGACGGTGGCATGGAGCTGCGTATTGGCGCCCACTCGCATGGACAGGGCCTCGAAACCACGCTGGCTCAGGTGGTTCACGAGATCCTTGGGATTGACATCTCGAAAGTCAAGCTGATCCATGGCGATACCGCTTTCACGCCGTATTCCACCGGCACCTGGGGCTCGCGCTGCATGGTGATGTCAGGCGGCGCCGTCACTCGCGCGTGCCGGACCCTCAGCAATCGGCTTGCACTGATCGGCGCCTTCATGCTCGGTACCGACGTTGCGAACGTGACGGTAGGCAAGGGCGTGGTGGCCAGCTCTGGCGGCAGCGTCACCATCGGCGAAGTGGCCCACCTGTGGTATCGCCGTCCGCAGGCCTTGCCTCCTGAGGCCAATGCCGGCGGCCTGGAAGTCACGGAAGGCTACAAGCCCCAACGCGACTCGGGTACGTTCGGGTATGGCGCGCACGCCGCGCTGGTGGCGGTCGATCCCGAAACCGGCGCCGTCGAAATCCTCGATTATGTGATCGTGGAAGACGGCGGCAAGCTGGTCAATCCGATGATCGTCGACGGCCAGACCTACGGGGGTTTGGCGCAGGGCATCGGCACCGCGCTGTACGAGGAAATGGCCTTCGACGGCTCAGGCCAGCCGCTCGCCTCCACCTTCTCCGATTACCTGCTGCCCGGTCCGACCGAAGTCCCGGAACCGCGCCTCTTTCACATGGAAACCCTTTCGCCCTACACCGAGTTCGGCGTCAAGGGCATCGGCGAAAGCGGCGCCATTCCGCCGCCCGCCGCCATCGGCAACGCCATCAACGACGCCATGCGGCCGCTCGGCGCGTCGTTGTACATATCGCCGGCGACGCCGCGCCGCATCCTGCAGGCGATTGCCGAAGCCGCCGCAAAGCGGGGACAGGTCGCGTCGGTCCCGCCGCAGGCTCCTGTCCTGCCGGAGATGGCATGAAGCCGTGCCGCTTCGAATACGAACGTCCTGCCGACTTGGCCTCGGTGATCCGGCTGATCCAGGACGAAGATCGCGTCGTGAAGATCATCGCCGGCAGCCAATCGCTGGGCCCGATGCTGAACCTGCGGCTGGTGCAGCCTGACCTGCTGGTCGACATCACGGGCATCCCCGAGCTGAAGCGGGTTGAGATAGGCAAGGACACCATCACCATCGGTGCCTGCGTGACCCATGCCGACATCGAGGACGGCCGGGTGCCCGATGTGACCGGAGGCGCGCTGTCGAAGGTGGCCCGCGGCATCGCCTATCGCGCGGTGCGTAACCGCGGGACGCTGGGCGGCAGCCTGGTGCATGCCGATCCCTCCGCCGACTGGATCTCGAGCCTTGCCGCCATCGGCGCCGACGTGTTGATCGCCGGCCCCTCTGGCCAGCGTTGGGTGCCGGTGGACGCTTTCATGACCGGCGTCTTCGAGGTGGACCTCGGCCCCGGCGAGTTGCTCGAGGCTGTGCGCATCCCGCGGCTTTCCGCCGCTGCACGCTGGGGGTTTCACAAGATATGCCGCAAGACCGGCGAGTTCGCCCACGCCCTCAGCGTGGTGCTGCACGATCCGCAACGTTCGGTATGCCGCGTGGTTGTGGGCGCCACCGAATCGAAGCCGATCGTGGTGCGGGATGCACGTGCACTGTTTCCCGACGGGCGGCATTTGGATGTCGACGCGGCGCGCGAACTGCTGACAGATGCTGGGCACAACGACGCCATTGACAACCAGATTCACCTTGCCGCGTTGAAGCGCGCAGTCGAACGGGCAGAACAGCCATGCACCTGATCAACTTGAATGTGAATGGCAAGGCGGTTTCGGCGGCAGCCGTTGAACCGCGTACCCAGCTCGCGGACTTCCTGCGCGACTCGCTCAATCTCACCGGAACTCATCTGGGCTGCGAGCACGGCATTTGTGGAGCCTGCACGGTGATGATCGACGGCGTGCCGGCACGGTCCTGCATCACGTTGGCCGTCGCTTGCGACGGCGCCCGCATCACGACCATCGAAGGGATGGACGATGACGACGTCATGCGCGCGTTGCGCGCGGCTTTCTCTCGCGAGCACGCGCTGCAGTGCGGCTTTTGCACACCCGGCATGCTGGCGTCGGCCCACGACGTGGTGTTGCGAATTCCCGATGCCAGCGAGCAGGACATCCGCTATGCGATGAGCGGCAACCTGTGCCGCTGCACCGGCTACGTTGGTATCGTGCGCGCCGTGCGCGCGGTCATCGAGGAACGCAAGGCGGCCGGTCTCGGCGTGCCGGTGAACGGGCGCAGCACGCTGGGCCCGGTCGGCTCGGGCCATGCCCAGCCGATGCTGGCCGGCGTCGCGTCTGCTCGCAGCGTTGCCAAGGCAGTGCCCGAGCTCAAGGCAGCGGCGCCTGCGGTTGCGCAGTCCGGCCGGCCCACGACGGACAGCAGCAAACCGCTGACGACGCTGAACCAAACCTTCACCGTCGAATTCCCGCGCGACAAGGTCTGGGAGTTCTTCGGCCGGCTGGGCGACGTGACCACGTGCCTGCCCGGCGCGTCCCTGTTGGCGCCGCCGACGGCGACCCACGTCGAACCGAAGCTGCGCATCAAGGTGGGACCGATCGTGGCTGATTTCGAGGGCGCCGCCGATGTGGAGCGCGACCCGGCGAACTACACCGGCACCATCTTCGGCAGCGCGCGCGACACCAAGTCGAGTTCCGCAACCCGCGGCGAAATCCGCTACGACCTGATCGAGGAAAGTGGCGGCACCGCAACCCGCGTGAATGTGCAGGTTGGATTCGCGCTCACCGGGCCGCTGGCGCAGTTCAGCCGGTCCAGTATTGTCAAAGATATCGCCCAGCGGATGACCGATGCGTTCGCCGCAAATCTGCGGGCCCGTCTCGGTCACGACGGCGGCGACGCGGGTGCCAGCACGCTGCCGCCTCCCGCGGCCGAGTTGAACGCGGGCGGCCTTGTTTTCTCGGTCCTTCGTGACCGCATCGTCGCTTTCTTCCGGACGCTGTTCGGTCGCTGAGCATTCCAGACGAAATGGGCTCCCGCACGGGGTGCAGGAGCCCTTTCGTTCGATCAAGGCCGAGGGAGCTCGCGCGTGCAGTGCCGTGCATGGGCCCGGTGAGGGTCAACCGCCGAGGTAGGCCTTGCGCACGTGGGGGTCTTCGATCATCTCCTTGCCGATGCCTTCCAGCGCCAGCGAGCCGGACTCATACAGATACGCACGGTCGCACATCTCAAGCGCGGCGTAGGCGTTCTGTTCCACCATCAGCACCGTAGCGCCCTCGGCCCGCACCTTCAGGATGATCTCGAAGGTCTTTTCGACGATGTTCGGCGCCAGGCCCAGCGAAGGTTCGTCGAACAGTACGAGCTTGGGCCGCGACATCAATGCGCGGGCGATTGCCAGCATCTGCTGCTCGCCGCCCGACAGCGTGCCAGCCATCTGGTTACGACGGTCGGCCAACTTGGGAAAATTGTTGAACATCCGCTCCATGTCCTGCGCGATGCCGGCCCGGTCCTTGCGGCGAAACGAACCCATCTCAAGGTTCTCCTCGATCGTCATCTGCGGAAAGACGCGGCGGCCTTCCGGACAATGGGCGATGCCCATGGACAGGATGCGCTGCGGAGAGGCATGCGTAATGTCGACCCCATCGAAATGTATCGTTCCGCTCGACGGCGGCAGCAGCCCCGAGATGGCCCTGAGCGTCGAGGACTTGCCCGCGCCGTTGGCGCCGATGATGGTCACCAGTTCACCCTTGCGAACCTGCAGCGACACGCCTTTGATGGCCTCGACCCGGCCGTAGCGGCACACGATGTTCTTGATTTCAAGCATGTTGTTTGACCCCATGCCCGAGGTAGGCGCGAATCACTTCGGGGTTGGCCTGGATCTCCGCGGGAGTGCCGTCGGCAATGATCTTGCCGTAGTTCAGCACCACGATGCGGTCGGAGACGCCCATGACCAGTGGCATATCGTGCTCCACCAACAGGATCGAAATGCCGCGCTTGCGTATCCTGGCCAGCAGATCCATGAACTGGCCGGTTTCCGAGGTGTTCATGCCCGCAGCCGGCTCGTCCAATAGCAGCAGTGTGGGCTTGGCCGCCAGTGCGACAGCCACGCCCAACAATCGCTGCTCGCCATAGGGCAGCGAGCCGCCCAGTTCGTTGGCGCGGTGAGCAATGCCGATGAAATCCAGGATTTCCCACGCGGCTGCGGACAGCTCGGCTTCCTCTCGGCGCATGCTCGGGAGCGATAGCATCGTGGCCCAGATCGAGGCGCCGCCGTGCCGGTGCAGTCCGGTCAGCACGTTGTCGAACACCGAGTTCGTGGCGAACAGGCTGGTTCTCTGGAAGGTTCGCACCAGCCCGACGCTGGCCACTTCATGCGGCTTGAGCTTGTGCAGCGGGATTCCGCGGAAGTGCACTTGGCCTTTGGTGGGCCGCATGAAGCCGGTCACCACGTTGAAGGCCGTTGTCTTGCCTGCGCCGTTGGGTCCGATCAGGCTGACCAACTCGCCCTCCTTGACATGAAAGCTCATGTCGGAGATTGCGACCAATCCGCCGAAGTGAACGGCGACGTGGTCTATCGACAGGAGCGTGTCTTCGGATTTCGTTGCCGACGTCATGATTGCTCCCTGGTGAGTACCGTGGCCACCGGTAAAGCCTGGCTGGCGGTTCGATCGGGTTCAGATTCAGCGCCTGGTGCGGTGGACGGTTGCGCGGCGCCGGAGGGCGTGGGACGCGTGTGCCGCGGCGGACTGCCGGATTTCCTGTGCCAGTAGTCGGCGATCGCCGGAACGATGCCGCGCGGCAGGAAAAACACGATCAGGATCATCGCAACGCCATAGATGATCCACTGCGCTTCGGGCGCCGCCACGGCGCGCAGGCCGACTGGCAGCACACCGAAGATGACGCCACCGACGATCGGTCCGGCCAGGGTCCCCTTGCCGCCCGTCACCACCATGATCACCATGGTGACCGTGTAGATGAAGACGAAAATGTCCGGATCGATGATCCGGATGTAGTGGGCGTAGAGGCTGCCGGCGGCGCCGGCCAGCGCGGCGGACACGACAGCCGCAAACACCAGGTTGCGAGTCACGTCGATGCCGACCGACACGGCCAGCGATTCGTTTTCACGCAGCGCGATCATGGCGCGCCCTGTGCGCGAGCGCACGATGCGGCGGATCAGCACGTAGGCGATCAACCCAAGCCCTAGCACCAGATAATAGTTCGGCGCCTTGGTCCAGAACTCCAGCTCGGGCAGTCCGGGCAGCTTCAATCCGAGCGGGGGAATGTTGCTCAGCGCGAGCGGACCCTGTGTCAGGTCGATCCAGTTCAGAGCGACAAGCCGCACCACCTCGGCGAAGCTGATCGTCACGATGACGAAGTAGGCGCCACGGATCTTGAACGACAGCTTGCCCACCACGTAACCGCACACACCGGCCAGAAAGGTGCCTAAAAAGAAACCGAAGACCGGATGCCATGGTACGTGGACGATCCGGGCGTCTCCCCAGAACACTGGGATGTCAAAGCCCAGGGACGTCAATGCGCTGGTATAGGCCCCAATGCCGAAGAAGGCGATGTGTCCCAGGCTGAGCTGGCCGGTGAAGCCCAGAAGCAGGTTCAGGCTCATGGCACCGATGATGAAGATGCCGGTGGTGATGATGATGTGCAGATAGTACTGGTCCGTGACCCACAGGGGAACGGTCAAGAGCGCGCCCAGCAGCAGCAGGAGGGGTAGTCTTGTCATCCGATTCTTTCGCCGCGCACGTAGAACAGGCCGGTGGGTTTCAACATGAGCACGAGGATGATGAGGACAAATCCCATCGCATCGCGGTATCCGGACGAGATGTAGCCGGAGCCCATCTCTTCGACGAACGCGAGGATGAAGCCGCCGATCGCCGCGCCCTGGATGCTGCCGAGGCCGCCCAGGATGACGATGGCGAAAGCTTTCAGGGCCGCAGTGTTTCCCATCGTCGTCGTAACCACGAAAACCGGGCCGAGCAGCGCCCCTGCCGCGGCGGCGAGACCGGAGCCGAATGCGAAGGTGGCGGTGTAGATGGCGTTGACGTTCACGCCCATCAGCGAAGCCGTCTCGCGATCCTGGAATGTCGCGCGCATGGCCTTGCCCAGGGGGCTTCTATGGATCAGCAGGTAAGTCGCCAGGATCAGCAGCAAGGCGGCGACCAGCACGAACACGCGCAGCCACGAGATGGAGATCGGGCCGATGACCAGCGGTTCGGTCGGAAAGGGCGTGGGTATCGACTTGGCCACGCCGCCCCACACCAGCAAGGCGACGTTCTGCATGGCGATCCAGCAGCCGATCATCACCACCATGGTGGAATCGATGTCAGCGCTGCGCATGCGGCGCAGGAGCAGGCGTTCGATCAGGGCACCGACCAGGATACCCAGCATGATGGACATTCCCATGGCGGCAAAGAAATTCCATCCAAGGGCGGATACGAAGTAGTAGGCCATGAAGCCGCCAAACGCATAGAGCTCTCCGTGCGTGAAGTTGACGACTTTCATGATCCCGAGAATCAGGGTGAGGCCGATCCCGAGCAGGGCATAGGTCCCCCCAAGGATCAGCGTATTTGCGATGTGCTGAAGGAATTGGTCCACTTGATTTCTCTCAGACGTTGGGGACGAAGACTTCGCGGGGGCGCTGATCCTGCGAGCGCACTAAGGCGCCCCGGAGCTGCTTGATCGCCAGGTGCGACAGGCAGCTCGGGTGCGGCGCGGCAGTTACTTGACGAGTGCGATCTTGCCGCTCTCGATCTTCACGAGATGCACCTGTGGGATGCTCTGGGCGCTTTCCTTGCCGGCCAGGCCAACCTTGGTGAACGCGATCTTGCCCGTGAGTCCGGTCAGTTGCGTGTCCCACAGCGCGGCGCGAATCTTCTCCGGGTCAGCGCTGCCACCCTTGGCAATGGCGGCTGCGATGGTGCGAATGCCATCATAGCCACGCGAGCCTTCGGTCATCCCGGCGGGGTCGAGCTTGCGCTTGTTCCATTCGGTGATGAACAACTTGGCCATCGCCGGGTCAACGGCCAGTTCCGGGAACCACGGCGCGAACATCACGCTGTGGATCGACCCATTGGCCGCGGTGCCTGCGTGTTCGATGAGCTGATCCGGATTTTGCGATCCGCCGGTGGTGATGATCTGGCGCTTCAGGCCCAACGACTGGGTCTGTTTCAGCACCAGCGTCAGCTGTTCGACGGCGGTGGTGATGAACAGCGTGTCGGCATCGGATGCCTTGAGGCGCGCCAGCTGCGCCGACATGTCCTGCGCGGTGGCATCCATCAGCTCCACCTTGCCGACCGTGGCGCCTTTCTTCTTCAGCATCTCACCGAAGGCCTCGGCGGCGCCGCGCCCCCAGTCGTTATTAACCACCAGGAAGTCGGCTTTGCGGATCTTCAGCGGATCCACATGCCGGGCGAAGCTGACCGCTTCCATGCCGCTGGTTGGGCTGATCCGGAACACATAGGGATTGCCCAGCTGCGTGATCTTGTCGGCGCTCGACGTTTCGACCAGCATCGGTACCTTGTACTCCATCAGCTTGGGCATGACGGCCAGCGTGTAGGTGGAGCTCCAAGCGCCCATGATGACCGGCACCTTGTCTCGCACGATAAGCTTTTCGGCGGCATTCGCAGCTTCGGTCGGATTGCTCTTGCTGTCCTCGATGATCAGCTCGAGCTTTGCGCCGTTCACGCCGCCCTTGGCGTTGATTTCGTCGGCAGCGATCTTGGCGCCTTGGGTGACGAAGTTGCCCGATGCCGCGACGGCGCCAGTCAGCGGCTGGTTGACGCCGATCTTGATGACGTTTGTTTGGGCGATCGCGCTTACGGCGATGCACGCGGCCGCGGCGACCAGGTTCAGTTTCAGCAAGGTATGTCTCACGTGTGCGCTCCTGTTTGGCGGGTGACACGCACGGGGAATTCCGTCGTCATCACGTCTGCCTATCTATAGTATGACTATGTTTTAGAAACTTTTCGAGAGGAATCAGGGTTTCCGATAGGCATGGCTGGGGGTTTTGGCGATTGAAGGTGCTAAGATCAGTACCATAGAATAATAGGATGATAAGTCAGGCCCTCCGAGGTCTCTCGAGAGCCGTGGTAGTGCAGCAGGTGGTTGGTCGTCCGGCAAGGATTGGATTGGATTGGCGCCGGACCCGGGTGGTGTGGCTTCGGAAATTATGAAACAGCTCTGTATTTCGCCGGAAGTGGTCGACGAGGCGACGCTCTCAAAAGCCGTCAAGTGCCTGCGCGATGCCGCCGTGACCCTGCCGACGCTGAGCCAGCTGGCTGATCCCGCCAGCATGCCGCAGCGGCAGCGTGATTCGCTGGCCGCGGTTGAATCTGACGCGCCTGCAGGCGCGAACCTGTGGCGGGTGCATTGGTTCAACGACGCCGCAGGCACCGGCATGACCGACGTGCCAGGCCATCTGGTCCTGCCGGAATCGCTGACCGGCGTCAAGGCGAAGATCGTCGTGGCGCTCGGCAACCGCTTTCCGATGATCGGCGCGCACAAAGTGCTGGCGGCTTATGGCTGTCTGGTGCCGCACCTGGTGACGGGCCAGTTCGATCCCCTGCGGCACAAGGCCGTGTGGCCATCGACCGGCAACTACTGCCGCGGCGGCGTGGCGATCTCGCGAATCCTCGGCTGCCGTAGCGTGGCCGTGCTGCCCGCTGGCATGAGCCGGGAGCGGTTCGAGTGGCTCGACCGCTGGGTCTCCGATCCCGCCGATATCGTGCGCACGCCCGGTACCGAGAGCAATGTGAAGGAAATCTACGACGCGTGCGCCGAGCTTGCGGCTGTGCCTGACAACGTTGTCCTTAACCAGTTCAGCGAATTTGGCAATTACCTGGTGCACTACCACTGCACGGGGCAGGCCATGGACCGAGTCTTCGCGCACGTGCAGCGCCAGACACCGACGTTGCGCCTCGCCGGCTTCGTGTCGGCAACTGGCTCTGCCGGCACCATCGCGGCGGGCGACTACCTCAAGCAGCGCCATGGCACGCTGATAGCCGCGGTCGAAGCGACCCAATGCCCGACGTTGCTGCTCAACGGCTACGGCGAACACAACATCCAGGGCATTGGCGACAAACACATTCCGCTGATCCACAACGTGATGAACCTGGACGTGGCGATCGGCGTGTCAGACCTCGGCTCGGACTCGCTGAACCAGTTGTTCAATTCAGATGTGGGCCGGCAGTACCTGGTGCGCCGCCACAAGCTCGATCCACAGCTGGTCAACGCGCTGGACGCCATCGGCATTTCCGGTTGTGCCAACATCATCGCCGCGATCAAGATGGCCAAGCACTTCGACCTGGGCGCGGACGATGCGGTGGTCACCATCGCCACCGACGGCGCGGCCATGTACGCGAGCGAGCGGGCGCGCTTCCTGCAGCGCCGGTATCCGGCCGGGTTCGATGAAGTCCACGCGGGGGAAGTATTTGGATGCCACCTGTCCGGCGTCCAGGACGACCACGTGTTGCAACTCACCCACGATGACCGAAAACGGATCTTCAATCTCGGCTACTACACCTGGGTTGAGCAGCAAGGAATCCC
>JBKJHN010000156.1:0-13558 GCA_046599015.1 Ramlibacter sp.
CCAGCCAGCGTGATTGAGCCGCGCGATGGCTTCCAGCGCACCGGGCAATGGCATCCACTCTTCCGGCGACTTGATGAATTCATCGCTGTCGGCGTTGATGGTGCCGTCGCGGTCCAGGATGACGAGTTTCATGGGATGTTCAGCTCAGCCGGCCAGCCGCGACAGATCGGCGACGCGGTTCATGGCCAGATGAAGTGTAGCCAGCAATCCAAGGCGATTGAGCCTGAGGTCGGATTCCTCGACGTTGACCATGACGGTGTCGAAAAAGGCGTCGACGGGCGCGCGCAGCGACGCCAACGCCTGCAAAGACCCGGTGTAGTCGCCAGCATCGAATTGCGCGGTGGCCTTCGGGACGATGCCCTTCATCGCCTCGTACAGCGCCTGCTCCGCCGGCTCCTTGAGAAGAACTTCGCTCACGTGCGGATCGACCGCGCCGCCTTCGGCCTTCTTCAGGATGTTGCCGATTCGCTTGTTGGCGGCCGCCAGGGCCGGCGCCTCCGCCAGCGCCGCAAAGGCCCGCACGGCGGCAAGCCGTCTGGCAACATCGCCGAGCCGCTGCGGCCTCAGGGCCAGCACGGCCTCGACTTCCTGCGGGCTGTAGCCCTGGTCGCGCAGCGCGCCGGCCAGGCGCTCGTAAATGAAGTCCAGCAGTTGAACCGGGGCGTCGGAGCTGGCCTGCCTGAAGAGGCCAAATGCCAGCGTGACCAATTGACCCACCTCCAGCGGCAGGTCCTTTTCCACCAGCATGCGCACCACGCCCAGCGCGTGGCGCCGTAATGCGAACGGATCCTTGTCACCGCTGGGCAGATTGCCTATGGCGAACATGCCCGCCAGCGTTTCCAGCTTGTCAGCCAGGGCGACCACCGTCCCCGTTGCGCCGCGCGGCAGGCCGTCGCCGGCGAATCGCGGCTTGTAGTGATCCTCGATGGCATCCGCGACTTCGCTGCCGAGCCGATCGTGCAGCGCGTAGTAGCGGCCCATGGTGCCTTGCAGCTCCGGAAACTCACCGACCATGTCGGTCAGCAGATCGGCCTTGGCCAATTGCGCGGCCCGGTCGGCATGCGCGGCCAGGGCATCGCCGCCAAGCTGAGCGCCGACTACCTTGGCAATGGCCCGCACCCGCTCGACCCGCTCGCCTTGCGTGCCGAGCTTGTTGTGATAGACCACCTTGGCCAAACCGGCAACCCGCGACTCGAGCGTCTTCTTGCGATCCTGGTCGAAGAAGAACTTGGCATCGGCCAGCCGCGGCCGCACCACCCTCTCGTTGCCCTGCACCACCGCGCTCGGATCGTCGGGGCGGATATTGCTCACCACCAGAAAGCGGTGAGTCAGTTTGCCCCGCGCATCGAGCAGCGGAAAATATTTCTGGTTGGCCTTCATCGTCAGGATGAGGCACTCCTGCGGCACTTCCAGAAACTCGGGGTCGAACTGGCAGGTAAGCACATTGGGCCGCTCGACCAGAGCCGTCACTTCATCGAGCAGCGCATCGTCCTCGATCGGCGTTGCGCCACCGACGCTGGCGGCTGCCGCGGCCAATTGGCGCACGATCTCGGCCCGGCGGGCGGCAAAACTGGCAATCACCGCGCCCTCGCGTTCCAGCACGGCGGCGTAGCTGTCGGCTTCCTTCAACGTGATCACCGGCCGCGCGGCTTCGAAGCGGTGTCCTTGCGTCGTGTTGCCGGCCGAAAGTCCCAACGCCTGCACCGGCACCACCGAGGCGCCATGCAACGCCACCAGCGAGTGCGCGGGCCGCACGAACTTGACATCGGTCCAGCCGTCGGAGAGCTGGTAGGTCATCACCTTCGGGATCGGCAGCTTCGCGAGGCTCTCCGTCAACGCTTTCTGCAAACCCTCCGCCAGCGTGGCGCCCTTGACCTGGCTGTCGTAGAACAGGGCTTCCGCCTTGCCGTCCATGGCGCGTTTGAGACCAGGCACCGCCGAGCCGTCCGCCCCCAACGCCTGCAGTTTCTTCAGCAGTGCCGCAGTAGGCTGGCCGGCAGCATCGAGGCCCACGCTGGACGGCATGAGCTTCTGCGACACGGCCTTGTCCGCGGCCTGCGACGCAACGCCGGTGATATGCGCGGCCAGCCGGCGCGGTGAAGCAAACGCTGTGAGCTGTGCCGAATCGTGAATCAGGCCTTGGGCCTTGAGCTGATGGAACAATCCCTGGCCGAAAGCCTCCCCCAGCTTCTTCAGCGCCTTGGGCGGCAGCTCTTCGACGAACAGTTCAACGAGAAGGTTTTGCATGTTTCAAGCGGCCTTCTTCTGCATCGCCGCCACCCACTCGGGCGGCGCCATCGGGAAGCCCAGGCGTTCACGGCTGTCGTGGTAACTCTGCGCCACGCTGCGCGCCAGGTTGCGGATGCGCCCGATGTAGGCCGCGCGCTCGGTCACGCTGATCGCCCCACGGGCGTCCAGCAGGTTGAAGCTGTGAGCGGCTTTGAGCACCTGCTCGTACGCCGGCAACGCAAGCTGTTGCTCCATCAGGAACCTGGCCTGCTTCTCGTGCGCACTGAAAGCAGTGAACAGGAACTCCACGTCGCTGTGCTCGAAGTTGTAGGCCGACTGTTCCTTTTCGTTCTGCAGGTAGACGTCGCCGTAGGACAGGCCCTCGGTCCAGGTCAGGCTGTAGACGTTGTCCACGCTTTGCAGGTACATCGCCAGGCGTTCCAGCCCATACGTGATCTCTCCGGTGATCGGCTTGCAATCGATGCCGCCAACCTGCTGGAAATAGGTGAACTGCGTCACCTCCATCCCGTTCAGCCACACCTCCCAGCCCAGGCCCCAGGCGCCCAGTGTGGGGTTCTCCCAATCATCTTCGACGAAACGGATGTCATTTTTCTTGAGATCGAAACCCAGGGCTTCGAGCGAACCCAGATACAGCTCCAGGATGTTCGCCGGCGCCGGCTTCAGGACCACCTGGTATTGGTAATAGTGCTGGAGCCGGTTCGGGTTCTCGCCATAGCGCCCGTCCTTGGGCCGCCGGCTGGGCTGCACGTACGCGGCTTTCCAGGGCTCGGGACCCAGCGCCCGCAGGAACGTGGCGGTGTGCGAAGTGCCGGCGCCGACTTCCATGTCATAGGGCTGCAACAGGGCACAGCCCTGGGTGTCCCAGTAAGACTGCAATTTCAGGATGATTTGCTGGAAGGTCAACATGCGGTGCGCCGGAGCAAACCGTTGATTTTACGGGGCGCACAGGCGGCGGCCGCTGCCAGAACGCCCAACGCCAGCAGCCAGAGCGGCCACAGCCCCAGGCGCGACACCCACCAGGCGTAGCTTGTGATGGCGCTGCGCCCTTCCACTTCACCCGTGAGCACGCCACGAGTGTGACGCGGCAAGGAGTGGGTGACGCGGCCGCGATGGTCGATGACGACGGTGGCGCCGGTGTTGGTGGCCCGGATCATGGGCCGCTCGAACTCCAGCGCGCGCATGCGGCTGATGTGCAGGTGCTGGTCGATGGCGACCGAATTGCCGAACCAGGCGATATTGCTGACGTTCACCAGGATCGTGGGCGCCATCGCGGCATCGGCAAACAAGACCCCTAGTTCCTCGCCAAACAGGTCCTCGTAGCAGATGTTCGGCGCGAGCCGCTGGCCCTGCCATTCGAACGGCCGCTGCGCCAGCACCCCGCGGTTGAAGTCGCCCAGGGGTATGTTCATCAAGTCTGTGAACCACCGGAAGAACGGGGGTATGAATTCTCCGAAGGGGACCAGGTGATGTTTGTAGTAGCGATACACATCCGCGCCGGGCTTCAGGCCGATCACCGAGTTGGTATAGCCTTCCTTGAACCCGCCAAGCGGCATGCCGATCAGGGCGGCCTGCTCGCCGCTGCGGAAACGCTTTACCAAGGCGTCGAAATAGCCTTCGGGCAGTTGCTGTGGCAACAGCGGAATCGCCGTTTCCGGAGCCACCACCAGGCGGGCCGTGCTCTCGCGCAACTGCTGGCCGTACCACTCCAGCGCCACCGGGATGCCGGTGCGGCCCTGGAACTTCTCGTCCTGGGGAATGTTGCCCTGGAGCAGTGCCACCGAGAGGCGCGGTCCGGTCGATGGTTGTTCGCTCGCCTGGCTGGCGATGTTGCAAGCTGCGAGCAGGCCCGCCATGCCCGCCAAGGATGCCCAATAGCGCCACGAGCGCAGGCTGCGACCGCTGGCCGACAGCGACAGCGTGAACGCCAGCAAGGCGGCGACGAAACCGATGCCGTGCACACCGATCCGGCTGGCCAGGAACGATAACGGACCGTCCACATGCGCATAGCCGCCGGCGCCCCAGGGAAAGCCGGTGAACCAGGTGACGCGCAACAACTCCGCGAGCAGCCAGGCTGCGGCGAACACGAATGCGCCCGCCAGCCGGTTGCGGCCGACCAGCCGCGCCGCCATCGCGCAGGCCGCAGCGTAGTAGAGGGCCAGGAATGCCGCCAGGGCCAGCACCGCAAGTGCCGCCAGGGGGGAGGGCAAGCCGCCGTAGACATGCATGGAAATGAAAAGCCACCAGAACGTGCTGGCGAGCCAGGCCGTGCCGAAAATCCAGCCCAACAGGCCGGCCTGCCGCCACGAGGGCGCCTCGCGCACCAGCCAGGCCAGCGCCGCCAGAGATATCAATTGCAGCCACCACAGGGGCTGTCCGCTCCACGGCGCCGCAATCGACAGGGCTTGAGCCACACCGGCCAGCAATGCGATTGCGAACGGGGCCAGCAAGGCGGGCAAGTGCTGTCTCAACCGGTGCGGTCGTCGTCGGCCACCGGCGCCACCTTGAACCAGCGCACGGCGCCGCCCTTGGTGTGGAGCACCACGAAATTCAGGCCAGCCAGCGTGTGATGCTCGCCGCGTTTGGGCACGTGCCCCATTTCATGCGCGATCAAACCGCCGATCGTGTCGAACTCCTGCTCATCGTCGGTGGCAGCCAGCGTCACCCCAAACGCTTCGCCAACACGTTCGATAGCCGTATCGCCGCTGACGCGATAGGTGCGGTCCGCGAGCGCGAAAATGTCGCCCTCGTCCTCGGCAATGTCGAACTCGTCCTCGATCTCACCGACGATCTGCTCCAGCACGTCCTCGATGGTGATGAGGCCGGCGACCCGCCCGAATTCGTCGATGACGATCGCCAGATGGTTTCGGTTGCCCCGGAACTCGCGCAGCAAATCGTTCAGCCCCTTGGTTTCGGGCACGAACACGGCCGGCCGCAACAAAGCGCGGATGTTCAGCTCGGGCGCGCGCTGCAGCTTGAGCAGGTCTTTCGCGAGCAGGATGCCGAGGATGTTCTCGCGATCGCCTTCGTAAACCGGGAAGCGCGAGTGCGCCGTGTCGATGACGACGCCCAGGACGTCGTCATGCGGCGAATCGATATTGAGCAGGTCCATCCGCGGCGCGGCGACCATCACATCGCCGGCAGTCAGCTCCGCCATGCGGATCACGCCTTCGAGCATCACTCGGGATTCGGCGCCGATGATGTCGTTGTCTTCGGCATCGGCCAGGGTTTCGATCAACTCGGCTTTGGAATCGGGCCCGGGATGGATGAACTCGGCGATTTTCTGCAGGAAGGTGCGCTTGTCTTCCTTCTCATGGAAGGCTCGCGCAGGGTGCGGGTCGGACACAGCCGGATTGCAGGACGTGCGGTGGTGGAGGGACCAATAGGATACTGGAAACCGCGCGAAGCGCTGTTCGCACGCGTTGATGCCAGGCGCGGGCTCAGCCGGCGGACTTGTGGCGCGCGTCGCGCACGCCCTGCCGCACTTCCTGAACACCGGCCAGGAAATCCCGAAAACCCTTGGCCTGGGCCTTCAGCCGGTAGTCGGTCAGCGCCAACTGCTCTTCGACGATCTCGCTGACCCGGCTGTCCAAAGTGGCCTTGGGCAGGCGCAGGTACGCGTCGGTTTCGGATCCGAACCGCTCCATGGTCGCGCCGGCGCCGCGGGCGATCTTGATCATGGCGGTGTTCTCGCTCAGTGCGTGAATGAAGAGCTGGTCCACCCCTTCGTTGCGGGCATGCATCACGGCACGTTCAAACAGGCGCGCGCCGAAGCCTCGACCGCGCCCCTTCTTTAGGACCGATACGCCGAATTCGGCGCAAGACATGAGGGCTGGGTCTTGCGCGAAGGCCAGGTGCGCCATGGCGATGAGCTCGAGTTTGCGGTTGTAGACCCCAAAGATGTCGTCTCGGTCGAAATCCAGGCGTTCGACATAACGCCCGATCTGCTCGTCATTGGCCGCGTAGCCGAAGCGGAGATACCGGTCGTACTCGTCCAGTTGCATCAAGTGATTGGCGATGCGTTCCCGGTGGCTGGGGCCGAGCGACCGGATGGGGATGACCACCGGCGCATGCTGACTTTCCTGGAGAGTTTCGTTCATGAAAGCCAATTTAAGGGTTTTCACTAGGGAGCGGACCCAAGTAGGTCAGTAAGTCGCGTGGTCAAGTAGTTTTACGTAAGAAAAACAGCCAAGCTGTTGTCTGGACGCGATCAGGTCAGCCGTATGAGCCGCATGTGCTGAGGCAAGTCCAGCTCGTCCGTGCACAGGATTATTGCGTAAAACGAGAAACAATCACCTGGAACTGCCGGAAAAATCACCAGATCGCGGCCTACAGTCGAGGCATTCGCTTGGAGCAATCGCATGGACAACGCGTCGGCAACGAACGCCCGCGAGCAAAAATCGGCGTGGGACAACCCGATGGGGACCGATGGATTCGAATTCATCGAATACGCCGCGCCCGATCCGGGGGCCATGGGCGCGGTGTTCGAGCGCATGGGATTCAAGGCGATCGCCCGGCATCGCCATAAAAACGTCCTGCTGTACCGCCAGGGCGAGATCAACTTCATCCTGAATGCCGAGCCGGATTCGTTTGCCCAGCGCTTCGCACGCCTGCACGGGCCCAGCGTCTGCGCGATAGCATTCCGCGTCAACGATGCAAAGGTCGCCTACGAGCGGGCGATCTCACTGGGTGCGTGGGGATACGCCGGTCAGGCGGCGCCGGGTGAATTGAACATTCCGGCGATCAAGGGGATCGGCGACTCGATCATCTATTTCATCGATCGTTGGCGCGGAAAGAACGGCGCGCGCGAAGGGGAGATCGGCAACATCGGGTTTTATGACGTGGACTTCGAGCCCTTGCCCGGCGCCGAACTGCATCCGGCCGGCCACGGCCTCCAGTACATCGATCATCTGACCCACAACGTGCACCGCGGGCGCATGTCCGAGTGGTCCGACTTCTACGAGCGCCTGTTCAACTTTCGCGAGGTCCGCTACTTCGACATCGAAGGGCAGGCCACCGGCGTGAAAAGCAAGGCGATGACCAGTCCCTGCGGAAAGATCCGCATCCCCATCAACGAGGAAGGCAACGAAAAGGCAGGTCAGATCCAGGAATACCTGGACCGCTACCACGGCGAAGGCATTCAACACATCGCGATGAGTTCCGACAACCTGTACGAAACGGTGGACGCGTTGCAACTGAATGGGATCAAGCTGCTGGAGACCAGCGACACCTACTACGAACTTCTGGACAAGCGCATTCCCGGACATGGCGAAGATCTCGCCGGTCTCAGGCAGCGCAACATCCTGGTGGACGGCAAGCCGGGCGAGTTGCTGCTTCAGATCTTCAGCGAAAACCAGCTGGGCCCAATCTTCTTCGAGTTCATCCAGCGCAAAGGCAACAGCGGTTTTGGCGAGGGCAATTTCAAGGCACTGTTCGAAACCATGGAGCTCGACCAGATGCGCCGCGGCGTGCTCGAATCCCAGCAGAAGGGATAAGGGCGATGGCAGTCGAACCGGTCGTGTATGGCGCCAGCGAACGCCCGCCACGCGGGGACTACTCCCGCGCCGGCGCGGACTACACCTGCGCGCAAGACTGCGCCGCCTACACGCCCGCCGATCACGACACCTATCGCCGTCTGTACGAACGCCAGGCGGCGCTGGTGCCCGGGCGGGCCTGCGAAGAGTTCCTGGCGGCGTTGCCGTCGCTGGGGGCAAGGGACCGGATCCCGCGCTTCGAAGAAATCAATGCGCGGCTGCACCGGGCCACGCGCTGGGAAATAGTCGCCGTGCCTGGACTGATCCCCGAAGTCCCGTTCTTCACCCTGCTGGCCAACCGCAGGTTTCCGGTGACCGACTGGATCCGCACGCCCGAGGAGTTCGACTACATCGTCGAGCCCGACGTATTCCACGACCTGTTCGGGCACGTGCCGCTGCTGTTCAATCCCGTGTTTGCCGACCACATGCAGGAATACGGCAAGGGCGGCTTGAAGGCGCACCGGCTGGACTCTTGCGAGCTGCTCAGCCGGCTCTATTGGTACACGATCGAGTTCGGCTTGATCCGGCAAGAAAGCGGACTGCGCGCGTATGGCGCCGGCATCCTCAGCTCGCCCGGTGAACTGCAATACGCCGTGGAGAGCCCCGAGCCGCGGCGGCTGCCGCTGGACATCGAGCGCGTGATGCGCACCCGCTACAAGATCGACAGCTACCAGCAAACCTACTTCGTGATCGAGAGCTTCCAGGAGTTGTTCGACAAGACCGCGCCGGACTTCACTCCGATCTACCAGCGCGTGAAGGAGCTGAAGGAACTGGGAGCGGGCGCGGCTTGACGGCTAGCAAGCGGCCGTGACGATCGCCAGCGATTGCTCCATCACCTCGCGCTGAAACGCGAGCTCCACGTGCGCAACGCCACGCACCAGCCGGTTGTCCGCCCCGGCCAGCGTGGCCGTGGAGGCAGGGAACACGATGTTGTCGCAATTGGTGTACCAGCAGGTGAACTTGCTGTTGCCGCCCACCGTGCGCTTTTCCATAGCGGCCAGCCAGGGGCTGCGCAGCCGCATCTGGCGTCCGTTGGTCAGGTGGCTGAAGCGCCCAAACCACGTGCCGTGATGCGGCGAGGCGATCGTGATGATGCGATGCACGCGGTCCTGCGCGGACTTCGCGCCCAACCAGGCGCGCGCCGCCAGCCCACCCATGCTGTGGCAGACCAGCACCGGCGGCAGACCCGTCACCTGTGTGATGCGCCGCACCGCGTCTTCGACGATCGGCACGTACTCGTCGATGGATCCGAATACCGGCTCGAGATTGACGGCGATAAATGGGTGTCCCGACGCCCGCAGGCGCTTGAGCCATGGATTCCAGAATCCGCGATTGCAGACGAAGCCATGGATGAAGATCGTGCCTCGCCGCGGCTCCCCGCCCGTCTCGAGCAGGTCGGGAACAACGCGCCAGCGAAACGGCTGGCGCCAGCAAAACACGCGCGGCGCCGCCACCGTTTCGGCAACCCAGGCCCGCGCCAGTTCGGCCCAAGTGGGTCGAGGCGCCCGGTCCGTGCCGAACAGCCGCAGCGCGACGAATTCGACGGCGAGAAAGACCGAGTAGCCCATCACGATCACCAGAAAACCAGCCACTGCGACGAGCGGCGAGCGCTCCCAGTACCAGCCAAGCCACACCAGCGCCCACGCCAGGAGCGACAAGGTCGTGACCTGCTGCAGGCGGGCCAGCGCCGAACGGGATTGCATTAGGCGAGTATCACATCCTGGCCGCTCAACTTCCTGGCCAAGGCCTGCGCCAGCCGATTGACGATGCCGTAAATCGAGAGTTGCGGATTCGCGCCAATGCTGGTTGGAAAAATGGAGCCGTCGTGGATCGACAGGTTCTCGATCTGCCAGTGCACGCCGTCCGGCCGGGTGACGCCTTGCCTCTCGTTGCCGGACGCGCCGCATCCCCCCATCACGTGCGCGCTCACCACTTTGGTCAGCAGCGGCTTCATCGGCAACTCACCGATGGCCTGCCTGGCTTCGGACCAGGTGCTGTACGGGCGGGACAGTTCATGGAGGGGAAGCACTTGGCGAGCTCCAGCCGCGAACTGGATCTCCGCCATTGCCAGCAACGCCCGCCGGGCGCCGTCCATCACGAACCCGGTGAGCGGGTAGTCAAGAACAGCCGAGCCGTCGCTGCGCAGGCTGACTTCGCCGCCGGGAGAAGCGGGATGAAAGCCGTCGCGCAACAGCGCCAGCAGCACATGGGTGTTGGGGAATTGCCTGAGCAGTTCAGCCTGCGGCCGGCCGAATCCGGCCACCGTGGATGCGAATATCACCGGATGCAGCGGGGGTGCTTCCAGCTTGAAGCCGATCGGCCCGTCAATGGCCTGCGTCGCCAAAAAATGATCCGAGTAAATGCTCTGCGGCGCGCCCTGCCAGCCTTCCACTCGCTGGTCCATCACCGCGGATGACATCACGACGGGATGAAGAAAGGTACGAATGCCCAGGCGACCGTGCGGGTCGGGGGCTTGCGACCGCAGCAGCACCGCGGGTGAGTTGATGGCGCCGGCGCTCAGCACATAGTGACGTGCCACGATCCTGGTGGCCCCGCCGGCGACGAAGTCCGGCGCACCATTGGCCTTGACCGGTGCGCACAACAGGGCCTGCACCTTGCCATTCGCCAGCTCGAACCGCTCCGCCCGGGTCTCGACCAGCAGCGTGGCACCGCGATCCAACGCGGCCGGGATGGTGGTGACCAGCATCGACTGCTTCGCATTGGTGGGGCAGCCCATACCACAGGAGCCGAGGTTCCAGCAAGCCTTGACATTGCGGGCGATCGCCGCTGACTCGATCCCGAGCCGGGCCGCTCCGCGCCGCAACAGGTCGTTGTTCTCGTTCGGCGCTGTCAGCCACGGGGCGATGTTGAGCCGGCGCTCAGCCTGCGCGAAGTAAGGCGCGAGAATATCGTTGTCGAATCCGTCCAGGCCGAAGTGATCGCGCCAGTACTCCAGGGTAGGCACCGGTGTCCTGAAGGAACTGGTCCAGTTGACCGTGGTCGATCCACCCACGCAACGGCCTTGCAGGATGTTGATAGCCTTGTCCTGCGTCTTGCGCGCCGCGCTCTCCTGGTAAAGCGACGGATAGGCGACCGCCTCGTGCTGATTGAAGTCCGAGCTGCTCTTGAGCGGGCCTTCTTCAACGATGACTACTTGTAGACCGGCCTTGGTCAACAGCTCGGCCGTGACGCCGGCGCCCGCGCCGGAGCCGATGATTGCCACATCGCAGGTGATGTGCGGAAGCACTGTGCCGCGGGAGCCGCCCGCGACCTTCCAGCCGCGCGCAAGGCCTTCACGGATCGGGTCGGGCAGACCGCTCATGCTGGCCCCCGGATGGGAGGCGGACCGGGGTAGCCCAAGGCCGCCCAGGTCCGGGAATCGGCGAAATAGGCCGCACCCACGATGTCATGCAGCGCCTGATAGCTCTGTTGCCGCAGACTGAGGCCCGACACCCGCATGGCCTGCAACGAGTGCTGAACATCCGCGATAGAGGCGCTGGCCCAGGGCTCGCTCAGTCCCGCGAGCGCGCGCCGTCCGCCGGCGCTGCCGAGAAGCGCCAGGAGCTGCGAAAGCTCGCTCTGGGCATGGGGCGGCAATGCGCCTACCAGGCCATCAATGCGTCCCAGCAAGTCATCGAGCGCGACTGCAAGTGCATCACGCCCGGTCGGCAGTGTGCCGTCCAGAAGCGCCCGGCTCACGCCGGAGAACACCACACGTCCTGCCGCTGAAAGCTTCGCTCCCTGCAGCCCGGGTTGCAGCAGGGCCAGTGCCCCGCCGCCCACGGCCAGGGCAGCCGCGGAAAGGGCGCCGAGCGCCAGCAAGCTCCTTCTTTGCATGGTCCCCATATTGCCTGCCCCACGAACTCGCGGGTAGAGCCACGGGCCTAGATAGACTCGGGGTTTGCATGGAAGCCGCACGAAAAATCCGCAACGCAGTCGCCAAGGTGTCGCTGCTGAGGCAGGCCGTCCACGTGAATCCCTCGCTCCGGGTGGCATTGGCGGAAGTGAAGCGCGTTCAGGCGCGGCGGTTCAGCGGCACCTATGCCGACCTGTTGGCCGGCGGCCCCTACGCGGTGGCTGCGCGTTTTTTTCTCGACGAGCTGTACAGCGACAAGGACTACGCGGAGCGCGACGGGCAGTTCGCCCGCATCGCCGGCGCCATCGAAAAGCTGTTCCCCGCGGCGGTGGCTGATACCGCCGTGGCCCTGGCGGAATTGCACGCGCTCAGCGAGGAGTTGGACCAGGCGATGGCTGTGCACTGGTTGGAGCATGCGAGCCGCGGCCAGTCCGATGCGCAGCGCTATGTGGCCGCTTGGCGTGGCGTCGGGCGCCGCCGGGACCGGGAAGGCCAGTTGTCGGTGGTGCTGGGCATCGGCCGGGAGATGGCGCGCCTGACCCGCATGCCCGGCCTGCGCATGATGCTCAAGATGATGCGCCGCCCAGCCGTGGCTGCCGGCCTCGGCTCGTTGCAGCGCTTCCTGGAGAACGGCTTCGATACGTTCACGGCGATGGCCAGGCGCGACGGAGCCGAAGAATTCCTGGGCCTCATTGAAAAGCGGGAGGCCGCCCTGATAGCCATGTGGTTCGACAGCGATGTGGCTGTATGCGAATCGGCGCTGGCTGCAACCTTGGGGCAGGCGGCCTGAGTCGCGTGGCGTGAGTTAATCTTTCTCCATGTCGGATACGCCAAAACTTCCACCGGGCATCACGGTTTTCGAGAGAGGCTGGCTTTCCGCCAACAACATCCTGTTCGAAGCGCACGGAGGTACGGCACTCGTCGACAGCGGCTACTGCACGCATGCGGACCAGACCGTGGCCTTGGTGCGCAACGCACTTGGCGCACACCCGCTCGATCTGCTGGTGAACACCCATCTGCACAGCGACCATTGCGGTGGCAACGCTGCATTGCAAGCTGCCTATCCGCAAACCCGCACGTTCATTCCTCCCGGCAACGCCGGCTACGTACGCAATTGGGACCCGGCCGCGCTGACCTACGTTCGCACGGGTCAGCAATGTCCGCAGTTTCGAATCGACGGCTTGCTCGAGGCAGGAACGGAGATCCGACTGGGCGGTTTTCAGTGGCAGATCCATGGTTCGCCGGGTCATGATCCGCACTCGGTCGTGTTGTTCGAGCCCGGAACGCGCACGTTGATTTCGGCGGACGCGCTTTGGGAAAACGGCTTCGGCGTTGTTTTTCAGGAACTTGAGGGAGACCGGGCGTTCGATGAGGTGGCTCAGACGCTCGATGTGATCCAGACACTGGACCCACAGGTGGTAATCCCCGGGCACGGCAAGGTGTTCACGCACGTCGAACAATCGATCGCAGCAGCGCGCCGCCGGCTCGACGGCTTTGTGAAGGATCCGACCAAGCATGCGGCGCACGCCTCGAAGGTGTTGCTGAAATTCAAGTTGCTCGAACTGCAGCGCCTGCGCCTGGCGGACTTCACTCAATGGGCCGCGGCCACGCCTTATTTCGGCATGGTGCATCGCCGCTGGTTTCCAGGCCTCGGCCCGGCCGAATGGATCGAGCAGCTCGCCGACGACCTGGTGCGCGTAGGCGCTGCCCGGAAAGAGGGCGACTGGATTCTGAACGCCTGAAATTCGCAGGCGCGCAAAAAACAAAAGCCCCAGCATTTCTGCTGGGGCTTTGTCGCTGTAAGAGCCTGACGATGTCCTACTTTCACACGGGAATCCGCACTATCATCGGCGCAGAGGCGTTTCACTGTCCTGTTCGGGATGGGAAGGAGTGGTACCACCTCGCTATGGTCATCAGGCAT
>JBKJHN010000036.1:0-10127 GCA_046599015.1 Ramlibacter sp.
CCTTGGCCACGCCCCACACCTTCCGGTCATACAGATCGAGCACTTCGCCGTGCCGGTCCAGTTCCAGCGCGAACAGGGCCTGGTGCCACCAGTTGTGCGTGACCATGAACGAGTTCAGCCCGCTCCAGGTGGGGCTGACGTCGGCAAGAAATTCATGGCCTTCATGGATTCGCCCTTGGGTGAGCATCACATGGGCCAGGGCGTGATGGGCCCATGGCTCCTTGCGCCGCATGGCAATCGCCTTTCGCGCGGCTGTCTCAGCCTGTTCGACCAGGTGGCATTGCTCCCACGCAAAGGCCAGCATTCCGTGCAGATAAGACACGTCGGCTGCGCCCGGCAAAGCTGCCAGCGCCATGCGCAACATGCCGGGAGAGTTGCCCGCATTGAACAGGTGGTACTGCCCCAGCTTGAGCGAAGCCAGGTCCCTTGGATGTTGGCGGGCCTGCTCATCGTGCAGGGCGATCGCACGCGGCGTGTCGCCGTCGACCCATGCGGCGATGGCCTGGATGAAGCGTTGTTCGCGCGCCGTGCAGCGGCCGGAACCGTCGAGCGCGCAGTCGATGAACTTTCGCGCGTTGGCCGGTGCTTCACGCGATTCCGCAAACATGTGCACGGCGGCGGCGCAGGCCTGCACGATCGGGCTCACGTCGGTTGCCGCGGCTCCAAGGATGTTCACCGCGCGCGCTTCGCTGGCGATGAAGCTTTCAACGAAATCATTCAGCGCTTCACGAGCGAATGGATCGTCCAGCGTGACCTCATTGCCGAGGCAGTCAGTCCACATGGTCCAGTGCTTTGGAAGGCGGCTGGGGCCAGGGCCGCTGGGCGTCCCTGATCAGCTCAAAGGCGCGCGACAGCTGCAGCACGCCCAGGTCGTCGAAGCGCCGGCCGGCGATTTGCAATCCTATCGGCAGTCCGCCAGCGGTGTAGCCACAATTGATCGATGCCGCCGGCTGCTCCGACATGTTGAACGGCACTGTGAAACCGATGTGCTCGAGAGGCCGCAACGGGTCGTTGGTCGGCGAGGGAAGTTCCGCGGCAAATGCGGGGACCGGTGAGGTCGGCGAGATGACGTAGTCGAAAGCGTTGCAGGCGTTGACCGTCATCACGCGGGTCATGTGGAACTGGCTGAACGCCTTGAACACCGCCTCGCCGTCCATCCCCGCCGCGCTGTCCGCCCATTGGCGGATGTACGGCAGTACTTTGGCCTTTCTCTGCGCGGGCAAGGCCTTCAGGTCCACATGCGAGCGCATGCGGAATAAGTGGTCGATCCCATCCAGCATGGTTTGCGTCATGAAAGGGCGCATGGGCGCAACCACCGCGCCGGCCCGCTCGAACAACCTGGCGGCATGTTCCACGGCCGCCCGGATCTCCGGCTCGACCGCCAGCCCGCAGCCGGCCTCCAGCAGCAGCCCGATCCGCAGGCCCTTGAGTTTTTCGATGCCCAGATCGAAGCGCGTCCAGTCGATCTCCTGATAAGGCAGGCTCATGCTGTCCCGCGCATCCGGCAGCGACAGCACTTGCATGCAAGATGCACAGTCGCCAACGCTTCGCGTTATCGGCCCGGCGGCGCGGCCGATGTAGGGCGGATCGATCGGGATGCGCCCCAGGCTGGGCTTGAGCGTGAAGATGCCGCACCATCCGGCCGGCAGCCGCAGCGAGCCACCGATGTCGGTGCCGATGTGCAATGGCCCATATCCGGCAGCGGCGGCTGCTCCGGCACCGGCGCTGGAACCGCCCGGCGTGCAGCGCAAGTCCCAGGGATTGCGGGTCAGCATGTGAAAACTGGAAAGGCCCGACGACAACATGCCGTAATCCGGCATGGTGGTCTTGGCGATCATCACGCCACCGGCTTCGCGCAGGCGGGCGGCCGGTGGCGCGTCGGCCAGCGCGGGAACCAGTTCGGTCGCAGCCGTGCCCAGCGGCGTAGGGTCGCCCTGCGTGGCGATGTTGTCCTTGATCGTGACGGGCACGCCGTCGAGCGGGCCGAGCGGCACGCCTCGCAGCCAACGCGCCTCGCTGGCGCGAGCCTGCTTCAGCGCCGCCTCGGGCCGCAACAGGTACAGCGCGTGCAGGTGTTGCTCCCAGCGCTCGATGTGGCCCAGGACCGATTGCGTGACTTCCACCGGCGAGAACTCGCGCCGGCGGTAAGCGTCGGTCAACTGCGCTGCCGTAAGCTCATGCAACGCAGCCTCGTACTGCTGCGACATGGACTACGTTCAGGCCCAGGACATCGCAGCCAGGTCGTTCACGAAGATCGGCATATCCTTCCACAGACCCTTGATGTTCTTGTTGGCCACCGTGACCCACTGCGGCTGATAAAGAAAGCCATGGACGCAGTCTTCGGCCAGCAGCCGCTGGGCATCCCCGAGCAGCTTGGCACGGTCGGCGGACCGCTGCGCTGTCTTGATCTTGTCGTAGATCTCGTTGAACTTGGGGGACTGGTAGTTCCAGTAGTAATCCGGCTTGGCGAAGTTGCCCAGGTCGAACGGCTCCACATGCGAGATGATGGTCAGGTCGTAGTTGTGGCCGCCACCGTAGGTATTGGACAGCCACTGGGCCCACTCCACGTTCTGCAGCTTGGCGGTGATGCCGACCTTGGCGAGTTGGGACGCGATGACTTCTCCGCCCTGGCGGGCGTACGCCGGCGGCGGCAGCGTCATGGTCAGCTCGAGCGGCGTGGTGATGCCGGCTTCCTTGAGCAGCGCCCTGGCCTTTTCGGGGTTGTAGGGGTTGACGCCCGTCGTGTCCACATAGCCGAACGCGCCCGGAACATAGTGGCTGCCGATCGGCGCGCCGAATCCGTCGCCGGCGCCCTGGATCACCGCCTTGCGATCGATCGCGGCGGCGATGGCGCGGCGGACGCGCACGTCGTCCAGCGGCTTCTTCTTGTTGTTGATCGCTAGGATCGTCTTGGCGCGTGAGCCACTCACCACCACCTGGAACTTGCCGTTGTCCTTGAACTGCGGCACGCTGCGCGGCGTGACGCGGGCGAATGCATCGACGTCGCCCGCCAGCAAAGCCGCAACCTGTGCCGCCGGATCGGGGATGAAGCGAAACGTCGCCTTCTTCATCTTGACTGCGTTGGCGCTGCGATAGCCATCCCACTTGGCCAGTGCGATCGAGGAACCCTTGACCCAGTTTTCCAGTTTGTACGGTCCGGTGCCGACCGGCTTGGTCGCGTTGCTGTCGGCGCTTTTGGGTTCGACGATGATGGCCGTGCCCTGGCCGAGCAGGAAAGGAAAGTCGGGATCGATTTCCTTGGTCAGGATCACGACGGTGTTGTCGTCCACGACTTGCGTGGTGAGGTTCGCGAAGGTGCGCTTGTCCTTGTTCGTGCTCTTTTCGCCCCCGGCACGGTCGAACGAAAACTTCACCGCCTGGGCATTGAACGGCTCACCATTGTGGAACTTCACGCCCTTGCGCAGCCTGAAGGTGTAGGTCTTCAGGTCGGGCGAGACCTCCCAGCTTTCGGCCAGCAGCGGTGTCACGCTTCCGTCGGAGTTGATCTTGGTCAGCGGCTCATAGATGTTGTAGAGCGTCACCTCGGAGATGGACGATGCCGCGCCTCCGGTAGGGTCCAGGCCAGGGCTGGGCTCCAGCGCCATGGCCAGCACGACCGAATCCTTGCGGTTTTGGGCCAGGGCCTGCGGCAGCGCCAGCGGCATTGATGCAAGAGCGGCGGTGGTGAGCACGGTGCGGCGATTGAACATGATGGAAGACTCCAGGCTGGAAAAACGAAAGTTTGAAAGTTGTTGGCAAGCTGGTCGGCCCTTCAACGAGGCGCGTTTTGCATCATCCCCGAGATTGACGAAAGATGGCAAGAGGGGTTTCTTTATGCGGCGGGCGCCTTGGCGCGCGGTTTGGGCTCGGCTTGCGGCACCGCGTCCAGCAACGCTCGCGTATAAGGATGTTCGGCCGCACGGAACAGTCGTTCCGGTGGACCCTGCTCCACGATGCGGCCCTGCCAGAGGACAGCGACGTCGTCGCACAGGTGGTGCACGACGGCCAGATCGTGACTGATGAGCATATACGTGATGCCGAAGTGGGTCTGCAGGTCCTGCATCAGATTGAGCACCTGGGCCTGGACCGAGACGTCGAGCGCGCTGACCGGTTCGTCCGCCACGATCAGGCGCGGCCGCGTGATCAGCGCCCGTGCGATTGCGATGCGCTGGCGCTGCCCGCCGGAGAACTCGTGCGGGTACTTGCCCAGGTCGCTGGCGCGCAGGCCCACCGAATCCAGCACGTCGACGGCCCGCTCGTGCTGCTCGTCCCGTGTCGCGTCGCCCTGAGCCGCCAACGGCTCGGTGACGATTCGCTCGATCGTCTGGCGCGGGTCCAGCGAGCCGTAGGGATCCTGGAACACCATCTGGATGTCGCGCCTGGCCTGGCGCAATTCCTCGCGCGGTAACGCATGCAGGTCGCGCCCGAGCAGCTTGACGCTGCCGGAGGTGGGCTTGTCCAGTGCCATCACCAGTCGAGCCACCGTCGATTTGCCGGAGCCCGACTCCCCCACCAGCCCGAAACTGCGGCCGGCGTGAATCGTGAAGCTCACCCCGTTGACCGCGTGCACCTTGGGCGGCGGGCCGAACAGCTTCTCGCGCGGCATCGCGTACTCACGCACGAGGTTGTCGACCTGCAGGAGGGGCGCGGTCATGCTTCTTCCTCACTCCCCCTCTGGGGGAGGGCTGGGGCGGGGGCTGCTCCCTTCGCCGCCGCCACAGCATCCAGCCGAATGCAACGCGCGCAATGTCCAGGCTCCACCTCGCAGGGCGGCGGGACCGTCACATGGCACTCGGGAATGGTAAACGTGCAGCGTCCGGCGAAAGGACAGCCCGGTGGCAGGTCGACCAGCTCCGGCACCGTGCCGGCAATCGTCACCAGGCGCTGGCCTTTTTTCGAGTGCAGCCCCGGCCTCGCCCCGAACAGTCCCAGGGTATAGGGATGCATGCGGTTGGCGAAAACCGATTCGGTCGGGCCGCTTTCCACCACGCTGCCGCCGTACATCACCAGCATTCGCGCGACGTTCTGCGCGATCACCCCCAGGTCGTGCGAGATCAGGATGAGGCCCATGCCTCGCTCGGCCACGAGGTCACTGATCAGCTCGAGGATCTGCCGCTGGATCGTCACGTCCAACGCCGTTGTCGGCTCGTCGGCGATCAGCAGGTCGGGGCCGCAGGCCAGGGCCATGGCGATCGTCACGCGCTGACGCTGGCCCCCGGAGAATTGATGCGGGTACGCATCGATGCGCCGTGCCGCATCCGGGATGCCCACCCGGTCCAGCAGCGAGATCGCTTGCTTGCGTGCCTGGTCCGCCGAAAGCCCTCTGTGCAGGCGCAGGGGCTCGGCCACTTGCCGGCCGATGCTGTGCACCGGGTTCAGCGCCGTCATCGGTTCCTGAAAGATCATCCCGATGCGGTTGCCGCGGATCTCGCACATCTCGCGGTCGCTCTTCCCGGTGAGGTCCTGGCCTTCGAACCGGATCGTCCCCGTCACCTCGGCATTTTCCGGGAGCAGGCCCATCAGCGCCATCACGGTGATCGATTTGCCGCAGCCCGATTCGCCCACCAATCCGAGCGTCTCGCCGGGATCGAGCGAGAAGCTCACATCACGCACGGCATACGCCGGGCCGCGCAGCGTTTGCAGCTTGACGTGCAGGTTGTTGACTTCGAGGAGGGACATGGACGGTCTACGAATTCTCGACGTGGGTGCTGTTCATCTCTTCCTCGCCAGCCTCGGATCGAACAGGTCGCGCAGGCCGTCGCCCAGCAGGTTCAGTCCGAGCACCGCCAATGCGATGGCCACGCCCGGATACACCGCCAGCATCGGCGCCTGGAACAGCAGCGTCTGCGCTTCGCTGAGCATGCGGCCCCATGATGGCTGTGGCGGCTGCGTGCCCAGTCCCAGGTAGGACAGTGCGGCCTCCGCCAGGATCGCGATGGCGAACCGGATGGTGGCCTGCACGATCAGCACCGACATGATGTTCGGCAACACGTGCTCCATGGTGATGCTGAAAGCGCCTTTGCCGCAGGCGCGCGCTGCCAGCACGAATTCGCGCGACCACACGGCGTTGGCCGACGCGCGGGTGATGCGCGCAAATGTCGGGATGTTGTAGATGCCGATCGCGATGATCGCGTTGACCATGCCGGGGCCGAATACCGCGGTGAGCATGATTGCCGACAGGATCGCGGGAAACGCAAAGCCGAAGTCGGCCACCCGCATGATCAGCTCCTCGGCCCAGCCGCGTCGCGCCGACGCGAGCAGGCCAAAAGCGGTGCCCAGGACCAGGCCGATGCCCACCGCCACAAGCCCCACGACGATCGAGGCGCGAGCGCCCACCAGCAGCAGCGAGACGATGTCGCGCCCGAAGGCGTCGGTGCCGAGCCAATGCACGCCGTTCGGCGGCAACAACTTCGCGCTCATCTCCACGTCGTAGGGGGAGTGCGGTGTCCACACCAGCGACAGCGCTGCCGCGAGCACCACCAGCACGCTGAGCACCGCGCCGACGGCGAAGCTTCGATGGCCAAGCGCGCGTTTCCAGAAGCCCGGTCCGTGCAGCAGCGGCGGTGTGGCGACAGGGACAGCGTTCATGACCGCCGCCGGGCCGCCCCAAGGCGGGAAGGCCCCCTTGGGGGGCAGCGCAGTACACGAAGTGACAAGCGTGGGGGCCTCATATATCGCTTGCCTTGACGCGCGGGTCGATCACCGCATAGAGCACGTCGACCACAAAATTCACGATGACCACCATCGCGGCCAGCAGCATCACGCAGTTGCGCACAACGATCAGGTCGCGATTGGAAATCGACTGGAAGATCAGCCGTCCCAGACCAGGCAGGTAGAACACGCTCTCCACCACGATGGTGCCGGCCAGCAATTCGGCGAACTGCAACCCCATGATCGTGATCACCGGAATCATCGCGTTGCGCAGCACGTGGCGCCACAGCGTGCCGCGGCGCGAGACGCCCTTGGCCCGTGCGGTGCGAACAAAATCCTCGCGCAGCACCTCCAGCACCGCCGAGCGGGTAATGCGGGCCAGGATAGCGGATTGCACCACCGCCAGCGAAATCGCCGGCAACAGCAGCGCCTTGATGCCTTGCAGGATCCCCTCGTCCCAGCCCGGAAACCCACCGGCCGAGAACCATTTGAGGTGCACGGAAAACAGCAGGATCAACAGGATCGCGAACCAGAAGTTGGGTATCGCGATACCGATCTGCGACAGGCCCATCACGCCGACGTCGCCCAGCTTGTTGTGGCGGGCGGCAGCATAGATGCCGGCCGCCAATGCCAGTGCCGATGTCAGCGCCATCGCCATCAGAGCCAGCGGGACCGTGAGGGAAAGCCGTTCGACGACCAGTTCCGACACCGGTGTGCTGTAGGCGTAGGACAGACCCAGGTCGCCCACCAGCATGCCGCTGATCCAGTTCCAGTAGCGCTCGGCCGGTGGCCGGTCGATGCCCAGCTTTGCCGCGAGCGCCTGAACTGCTTCCGGCGACGCGTCCGGCCCCATGAGTATCTGGGCCGCGTTGCCCGGCAGGATTTCCAGCACCACGAAGACCACCACGGATGCGCCTATCAGCGTCGCAATCAGGGTGATCAGCCGCTTGAACAGGAAGACACTCATGAAGCCGCCGATAATGCCAGAAGTCCCCAGGAGAAACATCGGCATGGCATTGATGATTACCGACGAGTGCATCAACTGCGATGTGTGCGAGCCGGAATGCCCGAACGAGGCGATCTATCTCGGGCCCGAGATCTACGAGATCAATCCGGCGAAATGCACCGAGTGCGTTGGTCATTTCGACGAGCCGCAGTGCGTGCAGGTGTGTCCGGTGGCCTGCATCCCGGTGAACCCCCAGCACGTCGAAAGTCGCGAGACGTTGTGGGCAAAGTATCGGCGCCTCACGGATGAGGCCCGGCAGGAAGCTGCCGCGACAGCGCAAGTCATGGATCCCGGGTCAAGCCCGGGATGACGGCATTTGAAACCTACGCCGCCGTTTCTTTGGCCTTCTTCGTCTTCTTCGCCGGACTCTCTCCAGGCTTCTTGGGGGCCGCCGCAGTGAAGTACTGCGGCTTCTTGGGCTTGGTCAGCACCGGCTTCTTTTCGCCGGAAGGCTTGTCGGCTTCCGCTTTGGCTGCGGGGATATAGGCCGCAACCGGTTTGGCTTCTTCCTTCAGCCGAGCTTTCTCCATGGCGTCCGCCGCCCTGCCGTCCCGTTGCGCAGCCTGGCCGGTTTCCGCCCGCTGGCCGGCACTGCGCGGATCGTCGGCTTGCACCGGGGCGCCACCCGGGCAAGGCTGCTGGCTGTAGGTGTTGCCGCAGCGGTAGATGGTCTGCCCAGCCGCGGGCAAAAACCAGGCGGCAGCGGCCAACAGGACTGCGCCGGGCAGTATCTTCTTCATGGTTCCTCTCCTCCTCGTTGTTATCTCTTCAAGTCACCTCGGGTCGCGGCGGCTTGGGCCGCGGGGGCTTGCTGGTGTGCACCAGCAGCGTCGCCTTCTCCATTTCACCAGCCAGCATCGCAGGGACGGCCTTGAGCGTGCGGTCGACGCATTCTTCCATCGCCGCGCGTTGCTCTGGCGCAGGCTTCTTGAGCACCCAGTCAATGACCTCGCTTTTCACCCCGGGATGGCCGATGCCCAAGCGCAGCCGCCAGTAATCGTCGGTGCCGAGTTGGGCGTGAATGTCCCGCAGGCCATTGTGGCCGGCGTGGCTGCCGCTGAACTTGAGCTTGGCCTGTCCGGGAACGAGGTCCAGCTCGTCGTGGGCCACCAGGATCTCCTCAGGAGCAATCTTGTAGAAGCGGGCCAGGGCGGCGACGGACTTGCCCGATAGATTCATGAACGTCTGCGGTTTGAGCAGCCACAGCGTGTGGCCATGAACCGCCGTTCGCGCCACATGGCCGTGGTAGCCACGATCAGGCGCCAGCGACACCTTCAATTCGCGCGCAAGCGCATCCAGCCACCAGAAGCCGGCGTTGTGGCGGGTAGCCTCGTACTCAAGTCCCGGGTTGCCCAGGCCAACGAACAGTTTGATCATGAATGGCGATTATCGGCGGGCGCAGCAAGTCAGCCGGAATGAAAAACGGCCCACCGAAGTGGGCCGTTTACCGCAGCGTGGCTTGCAGGAATTATTTCTTCTTGGCGGCCGGAGCCTTGGCGGCCGGAGCCTTGGCCTTGGCATCGCCCTTGGCATCGGCCTTCGCTTCGCCCTTGGCATCGCCGGCCTTGCCCGCAGGAGCCGCCTTGGCCGCGTCGGCGGCAGGTGCGGCAACTTCGCCGCCTTGCGCTCCCGCGTCGGCGACTTCTTCGCCCGCAGTCAGCACCATGGAGACCAGCACCGGGTTTGGCTTGCCGCGGTTGACTGCCGCCACGCCCTTGGGCAGCGTGATCTCGTTCAAGTGCAGCGACATTCCCTTCTTCATGCCCGAGAGGTCGACTTCAATGAACTCGGGCAGGTCGGCCGGCAGGCACGAGATGTCGAGTTCAGACATCACGTGGTTGACGACGCAGTTCTCGAACTTGACGGCCTGCGATTCGTCGGCCTTCACGTAGTGGAACGGAACCTTCATATGCAGCTTGGTCTTGGCATCCACGCGCTGGAAGTCGATGTGCAGCACCTGCTGCTTGAAGGGGTGCATCTGCACATCGCGCAGCAGCACCTTGGCGTCCTTACCGGCCACCTCCATGTCGAGGATGGTGGAATGGAAGGTTTCCCTCTTCAGGGCATGCCAGAGCGCGTTGTGATCGAGCTCGATCAGTTGCGGCTGGCCTTCGCCTCCATACACGATGCCCGGTGTCTTGCCGGTATTGCGGAGACGGCGGCTCGCACCCGTACCCTGCTTTGCGCGCTCATAAGCGACGAATTTCATTTGATTCACTCCAAGAAGAGCCCACCGCGACCAGTGCTGCTCCGGTTTCAAAAAGCCCCCAAACGGAGGCCGCTATTCGGGCGGCTTTCGCCGCCTTACAGACTTCGCGCACATCGTGCGGCGAAGTCTCCCTTGCGTCAGGATCCGGCTTAGCCGGTCCTGATCGCACTGATCAGCAACTTTCAAATCGCTCCAGCGATTTGAAAGTTAAAACAAATTCTCCTGGTCCGAAAACAAACTCATCACCGACTCGCCCTTGGC
>JBKJHN010000115.1:0-12748 GCA_046599015.1 Ramlibacter sp.
GACATGCAGGCGCGCGGCTTCCTGCTCGGCGGCACCTCCGGCCGGACCACGCTCAACGGCGAAGGCCTGCAGCACGAGGACGGGCACAGCCACATCCTGGCCAACACCATTCCCAACTGCGTGAGCTACGACCCGACCTTCGCTCACGAAGTCGCCGTGATCATGCATCACGGCCTGAAGCGAATGGTGGAACAGCAGGACAACGTGTACTACTACATCACGTTGCTGAACGAGAACTACGCCATGCCCGGGTTGAAGCCGGGTACCGAAGAGCAGATCGTGAAGGGCATGTACCTGTGCAAGGAAGGCCCCAAGCTGACGCCGCGGGTGCAACTGCTCGGCAGCGGCACCATCCTGCGCGAATCGATCGCGGCCCAGCAGTTGCTGGAAAAAGACTGGGGCGTGGCGGCCAACGTGTGGAGCTGCCCGAGCTTCAACGAGCTGACGCGTGAGGGCCAGGACGCCGAGCGGTTCAACCTGTTGCACCCGACGGACAAGCCGCGTGTTTCTTTCGTCGCGCAGCAATTGGAAAAGCACAGCGGACCGGTGGTCGCTTCCACCGACTACATGAAGGCGTACGCGGAGCAGATCAGGCCGTTCATCCCGAAGGGCCGTACTTACAAAGTGCTGGGCACCGATGGCTTCGGGCGCAGTGATTTCCGCAGCAAGTTGCGCGAGCATTTCGAAGTCAATCGCCACTACATCGTGCTGGCCGCCCTGAAAGCCCTCAGCGAAGAGGGCACTGTTCCGGTGGCCAAGGTTGCAGAGGCGATCAAGAAGTACGGCATCAAGACCGAGAAGATCAATCCGCTGTACGCTTGAACGCAACAAGACCTCGGAGAACAAGAACATGGCATCGATAGAAGTGAAAGTCCCCGACATCGGGGACTTCGATGAGGTTTCGGTCATCGAATTGCTGGTCAAGCCGGGTGACACGGTGAAGCCGGAGCAATCGCTGGTCACCGTGGAGTCCGACAAAGCCTCGATGGAGATCCCGTCCTCAGCGGCGGGCGTCGTCAAGGAACTCAGGGTAAAACTTGGGGATAAGGTTAAGGAAGGTTCGGTCCTTGTGGTGCTGGAAGGCGCCGGGGCTGCCTCTTCTCCTCCCCCTCTGGGGCAGCCCGCCTCTTCCCCTCCCCCACTGGGGGAGGGCAGGGTGGGGGCAGCTCCCGCGCAGGCTTCGCAGACAACAACCTCACCCCCACCCCAGCCCTCCCCCAAAGGGGGCGGGAGTGATGCAGAGGGAGGGAGTGAGCGAGTCGTCCCCACTGCGGCCCTGCCGCCTCATGAGCCGACCGCGCCCTCGGGTCGCCTGCCGCATGCTTCGCCTTCGGTGCGGAAATTCGCGCGCGAGCTTGGCGTTCCGCTCGAAGAAGTGAAGGGCAGCGGGCCGAAGGAGCGCATCACCACCCTGGACGTGCAGGCCTTCACCAAGGCCGTGATGAAGGGCGAGGCGAGTACGCGTGCCGCCGCCAAGGCGCCGGCCGCGGCGGGCGGGGGCGAAGGGCTCGGCCTGCTGCCGTGGCCCAAGGTGGACTTCACGAAGTTCGGCCCGATCGAACGCAAGGACCTGGGCCGCATCAGGAAGATCAGCGGCGCCAACCTGCATCGCAACTGGGTGATGATCCCGCACGTCACCAATCATGACGATGCGGACATTACCGACCTGGAAGCGTTCCGCGTTCAGCTGAACAAGGAGAACGAGAAGTCGGGGGTGAAGGTCACGATGCTGGCCTTCCTCATCAAGGCCTGCGTTGCCGCGCTCAAGAAATTCCCGGACTTCAACTCATCGCTCGACGGTGACCAACAGGTGCTCAAGCAGTACTACCACATCGGCTTCGCGGCAGATACGCCGAACGGGCTGGTGGTGCCGGTGATCAAGGACGCCGACCGGAAAGGCATTCTGCAGATCACCCAGGAGATGGGCGACCTGGCCAAAAAGGCGCGCGACGGCAAGCTCGGCCCGGCGGACATGTCGGGTGCGGGCTTCACCATTTCATCCCTGGGCGGCATCGGTGGGCGTTACTTCACGCCCATCATCAACGCACCCGAAGTGGCGATCCTGGGCGTATGCAAGAGCCAGATGGAGCCGGTGTGGGACGGCAAGCAGTTCCAGCCGCGCTTGCTGCTGCCGCTTTCGTTGTCGTGGGACCATCGTGTGATCGATGGCGCCTCCGCCGCGCGCTTCAACGCCTATCTCGGCGCTATATTGTCGGACTTCCGCCGCACGATGTTGTGACGGCGAATCCGGAGCGTCGATAAAAATGACAACTGTTGTTGTAGTGAAGAAGGCTGGGCAGATCGCGATCGCTGCGGACACCCTGGTCACCTTTGGCGATACCCGCCTGGGCAACCGGTACGAGGACAACACCAAGGTCTTCAAGATTGACACCGCTGCCGGTCCGAGCTTCGTCGGCATGGCGGGCACGGTGGCGCACTTCCCCGTGCTGCGCAAGGCCATCAGTTCCATGCCGCGCGAAATCCTCAAGCTCGGCAGCAAGGACGAGGTCTTCGACACCTTCACTAAGTTGCATCCGTACTTGAAGGAGAATTTTTTCCTCCAGACCAAGGAAGAGGACAGTGACCCGTACGAGTCCAGTCAGTTCAGCGTCGTCATCGCCAATGCGACCGGCATCTACGGCCTGTACAGCTACCGCGAGGTTTTCGAGTTCAAGGAATTCTGGGGCATCGGGTCGGGCCGCAGCTTCGCTCTGGGCGCCATGCACGCCCTTTACAGCAAGGCCAGGACGGCGCGTGAGGTGGCCGAGGCCGGCATCGCCGCCGGTTGCGAGTTCGACCGCAATTCCGCCGCGCCGGCCGATGTGTTCACGATGAAGATGAAAGACGCAAAATGAGGGAACATCCAATGAGCTCCGGGGAGGCCGCATGAGCCTCGTCGAAGTCAAGGTGCCGAATATCGGCGACTTCGCCGAGGTCGCCGTCATCGAACTGCTGGTCAAGCCAGGAGACACGATAAAGGCCGAGCAATCACTCGTCACCGTCGAAAGCGACAAGGCGTCGATGGAGATTCCCTCGACCCATGCCGGTGCCGTGAAGGAATTGAAGGTCAAGCTCGGCGACAAGGTAAGCGAAGGATCGGTGTTGTTGACGCTTGAAAGTGCTGACGCCGCCGCTTCTTCCCCTCCCCCTGCCCAATCGCCCCCACCCCAACCCTCCCCCAAAGGGGGAGGGAGCAAAACGGAAGCAGCTGCAATCGCCTCTTCCTATACCGGCGGTGCCGATATCGAATGCGACATGCTGGTGCTTGGCGCCGGGCCGGGCGGTTACTCCGCCGCTTTCCGCGCCGCCGATCTCGGCATGAAGGTGGTCCTGGTCGAACGCTATGCCACGCTGGGCGGCGTCTGCCTCAACGTGGGTTGCATTCCTTCCAAAGCGCTGTTGCACGTGGCAGCCGTGATGGACGAAGTCAGCCACTTTGAAGCGCTGGGTGTGAGCTACGGCAAGCCCAAGGTGGAACTCGACAAGTTGCGCGCGCACAAATCGAAAGTGGTCGGCAAGCTCACCGGCGGCTTGAGCGCGATGGCGAAGATGCGCAAGGTGACGGTGGTGCGCGGCCTCGGCGAATTTCTGGATCCGTATCACCTGCAGGTCGAAGAGACCACGGGCGCGGGGCAGGAGAAGACCGGCAAGAAGCAGACGGTCAAGTTCAAGAACGCAATCATCGCCGCCGGCTCGCAGGCCGTGCAGTTGCCGTTCATGCCCAAGGATCCGCGCGTGGTGGATTCCACGGGTGCTTTGGAATTGGCCGGCAGCCCTCAACGCATGCTGATCCTGGGCGGCGGCATCATCGGCCTGGAGATGGGGACCGTGTACTCGACGCTTGGCGCTCGACTGGACGTGGTGGAAATGCTCGATGGCCTCATGCAGGGCGCCGACCGCGATCTCGTCCGCGTCTGGCAGAAAATGAACACGCCGCGTTTCGACAACATCATGCTCAAGACGAAGACCGTGGGTGCCGAGGCGACGAAGAACGGCATCCTGGTCAGGTTCGAGGGCGAGCAGGCGCCCAAGGAGCCGCAGCTCTACGACATGGTTCTGCAGGCGGTGGGCCGCAGCCCGAATGGCAACAAGATCGGCGCGGACAAGGCCGGCGTCGCCGTGACCGACCGCGGCTTCATTCCGGTCAATGTCCAGATGCGCACCAACGTGCCGCACATCTTCGCGATCGGCGACATCGTGGGCCAGCCCATGCTGGCCCACAAGGCCGTGCATGAGGCGCACGTCGCCGCCGAAGCGGCAGCCGGCGAAAACGTGGCGTTCAATGCCCGCGTGATTCCGAGCGTCGCCTACACCGATCCGGAAGTCGCATGGGTCGGGCTGACCGAGGATCAGGCCAAAGCGGAGGGCATCGCGATCAAAAAGGGTCATTTCCCGTGGACCGCGTCCGGCCGCGCGATCGCCAACGCTCGCGACGAGGGATTTACCAAGCTGCTGTTCGATGCTCAGACCCACCGGATCCTCGGTGGCGGCATCGTTGGAACCCATGCGGGCGACATGATCGGCGAAGTCGCCCTGGCCATCGAAATGGGCGCCGACGAGATTGACATCGGCAAGACCATCCACCCGCATCCCACACTGGGAGAGAGCATCGGAATGGCTGCCGAGATCGCCCACGGCACCTGCACCGACATGCCGCCGGCGCGCAAGTGAGACAACTCCGTGAGCTCAGGGCTGCGACTGCACCTGCTCCGCAGGTGCCAGGCTAAAAACCCGACGGGCGCCGTCGAACCGGCGTTGCCAATAGTTCTGCCCCATGTCCTCCACACGCACCTGCGCGCCCGGTTTGGGTGAATGGATGAACTTGCCTTCGCCGACATAGATGCCGACATGGCTGAAGGCGCGCCTCATCGTGTTGAAGAACACGAGGTCGCCGGGCTGCAGCTCTTTGAAGTCAATGGTTTGAGTGGCTGCGGCTTGTTCATTGGCGCGGCGCGGCAGCACCAGTCCGATCGTCTTCTCGTACATCGCCCGCACGAAGCCACTGCAATCGAACCCGGTTTCCGCCGTATTACCGCCGCGGCGGTATGGCACGCCCAAAAATCCCAACGCGGTGATCACCAGGTCGGAAGCGCCGTCTGTCACGGAGTGGCCGACCTGTTCCAGTTTGCTCAGAAGCCCCGGATCGGCGAAGCCCCTCTCCGCGATGAAACGGGTAAAGTCATCATCGGTGACGAGGGGTGCCGCTTGAGTGGTGGCACAGGCGGTGGCGAGAAGGATAAGGCTGAGCCACTTCGACATTGCGCGCAGCATACCTTGGTTCAAGTTGCAGGGTCAAGATGAGTTTCAAGTTGATGACGTGTGACATTTTCTTCAGGCACTTTCGCGTCTTGGCGACTGTCTTCGGACTCGTTGTGGGTCACGTCGTGTCAGCGTGGGCGCAAACCCAGGAGTTGCGAGCGGAGACCGTGGCGCGGGGCTTGGAGCATGCCTGGGCGGTCGCCTTTTTACCGCAAGGCCGTTTTCTCGTCACTGAGCGCCCCGGCCGATTACGGCTGATCGATGCGGACGGCAAGCTCAGCGCGCCGCTCGCCGGATTGCCGCCAATCGCCGCGGGCGGGCAGGGCGGATTGCTCGATATCGTCCTGGACAGCGACTTCGGCAACAACCGCACCTTGTATTTCTGCTTCTCGGAGCCGGGGCCAGGGGGTAACAGCACGGCACTGGCACGGGCCCGGCTTTCCGCGGACGCGACGCGCCTGGAGGACCTGAAGGTGATCTTCAGCCAGAAGCCGAAGGTTGCCAGCAGCGCGCACTTCGGTTGCCGGATCGTTGAAGCCCGGGACGGCGCGCTCTTCCTGACGATGGGGGATCGGTTCCAGCGCAAGGACGACGCCCAGAAACTGGACAGCCACATCGGCAAGGTGGTGCGGCTTACCAAGGACGGCGCTCCGGCGCCCGGTAATCCCTTCATCGGGCAGGCCGGTGCGCTGGCGGAGATCTGGAGTTACGGCCACCGCAATTCCCAGGGCGCCACACTGGCGCCGGACGGCGCTTTCTGGATGCATGAACACGGGCCGCAGGGCGGTGATGAAATCAACGTGCCGCAGCCGGGCCGCAATTACGGCTGGCCCGTGATCACCTATGGCGAGAACTACGGCGGCGGCAAGATCGGCGAGGGCATCACATCCAGGCAGGGTCTGGAGCAGCCCCTGCACTATTGGGTGCCCTCGATCGCGCCTTCGGGCATGGTGTTTCTCACCAGCGACCGGTATGGGCAGGCCATGAAGGGCAATCTCTTCATCGGTTCGCTCAAGTTCGCCTACCTCGCGCGGCTGGAGCTTTCGGGCGGCAAAGTGGTGCGCGAGCACAAGCTGCTCGGCGGCGGAGAGCGCGTACGTGATGTGCGCCAGGGTCCCGATGGCTTCTTGTACGTGCTGACCGACAGCTCGCGGGGCACGCTGCTGCGTCTGGTCCCGTCAGCAAGCTGATCAGGGCTGGACCAGGCCTTTGCGCACGGCGTAGAGCGTCAGGCTGGCGATGTCGCTCAGCCCCAGGCGTTCCATGATGCGGGCCCGGTGCACGTCCACCGTCTTGGGCGACAGTCCGAGTTCGTAGGCGATCTGCTTGGAGGCGCGGCCCTGCGCGATGAGCCGCAGGATTTCCACTTGCCGCAGCGTGAGTTCATCGTTGGCAGTGCGCTCCGATGGCTGCAGCAGCCGCTGCGCGATGGCTGGACTGAAATAACTTCCGGTGGCCATCACGCTTCGCAGCGCCTGTTCCAGCTCGAACGGCGGGGCATCCTTCATCAGGTACCCGCAGGCGCCGTTGGCGACGGCACGCTTGACGAAATCCACGGTGTCGTACATCGACAGCACCAGGCAGCGCACCTCAGGATGCCTGCGGTGGATTTCGCCAATGGCGGTGATGCCGTCCAATCCCTCCATCGAGATGTCCGTCATGACCACGTCCGGGTTCAGGCTCTCGACCAGCTGGATCAGTTCGCGGCCGTCGTGCGCTTCCGCGATCACCTGGACACCCTCGATCATCGACAACAGCGCCTTGATCCCCGATCGCACCAGGTCGTGGTCGTCCGCGAGCACGACCCGGACCGATTTGGTTGCGCCGCCTTTTTTCATGGGTTCGCCGTTATACCGCAGTGGCATGGCCAGGGAAGATGCGTGGCTCACAGAGAGCCATGTTATCGTGAGAACCATGCTCCGTCATTGAGACGCAACTGCTAAGCTCAGCCTCCCGGCCTGGACGCTCATCCCAAATGACAGTCACCCTTGGCTTCGACATTTTCGGCACACTCATCGATCCCGCGGGCATCGGCGAGGCCCTGCGCGAGCACGTTGGCGATCAGGCACCTGCGTTCGCCGCGCTTTGGCGATCGAAACAGCTCGAGTATGTTTTCCGGCGCGGGTTGATGGACCGATACCGGGATTTTGGCGCGTGCACCCGGGACGCCCTCGAGTATTGCTGCCTGCACTTCAGGGCGCCGATGACGGCGCCCGAAAAGCAGGCGCTGATGGAGCGATACCGGTTCCTGCCGGCTTACCACGACGCGCGGCCGGGACTCGAGTCGCTCAAACAGGCCGGATTCCGGATTTACGCATTCTCGATGGCACGGCACGACGATCTGACCGCCTTGCTCGAGAACGCGAATCTTCGCGACTATTTCGTCGACATCATTTCACTGGTGGATGCGAAGTGCCACAAACCGAGTCCGGGGGCCTACCGGTACTTCGTCGAGCGCACCGCGACGGCCCCGTCCGACGCCTGGCTCGTCTCCGGCAACCCGTTCGATGTCCTGGGGGCGGTGTCGGCCGGTATCTGCGGCGCGTGGGTCAAGCGCTCACCCGACGCCATCCTGGACCCGTGGGAGATCGAGCCCACGTTGATCGCGGAGGATCTGCCCGAGTTGTGCGCGAAGCTGAGTGCGCGAATGCGGCCCCGCCGCACCTGATTCCCGTCTTGCGAATTTTCAACTCACGACACTTGTTCAGAGCTTCTTTAGAGCACGGCGCGAACCGCGACGCCGCGCCCGGGATAGGTGCGAATGTGCAACCGGCCGCCCGCGAGTTCCGTGCGTTCGATCATGCCGTACAGTCCGATGTTGCGTTCGGTCGATTGTCCGTCCAGCAGCACTTGCTTGTCGAAACCGATTCCGTCATCGATCACGAGCAGCCCGATCCGCCCTTGCGGCAGGAATCGCAGGCGCACCACGATCCGCGAAGCTCCGGCGTGCCGCACCACGTTGTTCAAGGCCTCCTGCACCAACCTGAGCGCGACTGAAGCGGTTTCACCTGACCGTGCCGGTTCCACGCCACGTGAAGTGACCCTGAAGGCCAATTGCGCGGGTTCGGCAATCCGCTGGACCGCGGATTGCACGGCCTCGATCAGGCCCAGCAGATCGAGCTGGGCCGGGCGCAGCGAAAATGAGAGGGTTTTCAGCTGATGGACCGCCGCCTGTGCCATTCCGATCGCGGTATCGGTGTGATCCTGCGCCGCCGCCGCATCCGGGCTCCGCCTTGCGGCATGCAGGTGGATCACCATGCCGGTGAGCGTCTGGCCCAGCTGGTCATGCAGCTCGCGCGAGATCAGCGTTCGTTCCCGTTCCTGTGCCACCACGAGCCGCGCCGAAAGTCTCTTCAGCCGCCGGTAGGCGGCCTCCAGCTCGCTGCCAAGCCGCTCCTGTTTGCGGATGCGTTCGCGCTCGTTCATTACGCGTTCGATGATCTGCGGGAGGGTTCCGAGCTTGTCCTTGCTGACGTAGTCTTTAGCGCCGCAACGCAGCAGGTGGACCGCCGCCTCTTCACCGATCGCCCGCGTCACCACCACCAGCGCAGTCCCGCAGCGGCGCGCCACTAGGATCTGCAACGCCGCATAAGGCGAGAACCGCGACAGATTGAAGTCACACAGGATGGCGTCGAAGTCCAGCGGCAGGGCGTTGACGAAACCGGTGGCGTCGTCAACGCGGGACAAGGCATAACGGTGCTGCGGGTCAGCACGCTCCAGCGCCATCGCTACCAGTGCGACTTCGTCCGCACTATCCTCCACGCACAACAGCCTGATCGTGGCGGCCGGGTCCGTCACGGCTTGTTGGTGAAGTTCGGCCCCGGCGTGCGCTCAGGCAAGTCCACCATGACCGGCTGGCCGGGCGTGCTGCAACCGGCGTCGCAACACTTGCCGGGCTGCCGGTTGCGCGTGATGGCGCGCTGTGGATCGTGCGTCACTCCCCGTTCCAGCAAGCGCTCCACCAGTTCCACCTTCGAGCCGACCGGGTAATTGCGCCAGATCTCCTGCTGCATGGCGGCGGGCGATCCGCCCCCATGCAGGCTGATCACGCTGTACCAGCCGCCCTGGTAGCCGGCCGTCAGGTCCTCGATGAAGCGGGCGGTCTGGATGCGCTGTTCGTAAGGAACGCCCGGGTTCGCGCGCAACACGTCCGCCAGTCTCGCGGCGGTCTCGGGATTGTGGTCTTCATCGGGGCCGGGCAGTGTCACGATCAGGCCGCCACTGACGTAGTGGGCGATCCGGTGCATGTCGTAGATCTGCGTGGCCAGCAGCAGCTTGCCGATGTTCGAAAACACGGGGTCCGGCATGAAGGTTCCGCTGTGTTCGTCGGCCTTGCCATAGACGCTGGCGGCGACACCACAGGCGTAAAAGCCTTCGGTGATCTTGATCAGCTCCACCATCTGCTCGCGCAAGTGGCTTTCCGCGCCGGGGTCGAAGCCGTTGGCCTCGCACATCAGGGCCCCGGCGCCGATCAGGAGATCGCCAAAACCGGCGCGCGCTCCGATGCAGGTCTGGCGGTGATGGGTGGCATAGCTGTAAGTGAGGTGGCCGCTGTGCTCCCACTCGCCGGCGTAGAACACCTGGTCCCAGGGCACGAAGACCCGGTCGAACAGGCACACCGCCGTGCTCTGGCCGTACTTGCGGGAAAAAAGCGCCTCGCCGTGTTCCACTTTCTCGCCGGGCCGGCCGGCCGGGCGAGCGATGATGGTCAACCCCGGCGCGTCCAGCGGCACCGCGCAACACACAGCGAAATCGGCGTCTTCCTTCTCCATGTTCCGGCACGGCATCACCAGCAGCTCGTGCACATAAGGCGCCGCCGTCACGATCGCCTTGGCGCCCGAGATCACGATCCCCCGCACGCCGTCGCGTACCGCGTTGCGCTCGACGATGTGCAGGTAAGTATCCGGATTAGCCTGCTCGTGAGGACGGCGGCTGCGGTCGCCCTTGGCATCGGTCATCGCGACGCCGACGGTGAGGTCCTGGTCCTGAATCCGGTGCAGGTAATTCAGGAAGCGGGCCGTGTGCTCTTTGGTGCCGCGCGCGTCATCGATGCGCGCGCTGACTTGGCCGATTGCGTTCAGCGCATCATGCGTCAGATAGCGCTGGGCGCAGCCGGTCTCCTGGCACACCAGGCGCACCGCTTCGAGCTTGTTGAGCAGGTCGCCCGAACTGGTGTCGATATGGGTCAGGCGGTTCACCAGTTTGCCGCTGGTGTGCTGCACCGCTGTCATCAGCGGCGCATATTCGGTTCTCAGGGCGAAGTCGTAGGTCAGCGCAATTGCGTTGACCCCCGGGCGCAGGGCAGGGTCGTCGGCGACGCTATCGACCTTGCGCCCATCGACGAACACTTTGGGCTTATAACGGCGCAGCGACTCGCGGTAATCGTCACCCGACATCAGCAAGGCGGTGGGGGCGGGGGCGTTCATGGCTTTCGGTCCTTGCAGTAGTTGTCCTGTGTCTGGCATTGGAGCACGCTGGAATAATCAGGTGCAAGTAGGCCGTGTATCGGCCTTCAAGGAAACTGCTGATGCTGCTTGATGCCGCTGAATCGCAACTGCTGCTGGTCGACTATCAGGCCCGCCTGATGCCGTCCATCCACGAGGGTCCCTTGGTGCTGGCCAACGCCTTGCGCCTGGGGCGCATCGCCCAGCTGCTCGATGTACCGGTCTGGGGCACCGAGGAGAACCCGGCCGCGTTGGGCGAGAACCCCGCTGAGCTGCGCGCCCTGTGCCGCCGGACGCTGGCCAAGATGCACTTCAGCGCTGTGGCGGATGGCTTGACCGAGCTTCTGCGCGCGCCGGCCCGGCCGCAGCAAGGCGGCAACGCGCGCAGCCTGCCCAAGCACCTGCAGAAGGCCCTACAGCCGCAGGAGGACCGCAACAGCATCGTCCTGGCCGGCTGCGAAGCCCATGTCTGCCTCATGCAGACGGCCCTGGACCTGCTGGATGAGGAATTCGACGTCTGGATCGTCACCGACGCCTGCAGCTCACGCACTGACCGCAACCGGGATGCCGCTTTCGACCGGCTGGCCGGTGCCGGCGCCGAACTGGTTACCACGGAAATGGTGGCTTTCGAGTGGTTGCGGGGCGCCGCACATCCCTTGTTCAAGCAGGTGTTAACGGTAATCAAGTAGCAAAAGCGCCGCCGTCAGCCACAGGCAAGGGCATTGGCAACAATGGCGGCACTTAATACGCGAGGAGACATTCATGAGCTATGCCGAGTTTTACCGCCGTTCGATCGAGGACCGGGACGCCTTCTGGGCCGAGCAGGCGAAGCTGATCGACTGGCACACGCCTCCCCGCACGATCTGCGACAACAGCAATCCGCCATTCACCCGCTGGTTTGCGGGTGGCACCACCAACCTTTGCCATAACGCCGTCGACCGCCACCTGAAGGACCACGCCGACCAGCCGGCCCTGATCTACGTTTCGACCGAAACCGGCGCCGAGCGAACCTACACCTTCCGCGAACTGCATGGCGAAGTCCAGCGCGCGGCCGCGGCGCTCAAGGCCCTGGGGATCAACAAGGGCGATCGGGTGCTGATTTACATGCCGATGATCGCCGAGGCTTGTTTCGCGATGCTGGCCTGCGCCCGCATCGGCGCCATCCATTCGGTGGTATTCGGTGGGTTCGCCTCGGTGTCGCTGGCGACGCGCATAGAGGACTCGACGCCCAAGCTCATCATCAGCGCCGATACGGGTTCTCGCGCCGGCAAGGTCATGGCCTACAAGCCTTTGCTGGACGAAGCCATCCGCCTGTCGTCCCACAAGCCCGAAGCGGTGCTGATGGTCGATCGGGGCCTGGCTCCGATGGAGCGAGTTGCCGGGCGGGACCACGACTGGGCGGCGTTGACGCAGCGTCAAGCGGGGGTGCAGGTGCCTTGCGAATGGCTGGACTCCACCGACATCAGCTACACCATCTACACCAGCGGCACCACCGGCCGGCCCAAGGGGGTGCAGCGCGATGTGGGTGGCTATGCAGTGGCACTGGCCGCGAGCATGAAGCACATCTACCTGGGCGAGCCGGGCGAAACTTACTTTTCCACCAGCGACATCGGCTGGGTGGTCGGCCACAGCTACATCATCTACGGTCCGCTGATCGCGGGCATGGCGACCATCATGTACGAGGGGCTGCCGATCCGGCCCGACGCCGGAATCTGGTGGCAGCTGGTGGAAAAGTACAAGGTCTCGGTCATGTTCAGCGCTCCCACGGCGGTGCGGGTGCTCAAGAAGCACGACGCGGCGTTCCTCAAGAAATACGACCTGTCCAGCCTGAAAGCCTTGTTTTTGGCCGGCGAACCGCTGGACGAGCCGACGGCAAAATGGATCAGCGACGCACTGGGTGTGCCGATCATCGACAACTACTGGCAGACCGAGAGCGGCTGGCCGATCCTGTCGATCGCCAACGGGGTGGAACGCAAGGCCAGCAAGTTCGGCAGCCCCGGCGTGCCGACGTATGGCTACGACGTCAAGCTGGTGCATGAGAGCAC
>JBKJHN010000172.1:0-23746 GCA_046599015.1 Ramlibacter sp.
TCGTGTTCGAGCCGGTCATTGCTCTTGTGCACGATCTGGTTGATGGCAAATGGCGCGGACGGCCGGTTCGGGTGCGCCTTGTCGTGGGCGGCCAGCGTCTCGGTGATTTCGTGCAGCCATTCGTCCAGCTGCGCCGCCGGCCGCGCGTTCAGCGCGGGCATGGATCCGACGATCCCGGCCTTGCACTGCTCGATCACCAGCTTGGGATTGCTGATGATGAACAGCGGCGCGCCGATGACGGGCAGCGGCAGGTTTTGCAGGGCTTTTGGCAGCTTCGACATCGATGATTCTCTTTGACTTGTTCTGTATTGTCATCCCGGACTTGAGGAGCCTGCCCGCAATGACAGAAAAGGATGTCATCCCGGACTTGATCCGGGATCCACGTTGGCGCCGCCTCATGCCTCGTGGGTCGCCGCATTCCTAAAAAGCCTCGGCCGGCAACGCCGTCACGCTGTCCGCACCTTCGACGATCGCGTCCCGGATGCCCGGCACCTTGCCGAGAATGTGGTCCGCATAAAAACGCGCCGTCACGATCTTGGACTGCAGGAACCGGACGTCCTCGGCCGACTTCGCCAGCAGTTCCTCGGCGATCACCAGGGAGCGCGCCAACTGCCAGCCCGCCATCAGGTTACCGGCCAGCATCAGGTAGGGCACCGAGCCCGCGAATACGGCGTTGGGCGCGGCCTTGGTGTTTCCGGCCACGAAATCGACCACCTCCACAAAGGCCTGCCGCGCGGCGGCCAACCGCTTGAGCACCGCGCGCGCATCGGGGCTGTCGCATTCGGACAGTTCCGCTTCAGTCCTGGCGATCTGCGCCGCGATCGCCTTGGCGACCTGTCCACCGTCGCGCGCTGTCTTGCGCCCGACCAGGTCATTGGCCTGGATCGCTGTCGTCCCTTCGTAGATCGTCAGGATCTTGGCATCTCGCAAATATTGCGCCGCGCCGGTCTCCTCGATGAAGCCCATGCCGCCATGCACCTGGACACCGAGGGAGGCCACCTCCAGGCTCATCTCGGTGCTGTAGCCCTTCACCAGCGGGACCATGAATTCATAGAAAAGTCGGCTTTGCTTGCGTGCTTCGCTGTCGGGATGCCGATGCGCGGCGTCGTAGGCGGCCGCGGCCACGCTTGCCATGGCCCTGCATCCTTCGGTGTATGCACGCATCGTCATCAGCATGCGCTTGACGTCGGGGTGATGAATGATGGGCGCGCTTGCGTTCATCGAGCCGTCCACCGGACGGGACTGCACGCGATCCTTGGCGTACGCGACGGCCTGCTGGTACGCGCGCTCCGCGATCGCGATGCCCTGGACCCCCACGGCATAGCGCGCCGCATTCATCATGATGAACATGTACTCCAGGCCGCGATTCTCCTGGCCCACGAGATAGCCCACGGCGCCGGGCCCGTTGTTGCTGGCGGTGCTCGCGGCGATGCCGTCGCCGAACTGCAGCACCGCGGTGGGCGACGCCTTGATGCCCAGCTTGTGCTCGATGCTGACGCATTGCACGTCGTTGCGCTCACCGATAGCCCCGTCCTTGCCGACAACGAACTTGGGCACCACGAACAGGCTGATGCCCTTGACGCCTTCAGGCGCGCCGGTCACGCGCGCCAGCACCAGGTGCACGATGTTCTCCGCCATGTCGTGATCGCCATAGGTGATGAAGATCTTGGTGCCGAAGATCTTGAAGCTGCCGTCGGGCAGCGGCTCGGCGCGCGTGCGCACCAGCGCCAGATCGGATCCCGCCTGCGGCTCGGTCAGGTTCATGGTACCGGTCCATTGGCCTGACACCAGCTTCTCCAGAAAGGTTGCCTTGAGTTCATCGGAGCCCGCCGTGAGCAACGCCTCGATCGCGCCGTCGGTGAGCAGCGGACACAGGGCGAAACTCATGTTGGCCGAATTCAGCATCTCGCCGCAGGCGGCGCCGATCGTCTTGGGCAGGTCCTGCCCGCCGAATTCACCCGGATGCTGCAGCCCCTGCCAGCCCCCTTCCGCGTACTGACGGAATGCCTCCTTGAAGCCCGGGGTGGTGAAGACCTTGCCATCTTTCCAGAACGATGGGTTGCGGTCGCCCTCGACGTTCAGCGGGGCGACCACGCCTTCGTTGAACCTGGCGCATTCCTCGAGCACCGCCTGGGCCGTTTCAAAACCGGCTTCCTCGAAGCCAGGCATCTTCGCGATGTCGTCGATGCCGGCGAGGTGCCGGATGTCGAAGAGCATGTCTTTGAGGGGGGCCGTGTAACTCATGTTTGTCTCCGTATCTTTCTCCTTCCCCCAGTGGGGGAGGGAGTGATGTTCACAACGCCGCGATCAATTCCGGAATCGCCGTGAACAGATCCGCTTCCAGCCCGTAGTCGGCCACCGAAAAAATTGGCGCTTCGGCATCCTTGTTGATCGCCACGATCACCTTCGAGTCCTTCATGCCGGCCAAGTGTTGGATCGCGCCCGAAATACCCGCGGCGATGTAAAGCTGCGGCGCGACGATCTTGCCGGTCTGTCCGACCTGCCAGTCATTGGGCGCGTAACCGGCGTCGACGGCGGCGCGGCTGGCGCCCAGCGCGGCGCCCAGCTTGTCCGCCAGCGGCGTCAAGACTTCGTTGAACTTCTCGGCCGAGCCCAGCGCCCGGCCGCCCGACACGATGATCTTGGCCGCCGTAAGTTCGGGCCGGTCGTTCCTGGCGATCTCGTTGCCTTCGAACTTGCTCTTGCCGCTGTCGGCTACCGCGCTCGCGCTCTCGACCGAGGCGCTGCCGCCGGTCGCCGCCGCCGGATCGAAGCCGGTAGTGCGGACGGTGATCACCTTCTTCTCGTCCAGGCTCTGCACGATGGCAATCGCGTTGCCGGCGTAGATCGGCCGCTCGAAGGTGTCGGGGCTGTCCACTTTGGTCACGTCCGAAATCTGGCCCACGTCGAGCTTGGCAGCGACGCGCGGGGCGATGTTCTTGCCGCTGGCGGTGGCCGGGAACAGGATGTGGCTGTACGCGCCCGCGAGCGCCAGCACCTGCGCCGAAACGTTCTCCGCCAAGCCATGGGCGAAGTGCTCGCCTTCGGCATGGATGACCTTGGAAACGCCGGCAATCTGCGCAGCGGCCTTGGCAGCTTCAGCGGCGTTGTGTCCCGCTACCAGGACGTGCACGTCGCCGCCGCATTGGGCCGCGGCAGTGACGGTGTTGAGAGTGGCGCCCTTGATGGACGCGTTGTCGTGTTCTGCTACTACGAGGGAGGTCATCTCAAATCACCTTCGCTTCGTTCTTCAGTTTCGCCACCAGCGTTGCCACATCGGGCACCTTGATACCCGCGGATCGTTTCGGCGGATCCATCACTTTGAGCGTCTTGAGGTGGTTCTTGATTTCCACCCCCAGGTCAGCCGGCTTGAACACATCCATCTGCTTTTTCTTGGCCTTCATGATGTTGGGCAGCGTCACGTACCGCGGCTCGTTCAGGCGCAGGTCGGTGGTGATGATCGCGGGCAGGCTGATCGACACCGTCTCGAGGCCACCGTCGACCTCGCGCGTCACCCTGGCCTTGCCGTCGGCGATCTCGACCTTCGAAGCAAAGGTGGCTTGCGGCAAGTCGCACAACGCTGCGAGCATCTGGCCGGTCTGGTTGCAGTCGTCGTCGATGGCCTGCTTGCCCAGGATCACCAGGCCGGGCTGCTCTTTATCGACCAGCGCTTTCAGCAGTTTGGCGACCGAAAGCGGTTGCAGCTCTTCCGTGGTTTCGACCAGGATCGCCCGATCGGCGCCGATGGCCATGGCTGTGCGAAGGGTTTCCTGGCACTGCACCGGGCCGCACGACACCGCCACGACCTCGGTCGCCACCCCTTTTTCCTTCAGTCGCACCGCCTCTTCGATGGCAATCTCGTCAAACGGGTTCATGCTCATCTTCACATTGGCGATGTCGACGCCCGTGTTGTCGGATTTGACGCGAACCTTCACGTTGTAGTCGACGACGCGTTTCACCGGTACCAGGACCTTCATGCTTGTGGCTCCTAAACAGTTTTGCTCAATGACGTTTACTTGGATGGGAATTCTATTTGGCGCTGCACCATGGCATTTTCGTCGCGGAGTGCGGTCTGCCGCAAAAAAGAACGAGCGTTCTTTTTTTATTATAGCGACCCGCCATTGAGGCGATTGCCGGCCGCCTGGTTCGCCAATCCGGGTAAGTCAGGACCATCGGCATCACAGTGCGGGCTTAGAGTCGGCCACACACACTCAAGGAGTCCGCATGAAGCGTTTTCTGCTGGTCTTTGCCTCCACAGCGGCCACCGCGCTGGTCGCAACCCCTGCTGCAGCCCAGACCGTTCTCACCGTGTCGAGCTGGGTGCCGCCGACGCACTCTCTGAGTGTTGCACAGAAGGAGTGGTGCGACCTGCTCGAGAAAAACACGACCGGCAAGATGAAGTGCAACATTTTGCCGCGCGGCGTGGCAGCGCCCCCGGGCACGTTCGACGCGATCAAGAACGGACTGGCCGACGTGTCGTATACCGTGCACGGCTACACGCCGGGCCGGTTCGTGTTCACGCAGATGGCCGAATTCCCGTTCCTGGGCAACACCGCCGAGCCGATTTCGGTGGCGTTCAACAAAGTCGCCATGAAGCACCCGCAGTTCACCGCCGAGCACCAGGGCGTGAAGGTGCTCGCGTACTTCACGCATGGACCCGGAATCGTCTTCAACACCAAGCGACCGGTGGCCAAGGTGGAAGACCTCCAGGGGCTGAAGTGGCGGGTGGGCGGCGGGATGGTGAACGAAATTTCCAAGACTCTGGGCATGAACGTCACACTGAAGCCCGCACCCGATTCGTATGAGCTGCTTTCGGGCGGTGTCATGGATGGCACCTTGTTCCCGGCCGAGTCCACCGAGTCGTTCAAGATCGACAAGCTGATCAAGCACGCCACCTTCTTCCCGGGCGGGCTGTACAACACCAGCTTCGTGTTCATGATGAACCAGGGGACATACGACAAGCTCAGTGCCGATGAAAAGAAGGCCGTCGACGCCATCTCGGGCGATGCCGCGGCCCGCACTTTCGGGCGCAACTGGGACAAGGTCGATCGCCGCGGGATTGCGCTGATGCAAGCCAACGGCGTGCAGATGGTCAAGGCCGACGCCAGGTTCGTTGCCGACGTGAAGACAAAAACGTCCGCGCTCGAGTCGAACTGGGTCAAGGCCGCCGAAGCCAAGGGCCTGAAGGACCCCGCCAAGGTACTGACGGAATTCCGCTCTGAGATTGCCAGGGCGGAGAAGTAGGTTCCCCTTCTTTCGCCCCCCTCCCTTCTTTCCCCTCCCCCTCTCCCTCTGGGGGAGGGTTAGGGTGAGGGCACTCCCGCCGAGCCCCCACCCCTGCCCTCCCCCAAAGGGGGAGGGAGACGATCCCGAGCACAATCACAACGATGAAGAAGCTGCTTGAATTGCTCTGCGGGCTGCTGGCCGGGGTGGCGCTGTTCGCCATCATGTTGCTCACTTTTTTCGACGTGCTGGGCCGCAAGTTTGCCGACCACTCGATCCCGGGCTCGCTCGAGCTGACCGAACTGCTGATGGTGATCGTGATCTTCGGCGCGCTGCCGCTGGTCTCCAGACGCGGCGAGCACGTGGCATTCGATTCGCTGGACCATTACCTCGCGCCGTGGGCCTTGCGCGCGCAATCGGCCGTCGTCAACCTGATTTGCGCAGCGGTGTTGCTGGCACTGGGCTGGCTGATGTGGCGCACCGGCGGCCAGTTCCTGGAAAGCGGCGAGACCACGGCCCAGCTCAAGCTGCTGAAGGCCCCCTTCATCTACGGCATGGGGCTGCTGTGCGCCCTCACTGGCCTGGTGCACCTGGTACAGGTCGGCGCGCCGCCAGCGGCGCTCGCTGAAGGCGAAGGCGCCGCATTGTGATCGAGGCGCTGCTGGGCTTTGCGGCGATCTTCGCGCTGGCCCTGCTGCGCATGCCGCTGGCGTTCGCCATGGGGCTGGTCGGCTTTGCCGGGATCGCGCTCACCCGCGGCTTGAACCCCGCGCTGGCCAGCACGGCGCAGGTGGTCTACGAGACCGGCTTCGCCTACACCTTGTCCGTGATCCCCCTGTTCATCCTGATGGGCAACTTCGTGGCGCGCGCCGGGCTGGCACACGAGTTGTTCCAGGCGGCCTACGCATTCATCGGGCATCTGCGCGGCGGCCTGGCGCATGCGACGGTGGCCGCGTGCGCCGGCTTCGGCGCCATCTGCGGCTCTTCCATCGCCACGGCGGCGACCATGAGCAAGGTGGCCTATCCGTCAATGCGCGACCTCGGGTACAGCGCATCGCTGTCCACCGGCGTGATGGCGGCCGGCGGCACGCTGGGCATCATGATCCCGCCATCGACGATCATGGTGATCTACGGAATCATCACCGAAACCAACATCGGCAAACTGTTCGCGGCCGGCGTCATTCCAGGCCTGCTCACCGCCTTGATGCTGATGGGCGGCATCGCCATCATCACTTCCCGCGATCCGGAACACGCGCCGCCCGGCGAGCGCACTTCCTGGCCCGATCGCTGGCGCGCGCTGCGGGGCATCTGGGGCGTGGTGCTGCTTGTCGTGGTGGTACTTGGCGGTATCTACGGCGGACTCTTCACCGCGACCGAAGGAGCCGGCTTCGGCGCGGCCGGCGCGTTCCTGTTCGCCCTCGCGCGCCGCCGGCTGACCTGGGCCATCCTGTACCAGGTGCTGGTGGAGTCGGCCCGGACCACGGCCATGCTCTTCGCGCTGCTGATAGCGGCAACCATCTTCGCCAACTTCGTCAACTTCACGACGATGCCGGGTGACTTGAAGGAATGGATCACCCACCAGGGCCTGTCGCCGACGATGATCGTTGCCGCGATGATGTTGATCTACGTCGTGCTCGGCACGGTGATGGAGGAACTGACCATGGTCCTGCTCACGATCCCGTTGTTCTTCCCGATCGTCGTCGCGCTGGGGTTCGATCCGGTCTGGTTCGGGGTGCTGATCGTGATGATCGTTCAGATCGGCCTGATCTCGCCGCCGGTCGGCATGAACCTGTTCGTGCTCAACGCGCTCTTGCCCGAAGTCGGCCTGAATCAGATCTTTCGGGGCTGCTGGCCTTTCGTGGCGATCATGATCGTCATGCTGGGCCTGCTGATCGCGTTTCCGCAGCTCAGCCTGTGGCTGCCGTCGCTGATGAAATAGCGCCGCTCTCGGGCGTCGGCTTGAGGTGAACCACCCGCTGCGGGAACGGTATGTCGATGCCGGCAGCCCGCAGCCCCCGCAGCACCTCGAGGTTCACTTGCGACCGCGCCGGAACCTGCCCGCCGAGCTGGTGGTCGATCCAATAAGTCAGGTTGAACTCCAGGCCGTCCGCGCCGAGTTTCAGGAGGTAAGCGACAGGCGGCGGGTCCACCAGCACCGCCTTGCACGCCGTGGCAGCGCCGCACAGGATCTTCTGTACCTCGTCGACGTCGCTGTCGTAGCCGACCGTCACGTCGGCTGTCAACAGGATGCGGGTGTCGGCCAGCGAGAGGTTCTCCACCCGCTCGGTGATCACCTTCTCGTTGGGGATGATGGCCTCGCGGCCGTTGGGCGCCCGGATCAGGGTGTACCGGGTCTTGATGTCGGTCACCACGCCCTCGAAGTTGTCGACCCTTACCGTGTCGCCGATCCGCAGCGACCGCTCGAACAGGATGACAAAGCCGCTGACGTAGTTGGCCGCCAGCTTCTGCAAGCCGAAGCCCACACCCACGCCGATAGCGCCCCCGAGCACCGAAAACGCGGTGAGATCGACACCCACCGCGGAAAGCGCGAACAGCAGCCCAAGCAGCAGCAGCACCGATCGGATGGCGTTGGTCGCCACCTTGCGCAGCGACAGATCGTGCACGGTCTGGCTGAGAATCCGCTTTTCGAGCACGGCCGAAATCCACAGCACCAGCACCAGCACCAGCCCTGAAGCCAGCACGCCCTGCACAATGCCCAAAAGGCTGACCTTGGACTTGCCAAACGCGAAGTGGATGGCCTCCAATTCGTTCATCACAGTCGGCAGAAGCCCGACGATCCACAGCACCGCGGCAATCCAGGCCAGCCACGAGAACAAGCGCTCGACCAGCCGTGCCGCCGCCGAGCGCGGGAACACCAGTGGAAACACCCGCGCCAGCAAACGGATGCCGGCCAGGGAAACCAGGACCGGCACCGCCACCTTCAACAACGCCACCGGCTGTCTCTGGGCCAGCACCAGCATCGCGCTGTAGGTAAGAGCCAGTGCGAGCAGCGGGAACAGCAGGCCATCGATAATGGCGCGGCCGAACCACACCGAGTCAGCCGGCTGCTTGCGGCCGATCCACCAGCACGCGCCGAATGCCAGCCCCAGGCAACCCATCAGTACGGCAAGCTCCCAGGCTGCAGCCGGTTGGCCCAGGTCGCGGACCAGCTTGTCGATCTCGCTCATACGCGCCGAAGAGCGTCAGCCCGCCCAGGCCGGCTTGCGCTTTTCAGTGAACGCCGTGACGCCTTCCTGCGCGCACGTGTCCATCATGTTCACGGCCATGGTCTGCCCGCCCAGCTGGTAGGCCGCCTCGATCCCCATTTCGCGCTGGCGATAGAAAAACGCCTTGCCCATGGCAATGGCGGCGCGAGGTTTGGCCAGAATGCTGGCCACCAGCTTCTCCACCTCCGCATCGAGCTGGTCCGGGGCCGCCACCCGGTTGATGAGGCCTCGCTCCATGGCCTGCTGGGCGCTGATGAAGTCGCCGGTCACCAGCATTTCCATCGCGTGCTTGGGCGCCATGTTGCGCAGCAGGGGCACGCTGGGTGTGGAGCAGAACAACCCCAGGTTCACGCCGCTGACCGCGAAGCGGGCTTCACTGGACGCCACGGCGAGGTCGCACTGCGCCACCAACTGGCATCCGGCGGCCGTGGCGATGCCGTGCACACGGGCGATGACGGGCACGGACAACCGCAGGATGCTCAGCATCACGCGACTGCATTGGTCAAACAACGCCTGGTAGTAAGCCAGCGAAGGGTGGGCAATCATTTCCTTGAGGTTGTGCCCGGGGCAAAATGCCTTGCCCTCGCCCGCCAGCACCACCACGCGGACCGACTCGTCGCCTGCCAGACGATCCAGCGCCGCCTGCAAGGCGCCGAGCATTTCTTCACTGAGTGCGTTGAAGCTGCCCGGGCGATTCATGGTGAGCGTGACCACGCCCCGCGCATCGCGTGCCTCGATCACCGCGTCCGTCGTGCTCATCGTGCTGCTCATGTTCATAGATCCGCCAGGACGCGCACATGGGCCTCGACGCTGCGCCCCAGGGCGCCGAGGTTGTAGCCGCCTTCGAGCGAGGAAACGATGCGCCCCTTGCCATGCTTCCTGGCGATGTCCTTGATGCGGCTGGTGATCCAGCTGTAGTCCTGCTCGGTCAGGCCCATCTGGCCAAGGTCGTCCTCACGATGCGCGTCAAACCCCGCGCTGATAAAAATCATCTCCGGCTTGAATTCTTCGAGCCGCGGCATCCAGGCCTGCTCGATCAGCTCGCGGACCGCAATGCCCTTGGTGTAGGCCGGCACCGGCAGGTTGACCAGGTTGGGCGCGTTCGAATCGGCGCCGCTGTACGGATAGAAAGGATGCTGGAAGAAGCTCACCATCAGGATCCGGTCGTCGCCCTTGATGATGTCCTCGGTGCCGTTGCCGTGGTGAACATCGAAGTCGACGATGGCCACCCGCTTGAGGCCATGCCGTTCCAGCGCGTACTTGGCAGCGACCGCAATGTTGTTGATGAAGCAAAACCCCATGGCGTGATCGCGGCAGGCATGGTGGCCCGGCGGCCGGACCGCGCAGAAGGCGTTCTCCAGTTCGCCGGCGATGACCGCATCGGTCGCGGCTGTCACGGCGCCGGCCGCCCGCAGCACCGCCTTCCAGGTGTGGGGGCTCATCGCGGTGTCGGGGTCGATATGGGCGTAACTCGGCCCGCCCGCGGAAATTTCCTCGACCAACTGCGCGGCCAGTCCGCGCATCGCGGCTATGTGAAGCCGGTCGTGCGCCAGTTCGAGTTCCGCGGACGAAGCCAGGGGCGCCTCGCGGCGGTCCAGCAGACCGTCGATGCCGGTGACCAGCAGCCTGTCCTCGATGGCATCGAGCCGTTCGGGGCACTCCGGATGGCCCGGCCCCATCTCGTGTTTCTTGCAATCCGCGTGCGTGAAATACCCGGTTTTATTCAATTGCAATACTCTTCAATGCGCGATTTCGGATAACGTTCGGGGCACACTCGCCCTCATATGGAAGCACAACAAAAACTCAAGGCGCTACTCGACCAGCTTAACACGGTGATCGTCGGAAAACCGGCCCAGGTGCGGGACTGTGTCGCCTGCTTGCTGGCCGGGGGGCATTTGCTGATCGAGGACGTTCCCGGCGTTGGCAAGACCACCCTGGCCCATGCGCTGGCGCGGTCGTTCGGCCTGCAATTCTCGCGTGTTCAGTTCACGGCCGATCTGATGCCCAGCGACCTCTCCGGGGTCTCGATCTACGAGCGCGGCAAGGAGGCTTTCGTGTTCCATCCGGGGCCGATTTTTGCCCAGGTGCTGGTGGCCGACGAGATCAACCGGGCCAGCCCCAAGACGCAAAGCGCCTTGCTGGAGGCCATGGAAGAAAAGCAGGTCAGCGTCGAGGGAGAAACCCGGCCTCTGCCGTCGCCCTTCTTCGTCATCGCCACGCAGAACCCGCATGACCAGCTGGGCACCTTCGCGCTGCCCGAGTCACAGCTGGACCGCTTTCTGATGCGCATCTCCCTCGGCTACCCTGACCGGGCTGCCGAACGCGAGTTGCTCAATGGCGCCGACCGGCGCGGCATGGTCGATTCCCTGCGCAGCACCCTGACGCCGGTGGACTTGCAGTTGCTCCAGCAAAAGGTCTTCCAGGTCCATGCGGCGGAGCCCTTGCTCACCTATGTGCAGGACCTGGTGGCGGCGACGCGCTCCGGGCGCTGGTTTCTGCAAGGGCTTTCGCCGCGAGCGGGCATCGCCGTGGTCCGCGCGGCGAAGGCGCAGGCTTTGCTGAGCGGCCGTGACTATGTGGCGCCCGACGACGTCCAGTCGATCCTGCCGCAAACCGTGGCGCATCGGCTCACACCCGCGGGAGACGCCGGCCGCGGTCCGGTGGAGCAGGTGCGCGCGATGCTGGAGGCAGTGCCGCTGCCGTGAACGCCGCCACCCTTAATCCGCTCGCCTTCGTGCAGCGGCGCTTTCGGCGGTGGTGGCAGTCACGGTTGCCGCTGTCCGACACCATCACGCTGACCCAGCGCAACGTCTACATCCTGCCCACGCGCGCCGGCTTCATGCTGGGCGCGACGCTGCTGGTTTTGCTCACCGGGTCCATCAACTACCAGCTCAATCTCGGGTACCTGCTGACGTTTCTGCTGGCCGGCAGTGGCGTCGTCGGCATGCACGTATGCCATGCCACCTTGCGTGGTTTGACGATGAACCTGATGGCACCCGAGGCACAGTTCGCCGGCAGCAACGTGACCTTGACGATCGTGCTCTCCAACAACCGGCTGTCCACGCGCTACGGCATCGGCCTGGCGATGCTGGATGCCACGCATGACGACCGGTGGATCTGGACCGACGTGCCGGCCCAAGGGCAAAGCACGGTTCAGGTGGCTTTCAAGCCGGCACGGCGCGGGCTTCACCCGGCCCCGCCGCTCACGGCCGAGACCCGCTTTCCGCTCGGAACCTTTCGCGTCTGGACGGTCTGGCGGCCGGCCGGCCGGGTGCTGGTGTACCCGGCGCCGGAACCCTACCCTCCGCCGCTGCCGCCGGGCGAACCGCGTGCCGGGGGCATGGCCGCCACGCGCGTGCAAAGCACCGGCGAGTTCGACGGTGTACGCGCGTACCGGCGTGGCGATCCGTTGAAACTGGTGGTCTGGAAAAAGGCCGCAAAAGCCGACGAACTGGTCAGTCGCGATACCCAGCAGGCGCAGCGTTATGAACTGTGGCTGGACTTCGCTCAAGCCGGTTCCGGCGGGATCGAGCAGAAGCTCTCGCGTCTCACGGCATGGGTGCTCCAAGGCGAGCGGGTGGGGCTCGACTACGGCCTGCGCCTACCGGGCCAGGAGATCCAACCCGGCAACGGCGCAGCGCACAAATGGCGTTGCCTGGAGGCCCTGGCCAGATGCTGACCCGGTTGAACGCCCTGCCCCGCGACAGCCGCGACACGCTGTTCCTGCTGCTGGTGATCGGCTGGGTGATCCTGCCGCAGGTGGGAAACTTGCCGCCCTGGTGCAGCGCACTTGCCGCCGCATTGCTGTCGTTTCGCGCCTGGCTGGCGCTTGCCGGGCGTGCGCTACCTCGAAAGTGGTGGTTGCTGGGGCTGCTGATTCTCGCTGTCGCGGCGACACTCGCCACCCACCGCACGGTGCTGGGACGCGACGCTGGCGTGACCCTGATCGTCGTGCTACTGGCCCTGAAGACGCTCGAGTTGCGCGGCCGGCGCGACATCTTCGTCGTGTTCTTCCTGGGCTTCTTCACGATGCTCACCAACTTCTTTTTCTCGCAGTCACTGGCCACCGCCGCAGCCATGCTGGTGGCGCTTCTCGGGTTGATGACGGCCCTGGTCAACGCGCACATGCCCGTGGGCAGACCTCCGCTCTTGCACGCGGCTCGCACGGCCGGCTGGATGACGCTGCTGGGCGCGCCCATGATGGCGGTGTTGTTCGTTCTGTTTCCACGCTTCGGGCCGTTATGGGGCATTCCCAACGATGCGATGAGTGGGCGCAGCGGTTTGTCGGCCAGCATGCAAGTGGGCAATCTCGCCAGCCTGGTGCTGGACGAAAGCATCGCCTTGCGGGTGAAATTCGAAGGACCCGTGCCGCCGGCCAGCGCCCTCTATTTCCGCGGACCGGTAATGTCCACTTTCGATGGAAGGGAGTGGCGCGCGCTGCAGCCGCGATTGGGCGCGCGGACATTGCCGGCGCAGCCCGGCTTGGCACAGTTGCAGGTCATGGGCGAACCAGTACGCTACGAAGCTACCCTGGAACCGAGCAACCGGCCGTGGATCCTGCTGCTGGACGCGGCAATCAAGCCACCCGTGGCGGCAGGTTATCAACCGGTGATGACCAGCGAGCTCACGTGGCTTGCCAATCGGCCGATCACCGATCTGCTGCGCTACAGCGCCGAAAGCCACACCGCATTCCGCCACGGTCCGACCGTCCTGGCCGCGCTGGCGCCTGAGTACGTCGAACTGCCGCCCGGCTACAACCCGCGCACCCTGGAGCTGGCGGCACAACTGCGCCGGGAGACCGCATCCGGAGCGCCGGCGGCCCTGGTGCAGGCGGCGCTCGACAGATTGCGTACCGGCAGTTTCCGGTACACCCTGGACCCGGGTGTGTACGGCCAGCACACGGCAGACGAATTCTGGTTCGACCGCAAAGAGGGCTTTTGCGAACACATCGCGTCGGCATTTGTGGTGCTGATGCGCGGCATGGGCATCCCGGCGCGGCTGGTGACTGGCTATCAGGGGGGCGAGCGCAACCCGGTCGATAACTACTGGGTGGTGCGCCAAAGCGACGCCCATGCCTGGACCGAGGTCTGGCTGGCCGGCCGAGGCTGGGTCCGCGTCGACCCGACATCCGTGGTTGCACCGGGACGCACCGGTTCATTCCAGCGACTTCAGCAGCCGCGGGGCCTGCTGGCCGGCGCGTTCGGCAGCGTCAGTCCCGACCTCGCAGCCAGCATGCGTGCCATGTGGGACGCGTTGAACAACAGCTGGAACCAGTGGGTGCTGAACTACACGCAGAGCAAGCAGCTGAATCTGCTGAAGAACCTGGGATTCGCCTCGCCCAGCTGGGAGGACCTGAGCTACGTCCTGCTCGGCCTGATGATCGCTGTGGCGCTAGCGGCAGGGGGGTGGACTCTCTGGGACCGGCGTCAACACGATCCGTGGCTGCGCTTGCTCCAGCGGGTGCGTGCGCGCCTGGGTCGAGTCGGCGTCGAATTACCACCTGCAGCGCCGCCACGCCAGATGGCGACCGTTGTCACAGGGCGTTTCGGTGAACGCGGCCGTGCGCTGGCAGACTGGCTGCTGAAGCTGGAAGCACAGCGCTATGCCCGCAGCCCGAATGCCAACCTCCCCGCACTCCAGCGCGAACTCAAGCAATTAACCTGGCCCGCCTGAATGTCCCGACTTGTCGTCATCGTTGCACTGTGCCTTGCGGCCGGCACATTTCTTTTCGCAACTCCCGCGGCCGCACAGAAGACGCAGCGCAAGGCCGGCGAGGCACAGCGCACGAGCCAACGTGGCGTGCCCTACGCCGAAAACGACGAAGTCATGCGGTGGGCCGATGACATGGCCGAGCGCCGCAACCTCGACCGCACCTGGGTTCGCGAAGCAATGGCCCGCGCGCAGTTCCTGCCCGTCGTCGCCCGCTTGATGAAGCCCGCTCCAGCCGGCACGGCGAAGAACTGGCGCGTCTACCGCAGTCGCTTCATCGACCCGGTGCGCATCAACGCCGGTGTCAGGTTTTGGCGCGACAATCAGGCCATCCTGGAACGCGCTGAAAAAGAGTACGGCGTGCCGGCCGAGATGATCGTGGCGATCATCGGGGTGGAAACCCTCTACGGCCAGCAGACAGGCAACTTCCGGGTGGTCGATGCGCTGTCGACGCTGGCATTCAATTTTCCGCAGGCACATCCCCGCGCCGCCGAGCGCAGTGAGTTTTTCCGTGGCGAACTCGAGCAATTCTTCATGCTGCAGAGCCGGACCAACGGCGATCCGCTCAAGCCGCTCGGCAGCTACGCGGGCGCGATGGGCATGCCTCAGTTCATGCCCAGCAGTTGGGTGCGCTGGGCCATCGACTACGACGGCGACAGCGTGGTGGACCTGTTCCGCAGCCCGGCGGACGTGATCGGCTCGGTGGCGAATTACTTCAAGAGCTATGGCTGGCAAAGCGGCATGCCGACTCATTACCCGGTGAAATTCGATCCGGTGCGGCTTGACAAGGAAGCCCTGCTGGCGCCCGACATCCTGCCGACCTTCAGTGTGGCGAGTTTCACGGCCAAAGGCGCGCTGCTCGAAGGTCCGGCGCTGGAGCACCAGGGGCCGCTGGCGCTGGTGGAGCTGCAAAACGGCGATGCCGAGCCCCAGTACGTGGCCGGCACCGAGAATTTCTATGTCATCACGCGCTACAACTGGTCGAGCTACTACGCGATGGCCGTGATCGAGCTCGCACGCGAAGTGAAAGAGGCATTGGCGGCGAACGGTTCATGAGCGGGCTTCAGAGCTATCTAGTCAGTCCTCAACCGGCTGGCACGGAAGCTCAGCAGCGAGAAAGCGGCGGCAGCAATGCGCATACGGCTGAACGCGGTCACTTTCGGCTTCCGTAACGGTGACTGCCAAGTGTGCACCTGGCAGCGTCATTGTGTGCAATACGCCCCTTGCGCGATTCATGAAGATCGAGCACGGCCTGGATCCGGATTCGGTACCACCACGTGGGACACCAGGTCATCGACGAGGGGCGACGAACCGCCCAGTCTGAGCACGTGAGCCTTGAACTGTGCCATTTCGATGAAGACCTGCGAACCAGGGGCACCGGGCGAAGCTCTGTCGTCACCAGGGTCAACGATTCCGACGAAGATGATGGCGCCTGGAAGAGCGACGAAGGGCGTGATGAATCGACAGGCATTCCCCCATTCCCAAACCGCAGACAGCCGCTCGGCCTCCTTTCGCGTACTTGGGCGTTCAAGCGACAGACACACGCCGGGCCGCGATGGCGCCCCAAGCTCACTGGCTGTGCCGCCCCAGACCCGGTAAAGAGTCGTTGGCGTCGAGACCAAAACTCGCATGGGTGGGGCACGAAAGCCTTCAGCACGCCAATCCCAAAAGACCGCCGGTTCGATTGAGCGATAGGACAGATCTACCGGACCCGGGTTGGTGCCGGACCGACACTGAAGACCGGCGCCTGAGTCCAACTCACGGCGGTACGCGGTGACAGGACCGGGTGTTCGATTTGCAGCCATGCTTCCTCGATCGAGTTACTGAGTGAAAGTGCAATTCCCATCCCGCCGGAACGGACCCTCTTAGCAATTATCGCGGTCCGGCCTCAGAACGGGACGCCCGCTGGCCGTCAAGCCTTGGCCGGAATCAGGAAGTCGCGGCTGATGCGTCCGCCGAGTTCGTTCACGCGGTCGAGAAACTGGGTCAGGAAAGCGTGCAGCCCGGTCGCGAGGATTTCTTCGATGTGCCCGTATTGGAGGTCGGCGCGCAGCTTGCCGGCCCGCCGTTGTGTTTCGGACGACTGGTCATTGGCGACCATGGACAGGTTGCTCACCACCTCGTTCAAGCTGGCGTGCAGCGATCGAGGCATGTCCGCCCGCAGGATCAACAAATCGGCGACCCGCTCAGGCTTGATCACGTCGCGGTAGACCTTGCGATAGATCTCGAAGCCGGAGACGCTGCGCAGGATGGCGCTCCAGTGATAGAAGTCGTACTCCTGGTCCTTCTCGCTGGCAGTGCCGAAGAAGTCGCTTTGCACGGCATGGAACTTCACATCGACCAGGCGGGCGGTATTGTCCGCGCGTTCGAGGAAAGTGCCCAGGCGCATGAAGTGCAGGGCCTCGTCCATCAGCATGGTGCCGACCGTCACGCCGCGCGAAAGGTGCGAGCGAAATTTCACCCATTCGAAGAACTGGCCCGGGTCGCGCTCGAATTCGTTGGCCTTGAGCATGCGATTGACTTCGAGCCAGGTCTGATTCTGGGTCTCCCAGGCCTCGGTGGTGAGCGAGCCGCGCACGGCCCTGGCGTTCTCGCGCGCAGCCTTCAGGCAAGAGACGATGGAAGAGGGATTGCTCTCGTCCTTGACCATGAACTCCATCACGCATTTGGGCGTGACGTCGCCGTGCTTGGCCGTATACGCCGGCAGCAGTTCGCTGATGGACAGCAGGCCCTGCCAGCCAACCTGGGCCACCGCGGCGGATTGGGGCAGCAGCGAAGTCTGGTAGTTGACGTCGAGCATCCTCGCGGTGTTTTCGGCCCGCTCGGTATAGCGGGACATCCAGAACAGGTGGTCGGCGGTACGTGACAGCATTACTTCATACCTCCAGAATCCAGGTGTCCTTGGTGCCGCCGCCCTGCGACGAATTCACCACCAGCGAGCCTTCCTTCAAGGCCACCCGGGTCAAGCCGCCGGGCACCATCTGCACCTCCTTGCCGGACAGCACAAAGGGCCGCAGGTCGATGTGGCGCGGCGCGATGCCGCTTTCGACGAAGGTCGGACAGCTGGAAAGCGACAAGGTCGGTTGCGCGATGTAGCCGGCAGGATTGGCTTCGACCGCCTTGCGGAAATCCTCGATCTCCTGCTGCGTGGCGGCGGGGCCCACCAGCATGCCGTAGCCGCCCGCGCCATGAACCTCCTTGACGACCAGATCCTTCAAATTGGCCAGCACGTATTTCAGATCTTCGGGATCGCGGCACACATGCGTGGGCACGTTCTTCAGGATCGGCTTCTCCCCCAGGTAGAACTCGATCATCTTCGGCACATAGGGATAGGTCGACTTGTCGTCGGCCACGCCGGTGCCGATCGCATTGCAGATGGTCACGTTGCCGGCGCTGTACGCACCGACCAGTCCCGCGCAGCCCAGTGTGGAAGTGGGGCGGAACACCGACGGGTCGAGAAAGTCATCGTCGACGCGGCGGTAGATCACGTCTACGCGCTTCGGCCCGCGAGTGGTTCGCATGTAGACGTATTTGTCCTTGACGAACAGGTCCTGCCCTTCGACCAGTTCGATGCCCATCTGCTGCGCCAGGAACGCGTGCTCGAAATAGGCGCTGTTGTACATGCCCGGCGTCAACACCACCACCGTCGGGTCCGGCGCGCCGGGTTGAGCCGAAGCACGCAAGGTTTCCAGCAAAAGGTCGGGGTAGTGCATCACCGGCGCGACCCGATGCGCGCTGAACAGATCGGGGAACAGCCGCATCATCATCTTGCGGTCTTCCAGCATATAGCTCACACCGCTGGGGACTCGCAGGTTGTCTTCCAGCACGTAGTACTCGCCCTCGCCCTGCGCATTGGGGGCCCGCACGATGTCCACGCCGGAGATGTGCGAATAGATGCGGTGCGGCACATACACACCCATCATTTCCTTGCGGAACTGGCTGTTGTTCAGTATCTGCTCGGCCGGGACGATGCCTGCCTTGATGATGTCCTGATCGTGATAGACGTCATGCAGGAAATTGTTCAACGCCGTCACGCGCTGAACCAGGCCCTTTTCGAGAGTGGCCCATTCGTTGGCCGGGATGATGCGGGGAATTAGATCGAACGGAATCAGCCGTTCGGTGCCGGCGCCCTCTTCGTCCTTGGCGCCGTACACGGCAAAGGTGATGCCGACGCGGCGGAAGATCATCTCCGCTTCTTCGCGACGCGCGCGCATCGTGGCCTCCGGCTGGCGCGAGAGCCAATCGGCATAGCCCTGGTAGTGATTGCGCACGCCCTGCACCTGCGCCTGGCTTTGCCCCCCCTGCGACTGGCTTTGATACTGGAAGTGCCCATTGAGAGGCAGGGGCACCTTGCCCGAATCGGGCAACTCGGCGTACATCTCGTCGAACTTAGGCATTGAGCTATCTCCAAGGCAGAGAATAGCAATTTCCGGGCCGCGAGACGGCCTACCCCCGGTTCGATCAGGGAAAGCGATGGTGCCAGTATCGGGGCGCAGCCTGGCGTTCACACCTTACCTGCCCGGGCTGCGTGGAAGACCACAATGCCGCGCCGCAATGCGGCGAATCGATGATCGCGATGCCACGGTCGCGATAACGCTCCAGAACCGGCGCGGCGGGATGCCCGAAGCGGTTGCGGTAGCCGGCCTGCACGAGCGCGAACGAGGGATGAACCGCGTCCAGGAAGGCGCCGCTGGACGATGTCTTGCTTCCGTGGTGAGGCACCAGCAGCACGTCCGCGCGCAGCAACCCGCCGGAGTGCGCAGGCCCCGGTGGCAAAGCTTGCGCTTGTGCGACCAGGCGCCGCTCTTGCGGCAACTCGATGTCGCCGGGGAGCAGCGCGGAGTGAATGCCATTAGAGACGCGCAGCACGCAGCTCAACGCATTGGGCTTGCCGGCAGCGTCGTAGTCGGCGGCTTGGGGGTGCAGCACCTGGAAGTCGACCCCGTCCCACTGCCAGCGCTGGCCGGCGGCGCAACGCGTCGAGCGCCGAATTGCCTGCAACTCATGAGAGTCCTCCAGCGAACTCAAGAGCTGTGCCTGCGGCTGCATCGCGAGCACAGCAGCGGCGCCACCCGTGTGATCGCTGTCGCGGTGGCTGAGCATCAGCGTGTGCACGCGCTCATCGAATGCCCGCAGCAAAGGCACCACGACGCGATGACCGGCATCGCTTTCAGCGCTGTAACGCGGGCCGCTGTCGTACACCAGTGTGTGCGCCGCCGTGCGTACGATGACCGCATTGCCCTGGCCGATGTCGGCGGCCAGCAGCTCGAACTGCCCTGGTGCCGGACGCGCGGCCTGCCAGAGCAGCACCGGCAGCATCAACGGCAGTCCGAGCTGCCGAAAGTGCCAAGGCAGTCGCATCGCGAGCAGTAAGCCGCCGAGAACGCCCGCTGCCCCGGCCCATAGCGGCGGCGCGGGCATGGATACCGTGGCGAAGGGCAGTGAGGCCAACCAGTGCAGATAGACCTGCAGCGCCTTTACCGCCCATGACGCGAGGTCCCACACCGGTGGCCCCAGCACGCCGGCCATTGCCAACGGGGTGATCACCAGCGTGACCCATGGGATCGCCAGCGCATTGGCCAACAGGCCGACCACCGACACCTGCCCGAAAAGCAGCAGCGTCAATGGCGTCAATGCGAGGGTGACCACCCATTGCTCGCGGAATGCCCCACGCACTATCGCAGCGAATCGGCGTGCCCCGCCCGCGCCAGGCACCGCAGTGGTGCCCGAGTCGCTGGCGAACAGCACCCCCACAGCCACAAAGCTGAGCCAGAAGCCCGGTTGCAGCAAAGCCCAGGGATCGATGGTCACGACCACCGCGCAGGCCAGCAGCCAGACCTGCGGCCAGGGCCAGCGCCGGCCTGAAAGACGCAGCAGTGCCACGGTGGCCAGCATCCACACAGTGCGCTGCGCCGGTACCCCCCAGCCACTGAACAAGGCATAGCCCGCTGCCAGCAAAACGCCCCCAATCAGTGCAGCATGCTGCGCCGGCCACGCCAGGCAAAGACGCTGGCTGCACCGCCACAGTGCACCGACCAGCAGAGCAGCGGCCCAGGCAAACATCGTGATGTGCAATCCGGAGATGCTCATCAAATGAGCGACTCCGGTGGCGCGAAAGACGTCCCAGTCGACGCGATCGATCGCGTTCTGGTCGCCCACGATCAGCGCAGCCAGCAGGCCGGCGGATTGTCGATCCGTCACGTGCCCGAACACTGCGTCGCGCACATGCTGACGGGCCCGTTCGACCGGGTGGCGCCAGGTATCGGCCAGGCGCTGTGGCGGCGGGTCATTCGCCCCGGTCCGCACATAGCCCGTTGCCTGCAACCCTTGTTCCCACAGCCAAAGCTCGTAGTCAAAGCCATGCGGGTTGCTGTTGCCATGCGGCGCCTTCGGCCGGATGTTCATCTGCCACCGCTCGCCGGCACGGACATCCACGGGCTGCCGCTGCAGTTCCAGCATGCCGGCCGGATCGGCGGCCGCGCCTGAGTACCAGCCCAGATAGACCCGAGGCACCAGGCGCACGGGCGCGCCGCCGACTGCGGCGGATTCGACCTCGAAGCGAAATCGAATCCCGATTTCGTTGCGTTGTGGCATGGCGGCGATCACCCCGGTGACCGTGACGTCGCGGCCTTCCAGGGCAGGATCGAGGGCGTGGCTGGCGAAATGCGATGCGCGCAGGCCGCAGACCGCAAAGGCGAAAAGCGTAGCGGCGAAGAGAGAGGTCAGGGCCGGGCCTGCCCCCACCCCTGCCCTCCCCCAGAGGGGTAGGGAGAGTATGGCCAGCGCGCCGCCCGCCATCAGCGCATACACCGTCCATTCCCACAACGCAGGCTGCTGCACCTGCAGCGCGGCGCCCAGCACCGCGCCCAGCAACGCCGCGGTCGCCCAGCCTCCCCCCGCCTGCTTGTCATTCGGCATGTTTACATGTCTCAACGGGCGAAAGGCCGGTTCTGCCGACACACAGCGTCCCCGGCCCCGGACTTGCTAGTATTCCCCGCATGTCCATCCATGCAGCCCTGAACCACGTCACCCACTACAAGTACGACAGGCTGGTGCAGCTGGGGCCGCAGGTGGTGAGGCTTCGTCCGGCGCCTCATTCGCGCAGCAACATCCTCTCGTATTCGCTCAAGATCGAACCGGCCGGGCACTTCATCAACTGGCAGCAGGACCCGTTCGCCAACTACCAGGCGCGGCTGGTGTTTCCCGAAAGGAGCACCGAGTTCAAGGTCACGGTGGACCTGGTAGTGGAGATGGCGGTGTACAACCCCTTCGATTTCTTCCTTGAACCGAGCGCCGAGAACTTCCCCTTCAAGTATGAACCACTGCTCGCGCAGGAGCTCGCGCCGTACCTGGCCACCGAGCCCGCCACACCGCTGCTCAAAGCGTACCTTGAGAAGATCGACCGCAAGAAGCAGCGCACCATCGACTTCCTGGTTGGCGTCAACCAGCAGCTCCAGCACGACATCAAGTACCTGATTCGCATGGAACCGGGCGTGCAGACGCCGGAGCAGACACTGAAGAACGCCAGTGGATCGTGCCGCGACTCGGGCTGGTTGCTGGTGCAGATGCTGCGCCATTGCGGCCTGGCGGCACGCTTCGTTTCCGGCTACCTGATCCAGCTCACGCCCGACGTGAAGGCGCTGGATGGTCCGAGCGGCACCACGGTGGATTTCACCGACCTGCATGCATGGACCGAGGTGTACCTGCCAGGCGCGGGCTGGATCGGCCTGGATCCCACCTCGGGCCTGCTGGCCGGCGAGGGGCACATTCCGCTCGCGTGCACCCCGCAGCCCTCGGGCGCTGCGCCGATCGAAGGCGCGGTGGATGACGCGGAGGTCGAGTTCAGCCATCACATGCAGGTCACGCGGATCCACGAATCGCCGCGAGTCACCAAACCCTATAGCGAAGAGCAGTGGGCCAAGGTGCTGGCGCTGGGCGAAGCGGTGGATGGCGATCTGAAAGCCGGCGACGTGCGCCTGACGATGGGCGGCGAGCCGACCTTCGTGGCCGTGCAGAACCGCGATGCCGCCGAGTGGAACACCGATGCCCTCGGCCCGACCAAGCGCGCGTATGCGACCGAACTCGTGCACAAGCTGCGCGCCGAATACGGCCACGGCGGGTTCCTGCATTTCGGCCAGGGCAAGTGGTACCCGGGCGAGCAGTTGCCGCGCTGGGCGCTGTCGATCTATTGGCGCGCCGACGGCCAGCCCGCCTGGACCAACCCTTCCCTGTTCGCCGACGAGAGCCGCCCCTCCAGCTACAGCAGCTTCGACGCCAAGCGCTTTACCCACGCGTTGGCGAAGAGGCTGGGCCTCACGGACAAGTTCATCAAGCCGGGCTACGAAGACGTCTTCTACTACCTCTGGCGTGAGCGCCGGCTGCCCGTCAACGTAGACCCCTTCAATTCACGCCTGGACGACGAGATGGAACGGGTGCGTCTGCGCCGCGTGTTCGAGCAGAAGCTCGACGCAGAGATTGGCTACGTGCTGCCGCTGCAAGTGCGCGATGAGGACGAAGACGCGGATGCGAAAGCGCCCCGGTGGTCGAGCCAGCCCTGGTTCGTGCGCGACGAGCGCCTGTACCTGATTCCAGGCGATTCACCGATGGGCCTGCGCCTGCCGTTGGACGCCTTGCCCTGGGCCAGCGCGGCGGACCAGGCCTATGTGATCGAACGTGATCCGATGGCGCCGCGCGGCGACCTGCCCGCCCCTGCCGCCCTGAACAGCCGCTACGCCGATCGCGCGGCTGCGGACCAGCGCCGCACTGCCGTGCCGTACCTCATCGGCGGCGGACCGCAGGCCGAACCGCCGCACCGGATGCAGGACGCCACGCTGCACCCCGACATCGGCTTCACGCCAGGCGCTGCCGCCCCCGGATCGAGCGGCGCTGTTGAAGACGGGATCGCCCCGCCGGCTCGGCATAAATCGGCGAAAGGTCACACCCGCACGGCGCTGTGCGTCGAGGCGCGAGACCCCCGGCGCTCCAACGGGCCCAAGGCCGAACAAACCGGGACCCAAAGCGGCTTGCTGTATGTGTTCATGCCGCCGCTGGCCAAGGTGGAGGACTACCTCGATCTGCTGGCCGCCGTCGAAGCGACAGCCCAGGAACTGCACGTGAAGATCGTGCTCGAAGGTTACCCGCCGCCGCGCGACCAACGCTTGAAACTGCTGCAGGTCACGCCCGACCCCGGCGTGATCGAGGTCAACATCCACCCGGCGCACAGCTGGGGCGAATTGGTGCAGCACACCGAGTTCCTCTATCAGGCGGCGTTCGAGACGCGCTTGTCAGCCGAAAAATTCATGACCGATGGGCGCCACACCGGCACGGGAGGCGGCAACCATTTCGTGTTGGGCGGAGCCACGCCGGCCGATTCGCCGTTCCTGCGAAGGCCCGAGCTGCTCGCGAGCCTGCTGCTGTACTGGCATAACCACCCCGCGTTGAGCTACCTGTTCTCGGGGATGTTCATCGGCCCGACCAGCCAGGCGCCGCGCGTCGATGAGGCGCGCAACGACCAGCTGTATGAGCTGGAGATCGCGCTGGAGCAGATCGAGCGCAGCCGCGGCGAGCGAGGCGAGGTGAGCGGCGCC